>JAHIMW010000031.1 GCA_018896355.1 Pseudomonadota bacterium
AGAAAAGGACGTTTCTCAAAAAATGAGAGAGCGTAATGTTGTATAATATCAACAGATTAGCATTGAATACCCAAAGGACTGTCTGGCATCGTATTCGCATATCACTCCAGTGAGTATTAAGGTGATCTCTAAAATAGTTGGGGCTGTCATCGTAACTCTTCCTTTAGTGAAAAAATCGATTTAGACAGCAAAGCAGATACTTGGCGAGAGGGAAGGCATGGCAACTGTTTCCCTGGACTGCAAGAGAGGCGCCCTTGAAGTGAGAAACATTCTCACAGAGGCATCACAAGAAAGGGCGGAGTCCTTCGAGAAGAATAAGAAAAATATATTGATCGTCGATGATGACGAAACGATTCTCCATCTGCTGAAGCGGTTCTTTACTCGAGAGGGTTTTCAGGTCTTCGTGGCCAAAGATGGTTTAGAGGCGATAGGGAGATTGAAGGTAAAAACCCTCGATATCGTGCTGACCGACTTGAAGATGCCTTCTTTGCCAGGAATTGAACTCATTCGGTTCATACGGAAGAACACAATAAATACTGCCATTGTCGTTATGACTGCCTATCCTGAAGAATGGAGTAGCCGTGAGGTGGAGGCTTGTTTTGCGAAACCTTTCGATGTTGAGGAGATGTTATCAGCCATACAGAGAATTTTAGGAGTTTCTCAGGGAGGGCAGAGAAAGGGAGGTCCCATCTAAGGAAATTGTCCCGGAAGATATACTCCTCCTTGAAGCGGGAGATAAAATTATATGCACGCGTGATTAAGCGGGCTTAGTGTCAAAATCAATCAAAATCAATTAAAGCGGGAGACGGAAAACGTATGGAAACAAGCATGTTGTTCTGGTTGATTTTTTCAGCGGTATTTGCCTTTGCCTTTGTCATGGACCTGTTTGTTACCGGACGTATCAAACATAAGTTGGAAACGAAAAAGGCCTTGAGGTGGACCGCTACTTGGATATCCCTCGCCTGTAGCTTCGGCGTCCTAATTTACTTTTATTTCCCCGATGGTGAAGTAAAGGCGATGGAATTTATCACCAGCTACATCATCGAGTATTCTTTGTCCGTGGACAATCTTTTTGTCTTCATCATGATTTTCGGTGTCATGGGGATAAAAGAACAACATCAACCCCGGATCCTGAAATGGGGGATTATCGGGGCGATAGTCATGAGGATTCTTTTCATTACCGCCGGGGTCGGCCTGATTCAGAAATTCCAGTTCATGACCTATGTCTTCGGCGCCATCCTGATTTATACCGCTTACAAAATGCTAACCTCGCACGACAAAAAGATAGAGCCGGAAAAGAATATTTTTGTAAGATTGATTTCCAAGGTAATCAAGATTAAACCTGATGAAGAGGGAGATCATTTCCTGGTCCGGCATAACAATACTACATATGGTACAGTGGCCCTTGTTACCCTGCTCCTGATTGAATCAACCGATGTGATTTTTGCTGTTGACTCGATCCCTGCCGTACTTGCCATAACACGTGATCCTTTCATTGCGATAACCTCCAACCTCTTTGCGATTGTCGGGTTGCGCTCCCTTTACTTTGCCCTTGCGGGAATCTTGGGCCTGTTCCAGTTCCTGAAGTACGGCATAACCGTTGTCCTTTTCTTTGTCGGCGTGAAGATGCTTATTGCTGGCTATTACCATATTCCCGTGCAGATCTCCCTGGCGGTAATAATTTTCTGTCTGACCGTGAGTATTCTCGCCTCCCTGTTTGTTACGTGGAGATTCCGCACCAAACCAGCCACCTCTTTGAGAGATAAAGTGACGCTGGATAATTTAAACCCAAAGCCGTTAGAGCTCCTGAAAAAAAAGGAGGCTTGAACACGATAGAGTAGCAGAGATCCTTTTCAGATCTGAGAGGAAAATGATGATCACTGTTCACAAGAATACGGTTTATGCCAGAATTTCCCCAGCGGCTAAGCTAAAGATCGTTAAAGCATGGAAGAATAAGGGAGAAGTTGTGGATAGACCAACTCTCTTTCCCGGAGGAAGGGAGATTGAATCCGAAGAAAGGAGGTCTCCATGACGATAAGGCCGACGGAACATCAAATGAATGAGTATTTCGCGCGAATAGAAAAGGAGATGAAGAATCTGACAGGAGAGGGGAAGAAGAAGCATGCATCGAAAGAGGAAAGAGAGAAACGAGAAGAACTTCACATTATGAAATGTCCGAAGTGCGGAATGGATCTTATAGAAATAGATTCAAAGGCATGAAGATAAATCGACTGCATCAACGTTCATTACCGAAAATACCCAACCCGCGGCGCCGACAAGGAGGATGTATGAGCGCCGAGTCTGCAACCACGGAAGGACTACGGATACTGCTTGCCCGCGCGGCCCATGGCAAGGCATGTATTGAAGTTGCTGGTTACGTTATGCGCACAACGGCTGTCCCGAGGGAAAAGCGGTCAAAGACATTTCAGCGCCATGATTTCCCTGGAGATGCTTGGTTATTACAGCGATAAGGAAGGTGGGCAAAGCTTCCCCGTTCCGCTCATGGCCCTGATGTACCCGTCTACGCCCAATTTTATCGCTGTTGTCGGAAACCTGTCCTCCCGGAGTCTTGTCAATAAAGTTTCGGATTCACTGAGGAAAGGTGGCAGTATTCCTGTGGAGACCCTGACAACGGTCAGCTTCGTCCCCGGCGTGGACTTCTCCGATCACCTCTCCTTCTGGAAAATGGGCTACCCCGCCGTCATGATCACCGATACGGCCTTTTACCGCAACCCCAACTATCATAAGGAGACGGACAGTATCGACACCCTGGATTTCAGCAGGATGTCTTCCCTCCTGGACGGTCTTGTGCAGATGGCAAAAGACCTGAGCCAAAGATAAATACAAATTTCAGCCTGCCTGTTCGCCGATCCGCCAATACGACCGTCTTCTGGCGGAAAAACTCTAAGGTACGGGCCTTATTCCCGCAGCCACCACGGAAGGGGGAAGCAGAATCATAGATATAGAAAGTGTGTTTGTTGAAGATCCGCCACCAACTTCATCGAATGTCCTGGTGATAACTCTGGAGCGATCTTACGTCCGCACCACCAGACCGGTGTTCGGCAATCCCGACGACTGAGGCGCACGCGGCCGCGGCCGTGGTGAGGTAGGGGATTCTATATTTGATGGCCGCCTGGCGGATGTAGGCGTCGTCGTGGGCGCTCATTCGGCCGATCGGCGTGTTGATGACGAGTTGTATCTCCCCGCTCTTGATCTCGTCGACAATATTCGGGCGCTGGGGTTCGTGTACCTTGTAGCTCAGTTCCGCGTTGACGCCGTTTTGCCGGAGGAATGTGCAGGTGCCGCCTGTCGCCTTAATGCGGAAGCCGAGTTCCTGGAATTTGCGCGCCGCTTCGACCATGTACGGCTTGTCGTTGTCGGTCACGGAAATAAAGACCGTGCCGTCGAGCGGCAGCGGCGATAGCGCCGCCTCCTGGGCCTTGAAGTAGGCCAGGCCGAACGTCGACGCCATCCCCAGCACCTCGCCGGTGGAGCGCATCTCCGGTCCGAGGAGGGGATCCACTTCGGAGAACATATTGAAAGGCAGTACGACCTCCTTTACGCCGATGTGCGGAATGGTTTTGTGCCGGAGATTCAGGTCGGCGAGCTTCGCCCCCAGCATGAGCTGCGTGGCAATGCGGGCCATCGCGACGTTGCAAACCTTCGACACCAGCGGGACGGTGCGCGAGGCGCGCGGGTTGGCTTCGAGCACGTAAACCTTCTCCTCGCAGATCGCGTACTGGATGTTCATCACACCGCACACCTTCAACTCGCGGCTGATCCGGAGGGTGTAATCCTCGATGGTCTTGATATGCTTTTCGCTGAGAGTCACCGGCGGAATCGCGCAGGCGGAATCGCCCGAATGGATGCCGGCCAGTTCGATATGCTCCATCACGGCCGGCACGAATGCGTCCACGCCGTCGGCCAGCGCGTCGGCCTCGGCCTCAATCGCATTGGCGAGAAAACGGTCGATCAGGATGGGGCGCTCCGGCGTCAGGTCCACGGCGGCGTTGACGTATTGCTTCAGCATCTCGTCGTCGTGAACGACCTCCATGCCGCGGCCGCCGAGCACGAACGACGGCCTCACCATCACCGGGTAGCCGATGCGCGCGGCAATCTGCCTGGCCTCCTCAAAGCCGGCGGCCATTCCGGATTCGGGCATCGCGATGCCCATCTTCTCCATCATCCGGCGGAAGCGGTCGCGGTCCTCGGCGAGGTCGATCGTGTCGGGTGACGTGCCGAGGATCCGGACGCCGGCCGCGGCGAGCTCACCGGCGATGTTGAGCGGCGTCTGGCCGCCGAACTGGACGACAACCCCTTCCGGCTTCTCCTTCTCGTAGATCGCCAGCACGTCCTCGACGGTCAGCGGTTCGAAATAGAGCTTGTCGGAGGTGTCGTAGTCGGTGGAGACGGTCTCCGGGTTGCAGTTCACCATGATCGTCTCGTAGCCGGCCTCGCGCAGCGCGAAGGCGGCATGGACGCAGCAGTAGTCAAACTCGAACCCCTGACCGATGCGGTTCGGGCCGCCGCCGAGCACCATCACCTTCTTCCGGGAACTGGACTCCACGCGGTCGGGCCGGTTGTAGGTCGAATAGTAATAGGCCGCGTTCTCGACACCGCTGACGGGCAGCGCGTCCCACGCCTCGACGCAGCCGAGCTTCTTGCGCCGGTCGCGGATCTTCGCTTCGGCGACGCCGAGCAGCCGGCCGAGATACCGGTCGGCGAAGCCGTCTTTCTTCGCCCGGACGAGCAGGTCGTCGGGCAGCGTCTTTCCCTTGAACGTGAGGATATGCTCCTCCAGATCGACCAGCTCTTTCATCTGCTGGATGAACCACGGCTTGATGTAGGTCTTGGCGAAAAGCTCCTCCACCGTCGCCCCTTTGCGGAGCGCCTCGTACATGATCCACTGCCGCTCGCTGGACGGTTCGTTGAGCATCGTCATCAGTTCGGGCAGGGAACACCGGTTGAAGTCCTTGGCGAATCCAAGCCCGTGGCGGCCGTTTTCGAGCGAGCGGATCGCCTTCTGGAAGGCCTCCTTGTAAGTCTTACCGATGCTCATCACCTCGCCGACGGCGCGCATCTGCGTTCCCAGCTTGTCTTCGGAGCCCTTGAACTTCTCGAAGGCCCAACGGGGAAACTTAACGACGACGTAGTCGCCGGAGGGGGTGTATTTCTCCAGGCTCCCGTCCCGCCAGTAGGGGATCTCGTCGAGCGTCAGACCGCCGGCCAGCTTGGCCGAAATGAGTGCGATGGGCAGGCCGGTGGCCTTGGAGGCCAAGGCCGACGACCGCGACGTGCGCGGGTTGATCTCGATGATGACGACGCGGCCCGTCTTGGGGTCATGGGCGAATTGAATATTGGTCCCGCCGATCACCCCGATCGCCTCGACGATGCGGTAGGAATAGTCCTGGAGCTTTTCCTGCAGCTTCGGGTCGATCGTCAGCATCGGGGCGACGCAGAAAGAGTCGCCGGTATGGACGCCCATCGCATCCACGTTTTCGATGAAACAGACGGTGATCAACTGGTTTTTGGCGTCACGAACGACCTCTAACTCCAGTTCCTCCCAGCCGAGTACCGATTCCTCGATCAGGATCTGGCCGACGAAACTGGCGGAGAGACCGCGGCTGGCGATCACCCGCAGTTCCTCGACGTTGTAGACGAAACCGCCGCCCGTGCCGCCCATCGTGTAGGCCGGCCGAACGACGACGGGATAGCCGATTTCGGCGGCGACCTTTTCGGCCTCCACGACGCTGAACGCCGGGTCGCTCTTCGGCATGTCGATTCCCAGCCGCTTCATGGTCTCCTTGAATATGATCCGGTCCTCACCCTTTTCGATCGCATCCAGATCGACCCCGATGATGCGGACGCCGTATTTGGCGAGCACGCCGGCCTTCGCAAGCTGCGAGGAGAGGTTGAGGCCGGTCTGACCGCCCAGGTTTGGCAGTAGGGCGTCGGGCCGTTCCTTCTCGATGATTTTCGTTAAGACCGGAACCGTCAGCGGCTCGATGTAGGTGGCGTCCGCCATGCCGGGGTCGGTCATGATCGTGGCCGGATTGGAATTGACCAGCACGATCCGGTATCCGAGGCCGCGCAGGGCTTTGCAGGCCTGGGTTCCGGAATAATCGAATTCGCAGGCCTGTCCGATGATGATGGGACCGGAACCGATAATCAGCACTTTCTGGATGTCATTGCGTCGAGGCATAGGGGTGTCCTTTATGTAGTGAAATTGGTCAGAAGCTCCCCGCGGCGGGCCGCACAACGATCCGTACGGGCGACCGGCAACCGTTTGCCGATCGCAGAGAATCTATTATTAACCGGCGGGAGGATACGAAGGATCGACTCACATGTCAACAAATTTCTATCCATACGCCTTGCCTGTCCCTGTCTCCTATGACGGCAAATTTTTTCACCCGTGATCACTTTTTTCTGTTGATTTCCATTTGACAGCTATAATTTCTTGTGAAATGGTGTTCTCGCGGTAGGAACAAATTTCAGCAGCCAAAGATATCCGCTTTCGGATCGTTTACGTGATGTTCGGCGGGCCATGTCAACCGCTTCAAGTGTCAGAGGATAAACAGCTCTCGTTGAGGGCTACCCCATCGTCGAACGGTTCAACTTAAAGCTTCACAGCACCGGCTTCGGGGAATTTTCCCGGAGAGATTAAAGTGGCTTTGGTGGCGCGGATTCTGGATTATGTTATTAACTACTTTAACCCTTAAAGGAGGTAGGAAATGACAACATTAATTATCGTCATCGGTTTTCTGCTTTATCTGATCCTTTACTTCGTTTACGGCAAAAAGATCGAAAGGGATGTCATAATGGCCTCGGACAGCAACGAGGCCCCATCCAAGCGCCTTTACGACGGCGTGGACTACATTGCCGCCAGAAAGGAAGTTCTTCTCGGACATCACTTTGCGTCCATCGCCGGCGCCGCACCCATCGTGGGCCCCGCTATTGCCATCTGCTGGGGCTGGCTTCCCGGGCTCTTGTGGGTATGGTTCGGCAATATCTTTATCGGCGCCGTTCATGACTACCTGGCCCTGATGGCATCCGTAAGGTATGATGGAAAGTCCATACAGTTTGTTGCCAAGGATATTATGGGCAAGAGAACGGGCGTTGCCTTTTACTGGATCGTGTTCTTCCTCCTTATCCTCGTCGTGGCCGCTTTTGCCGCCATTGTCGGCGGGATGTTTGTCGGGAAGGACGGCGGCGCCATCGCTTCATCCTATCTCCTTAAGATCATAGCGGCCCTTATCCTTGGAGTTTTACTGTACAGGGTAAAGATGAACTTCGTCGCTGCCACGGTCATCGGCATTATCATGCTGGCTGGTGCATTGGCACTGGGTGTCATGTTCCCGATCACGGCCAGCAAGATCACATGGATGTGGGTGTTTTTCTTCTATATCATCATCGCTGCCGCCATCCCCGTCAATGTCCTGCTTCAACCGAGAGATTACCTCAACTCATGGCTCCTCTATGCAGGCCTCGTCCTCGGTTTTCTCGGCGCAGTCTTCGCGTTCAGGGGCTTCGAAGTTCCCGTTGCGACCACTTTTGCGCCGATACTTATGGGCGGCAAGCCCACGCCTTTCTGGCCGGCCATTCCTCTGGTCATCGCCTGCGGCTCCCTTTCGGGATTCCATTCACTCGTGGCGTCGGGCACCACGTCCAAACAGCTTGAAAAGGAGACCGACGGACTCCTGATCGGGTACGGCGCCATGTTCATGGAAGGTTTCCTTTCCACCATCGTCATTGTCTCCATCGCCGGTTTCGGATATACCGCCCTGAAGAATGCAGGCGTTACAGCGGAACTGCTGAATGCAGGCAATTGGGGGGCGGCGTTTACCAAGGCATCGGCATCGGTGAAACTGGGCGGCCCCAATCTCTTCGTCCAGTCCTATGCCGATATGGTCAATGCCACCTGGCTCAGTTTTATTCCGGTACAATATGTCAAGGTCCTTGCCGGCATGTGGGTGGCCTCTTTTGCGATGACGACGCTCGATACGACCAACCGGCTTGCCCGGTACTGCATCTCTGAGATGGCGCTTCCCCTGAAGGAGAGCGCTGCCGGCGTATACAATTTCCTTACAAATCGCTGGATCGCCTCCATTATCCCCGCAGCCATCGGAATCTACCTCGGCGCAAGCGGAAACTGGCTGATTCTGTGGGGTTCCTTCGGGGCAGCGAATCAGTTGATCGCCGCCATTGCACTCATGACCGGCGCAGGCTTCGTGGCGAAGAAACTGAAATCGAAATTTGCCAACGTTGCCGTCATCCCGGCGTTGCTCCTCTGGATTACGGTGACCTGCGGCACTGCCTGGTTCATCATCGTTATTGTGCCCGGCGACATTGCCGCAAAACCGGTTCCCGGCTGGACTGTGATGATCATATCGATCGTGTTGCTCGTCTTGAACTTTGTGTTCATCTACGATTTCATCAAGTCGAAGGCATACAAGGTTGATTAACCTTTGTTCATGATCACTGCCGGTGCGGGGCGCAACCGTCCCGCACCGGCACAATTACAAGAAGCTAAAAGCCGCCTGATGGGATTTTCAATTCTCGATAGATTGCGCCGCATTTTATCCGCCTTTGATACGTCACATCGCGAGCAGGCCCTTTCCCTCACGGTAGTGGAGATGGAAGAGCTGGAAAATATTTTTACCCTCCTTCTTCTCGGATCATTTGTGGGGTTCCCTTCCCCGCCATCCTTTCTTGCAATTGAACTTTTGCCTTTTATGGAAAAGGAGCTTGCCGTGTTGAACAAAAGGGCAAAAGACTCCGGAGATATGCTCGCAGAGATGTGCGGAACACTGGGAATAGACTAAGATGAAAACACTTTTCGTGACGGGTAAGGGGGGTGTGGGAAAGTCGACGCTGTCCGCTGCAATGGCATGGCAACTTTCTCAGCAGTATCGAGTATTGATAGTCTCCCTCGATCCCGCCCATAATCTCGGCGACATATTCAATATGACGCTGAAAGACAAAAAGACACGATATACAGACACCCTCTACCTGAAGGAGATCGATCTCAAGAAACTGACGAAGGAATATTTGAAGAAGGAGATCGATATCCTTTCGAGCTCCTATAAGTATCTCCAGGTGCTCAACCTGGACAACTACTTTTCCGTTTTAAAATACTCGCCCGGTATCGAGGAATATGCATTATTAACGAGCATCGAAAAGACCATCCGGGAGGAGAAGGATTTCGACTACATCGTATTTGACACACCTCCCACGGGACTGACGCTGAGATTCCTTGCCCTGCCGAAGATCACGATAACCTGGGTGGAGAGGCTGATCACGATCCGACAACAGATTCTGAAGAAACGGTACACGATTCACCGAATACGGGGTTCCCTGAGTGATTCGGAGACAGTCTTGGACTACGATGAACAAAGCGACAGGGTGCTGACGCGACTCCATGACCTTCACCAGACCTATGAAGAGCTGAACAAAAAATTACAGGGACCGGATACCTATATATGTTTGGTGTTCAATCCCGACATTCTCTCGCTGAAGGAGTCGGCGCGGCTCATCGAAGGGCTGAAGGACCTGAAATTGCCCCTGCGCCTTCTGATCAACAACAAGGTGACTGTCGAAAACATAATAATGGCGGAAAAGGTGGAAGTGTCTATGACGAGTATGGTAAAGAATATTCCACTTGAACGGGTCCCCCTTGCAGGGGGGATTTTCAATGAAAAAACGTCGACCCTATATCATATTGAGAAAGACTTAACACAGCATTTACGTTAACAAAGGTTAAAGGCGCACGATGTTTCAACACGAATATATTGTCACGCAACCGGTTTTCTTCCTCTTTGTCGCCTTTTCTTTTCTCCTTACCGCAGGATACCTCTGGGGGAGGAGACAAAATAAAAAAATCTTTCAAGCGATATTCAAAGATCTGATGGATGTGATACGACCCGATGATCAGACCTTTACCAATATCGGAGGCGCTATCGGTTACCATGCCAAGCTCCTTGTAAAGAAGAAGGGCGCGCTGCTGTCGCAGGTCGATGCAACGATAACCCTCCTTCCCCGTCACTCATTGCTCTATCTTCCCATATCCAAAATAATACGTAAATATGACAGGCTGTTTATAACATTATACCTGAAACACCCTTTCCCGGAAGAGAGCCACCTGATAGAAGCGAAATATAACGGGTTCAGGGGGTCAAAAATAGACAATGCCGATCGGCTAACCCGGGAAGATGTAAAGTGGGGGAAATTTGATTTCCATATGTATTGCCAAAACATGGCAATGCGCGATCATTTCGCAAGGCTGATGAAGAAAAATCCCGACCCCGGCACCATAAGACATATCGCATTTGTTCCCCACCAGAAAAAGATCTTCATCTTCATGATACCCCAAAAGGGGAGTGTGGCACGGTATCTGGCCCCCGTTTACCAGTGGTTGCCTTCCGTCTTCCCAAAAGGGTCTGAGGTCGGTCGTCAATAGTGGCCGCCAAATATTTCATGGCGCCTGTCTATTTAAAATGGTGTGACTATTTTCCGGCAACGGTGAAAGATCCGGCGGTGTCATCCACTACGGCGTTTTTACATCCCCTACGCTTTCCATGATTACTTTTTTTTGCTCACTTTTTTGCTTGACAAACGATTGTCGACAATCGTTTGTCAAGCAAAAAGTAGATGTCAGATTTTCGTTGACAAATCCCCCGGAAAAGGTTACACATATGATGCAGAAGGGTAGTAGGGATAATTTAAATATGAATATGAGAGACGCCAGCTGCCGTATCCTCGCCATGGGAGGCATAATTATCAGGCCTGCATATACGGGCCTGGACGGAGGGTAGCGTTTTATTATAACAGAGTCAAAGCGACCAAATCCGTTATCAGGTTCGACCGATAACGGATTTTTTTGTGCAAAAGGAGAAGGTTATGAAATCACAAGATGTTATCATCTACGACACGACCCTGAGGGACGGTACGCAGGGGGAGCAGGTCAATTTTTCGGCCGAGGAGAAGTTGCGGATCGCTCACCGCCTGGATGACATGGGATTCCACTACATCGAAGGGGGGTGGCCCGGCTCCAACCCGAAGGACGTCCGTTTCTTTGAGATGGTGAAGGGACAACCCTTCCGGAACGCCCGCCTGACCGCCTTCGGGAGCACGCGGAAGCCGGGCGTCCGGCCCGAGAACTGTCGGAACCTTCGCGCGCTGATCAAAGCCGGAACACCGGCTGTCACCATCTTCGGAAAGAGCTGGGATCTCCACGTCACGGAAATCCTCGGCATCCCCTTGGCGGAAAACCTGGAGATGATCCGCGATTCCGTCGCCTGGCTGAAGGCCAGAGGCAAGGAGGTCATCTTCGATGCGGAACATTTCTTCGACGGATACCGCCACCGGCCCGTGTACGCCCTTTCCACACTGAAGGCCGCCTTCGACGCCGGCGCCGACCGGATCGTCCTTTGCGACACGAACGGCGGCGCCATGCCCCATGACCTGAGCGCGGCCGTCCGGAAGGCCGCCGCCATCATTCCGGCGGGGCAGCTCGGAATCCATGTCCATAACGATTGCGGCCTCGCCGTTGCCAACACCATCGAGGCCGTCATGGCAGGGGTGGCGATGGTCCAGGGGACGGTGAACGGCTACGGCGAGCGGTGCGGCAACGCGGATCTGATCTCTGTCATCGGAAACCTACAGATCAAGATGGCCCGGAGGTGTCTCCCGGAGAGCTCCCTGCAGCAGCTCACAAACCTCTCCCACTACGTGGGCGAGGTGGCCAATGTCCGTCCCCTTCCCTTCCGGCCCTTCACCGGGCGAAGCGCCTTCGCCCACAAGGGGGGAATCCATGTGAACGCCATCGCCAAAAATCCCCAGGCTTACGAGCACATCCGACCGGAACAGGTGGGCAACCATCAGCGGGTGCTGGTCTCCGAATTGGCGGGGAAGAGCAACATCGCCTTCAAGGCAAAGGAGCTCGGCATCGAACTCGGGGACCACGATGCCACAAGCCGGAAGATCGTCCGGGAGATCAAGCGCTTGGAAAATCAGGGTTTCCAGTTCGACGCGGCGGAAGGATCTCTGTCACTCCTGATGAAGAAGATCACCGGCGCCTTCCGTGAACCCTTCACACTTCAATGTTTCAGCGTGACGAATGGGAAAACCCGGAACGACCCTTCCCTCTGCCAGGCGACGATCAAAATCTCGGTCGGCAACGAAGAAGAGCTGACCGCGGCGGAGGGAAACGGCCCGGTCAATGCGCTCGACAACGCCCTCAGAAAGGCCCTGACGAAGTTCTACCCTCAGATCAATGAGATGCACCTCGTCGACTTCAAGGTGCGGATAGTGGAGGGAAGCGAGGGGACGGCGGCCAAGGTCAAGGTGCTCCTCGATTCCCGGGACGGGGACGAGATGTGGAGCACCATCGGCGTCTCGGAAAATATTATCGAGGCAAGCTGGCAAGCCCTCGTGGACAGTATCCAGTACAAGCTGAGCAGGGACAACCTGAACAAGAACAGTTGATCGAACGGGTTGCCATCCCCATCGGGCGTGTTGCTTTGGAGGAATTGCTCCGGGGTTCATTCACACATACAAAATAAACCCCAGGTGCAGCGGCGCTTTCTTCCTCTCGGAGCAGTTCGCTATTCCAGCACAAGTTGTGGCAATATTTCTTGACACACGCGGCCACATCTCTTAAGCTCCCTTCGCATAATGGAAAGTTTCCATCAGTGGTGCTTGCCTGAGAAGATGCGAGAAAGGGGGTGATGTTATGATTGTCATGAATCGCCGGACGTGATTTCATATTCCGGTGATGCACGTTGTGCATCATCAACATGCGAATCCTCCTGCGTGGAAGACTCATAGCGTTGCCTCCGCGGTTGCCTATCCCTGATAACTTCGGGCTCCATCGTTGTGAGTTTCTCCATGAAGCTGGATGAAATTCATAACGAAAGGAGCTTTTATATCTTCCATTTCTCGTTTTCTTACGTCCCGATGGGGACCGATTATCACCGGCATCGTTGTGGGTGTCCTCGCGCCGGTGCTGGTCAAACTGGGCAATCCCGGCAACATGGGGGTCTGCGTGGTATGCTTCAACCGCGATATCGCCGGCGCCTTGGGGTTGCACCGGGCCGGCGTCGTGCAGTATATCCGCCCTGAAATCATCGGCTTCGTGCTGGGTGCGCTTATCGCCGCACTCCTCTTCCGTGAGTTTAAGCCGCGCACCGGCTCGGCGCCACTCGTACGTTTTCTGCTCGGCATGTTTGCCACATTCGGAGCCCTGGTGTTTCTCGGCTGTCCGTGGCGAGCCTATCTGCGTCTTGCCGGGGGAGACTGGAATGCCATTTTCGGTATTCTCGGCCTGATCGCCGGTATTGGGTTAGGTATTGCTTTCCTGCGTTCGGGCTATAGCCTCGGCCGGAGTCGTCCAGCGCCAAAGGCTGTTGGATGGGTCATGCCCGCCATCATGGTGACGTTGCTTGTCCTTTTGATTGTGGCGCCGCAGTTCGGGCGTGATGCGGGCGGCAACCCGATTGGACCCATATTCTTCTCGACAACGGGACCGGGCAGCCAGCACGCGCCGCTTCTGATCGCCCTTGTCGTGGGTGTTTTCATCGGTTTTCTGGCACAGCGAAGCCGCTTTTGCACCGTCGGCGCGGTACGCGATGCCATATTGCTCCGTGACTCACGTCTGCTCTATGGCGTTCTGGCACTGCTCGTTGCTGCATTTGTAACCAATGTGATATTAGGGCAATTCCATCCCGGCTTTGAGAAGCAGCCGATAGCCCATACCGACGGCTGGTGGAACTTCGGCGGCATGGTATTGGCCGGTTTGGCGTTTACACTGGCCGGCGGTTGCCCCGGTCGTCAGTTGTTCCTGGCGGGCGAGGGGGATGCCGATTCGGGGCTTTTCGTGATAGGGATGATTGTAGGCGCCGGTTTTGCCCACAGTTACAGCACGGCCAGTTCCGCCGCCGGCCCCGGGGTGTTCGGACCATTCGCGGTCATCGTGGGAATGATCGTCTGCGTTGTCCTTGGCTTCACCATGCGAGAATCGAAGGGATAGGAGGAGGTTGTCATGAATGAAATAAAGACGGTCGATACCCGCGGGCTTTCCTGCCCGCAACCGGCCATGTTAACCCGTCAGGCGATACAGAAGCTCGATAACGGAACGTTGGAGGTGCTTGTAGATTCCGGCACCGCCCGGGAGAACGTTTCCCGCTTGGCCAAGAATGCCGGTTGGGCTGTGACGATGGAAGAGCAACCCGAAGGCAGTTGCCGGATTGTGCTGAAGAAATGATCTACTTGGATCAAGCGGCAACTTCCTGGCCCAAACCGCCCGAAGTCTTAAAAGCCATGACCGATGTCCTGGAGAACGCCGGGGGCAACCCCGGCCGCTCCGGGCACCGTTTATCCATTGCCGCGGCAAGAATCATATATGACACTCGGGAAGAAATCTCCCGCTTCTTCGGCGTTTCTGATCCGTTGCGGGTGATTTTCACCGGCAACGCCACCCATGCCATCAACCTGGCTCTGAAAGGAATCCTGAAACCGGGGGATCACGTGATCACCAGCTCCATGGAACATAACGCGGTCATGCGGCCGCTGCGGAACCTGGAGAAACGGGGTATTCGCCTGAGCATCGTGCAATGCGCCTCCAACGGCACTCTTGATGCCAAGGATATCGGCAGGATGGTCGCATCCGACACGCGACTTGTGGTTATGGCTCACGCCAGCAACGTGGTGGGAACGCTGTTACCCGTTGCTGAAGTCGCCGCCATCGTCCACCAGGCGGGTGCTTTGCTGCTGGTGGATGTCGCCCAGACAGCCGGTATCATACCGATGGATATGACGGCCATGGGGATTGACTTGCTGGCATTCACCGGCCATAAGGAGTTGCAGGGGCCCCCCGGCATCGGTGGTCTTGTGATTGCCGATCATATCGATATCGCACAAATCGATCCTTTGATATGCGGCGGCACGGGGAGCCGCTCCGAATCGGAAGAGCAGCCGGATGACCTGCCCGACAAATTCGAAAGCGGCACGGCCAACCTGGCGGGCATTGCCGGCCTCGGTGCGGGATTGCGATGGCTAAAGGATAGAGGCATCGAAGAAATCTGTGCTCATTTGAAAACACTCAGTCGGATGCTGATTGATGGACTGTCTGCTTTTCCGGAAGTAAAGATATATGGAACCCTTGACCCTGCCCGCTCGATTGCCGTGGTTTCCTTCACTGTCGCCGGAAGGCATGTTTCAGAGATAGGGTTTAGACTGGATGAAGAATATGGCGTCCTGTCGCGGGTTGGCCTGCACTGCGCCCCGGCGGCGCACAAAACGATTGGGTCATTCCCCGAAGGAACGGTGCGGCTGGCGCCGGGCGTGTTCACGACAACGGAGGATATCCGGCTAGCGATACGGGCGATAGGGCGGGTCATCCGGTCATGACACTGCATGGCGTCATTTTGTTTCACACGACTTCATCGGTTCTGCGGGCGGAGAAGCGGCTGATCAAGGAGGGGTTTGCCACCAGGCTCGTCCCTACCCCGCGACAGTTCTCCAGCGATTGCGGTATCGCGCTGCGGTTCGACTGGAACGACCATGAGCGGATAACGTCGATGTTGGGCGAGGAAAAAGTTGAATTTGATGCGATACACTTTCTGGATGCGAATCCGGTTTAGGAACCCGGCCCGCATCGCTTAAATGTCACTTTGAGTCTATTGGGGAGGCAGAATATGAAGGACAAACCAAGACCACGTCTTACCCAGACCGTCAGGGGCGCGGGTTGAGCCTGTAAGCTGGGTCCGGCGGACCTGAACGAAGCGCTTGCCGGCTTGCCTCTGACCACCCATCCTAACCTCATTGTAGGCATGGAGAGGGTGGAGGATGCCTGCGTCTATCAACTGACCGATGATCTGGCCTTGATACAGACGGTCGATTTTTTCACGCCCATAGTGGATGATCCGTTCGCTTATGGGCAGATTGCCGCGGCCAATTCTCTCAGTGACGTCTATGCCATGGGGGGGAAGCCGCTGATGGCCATGAATATCGTCTGCTTCCCGGTTCAGACGATGGATCTCTCGATATTAAAGGAGATTCTGCAAGGCGGACTGGAAAAGATGCGGGAGGCGGAAGTCGTACTCATGGGCGGGCATAGCGTGGATGACCAGGAGCTGAAATACGGCCTTTCGGTGACCGGCACGATCCACCCCAAGAAGGTGCTTCGAAAAGAAAACGCCAGGACAGGCGACAGGCTGATACTGACCAAGCCGATCGGGACAGGGATCATCAGCACTGCCTTAAAAGCTGAACTGGCCGGCAAGGAGGCCGCCGATCATATTGTGAAGTCCATGTCCACTCTGAATCGCAAGGCTTCGGAGGTGATGCAGGGAATAGGGGTTCATGCCTGCACCGACATCACCGGCTTTGGCTTACTGGGGCATGCCGCCGAGATGGTTGAGGGGACTGAGATAGGGATGGTGATCTATGCCGATTCGGTGCCGGTTTTCCCGGAAGCCAAAGATCTGGCGGCCATGGGAATGATTCCGGGCGGACTGTACCGTAACCGTGATTATCGCAAGTCCATGGTGGAAATAGGCCCCGGCGTCAACGAATGTCTGGCTGATATCCTCTTTGATCCTCAAACTTCGGGTGGATTGCTCATCTCTGTATCTGAGGACAAGGCGCTACGGCTCATAGACAGGCTGCACGAGGCTGGAGTAACGGAGGCCGCTGTTATTGGCGAAGTGGTCGGCAGCCTGAAGGGCAGGATTGTCGTTGAATCCGCTCAATAACCTGGAAATTTTTCTAACCATCCCAAACAAACAATGCTGAAAAACGGGAAAACACGCCCGCCGCGCAAAATTAGGCGGTGGATTTGGGTCAACGATCTTTTATTGATAACCGTTTCTGTTTCTGATAAATAGAGCTGTTAAGAGCCGGGAATGGTTCCCGGCGTCGGGCAGAGACGGTATGCTGATCGCCATCAACAATCACAACCCCCAGATGCGGCTGATCCGCAGGGCGGTGGAGATTCTCCGCGGCGGCGGGATTGTCATCTACCCGACCGACACGGTCTACGGAATGGGGTGTGATCTGTTCAACAAGAGGGGAATTGAGCGGATCTACGAGATCCAGCGCCGCGACCGAAAGCAGCCGCTGAGTTTCATCTGCGCCGACCTCAAGGACATCAGCCGCTATGCGAGGGTCTCCGACGACGCATACAAGATCATGAAACGCCTCCTCCCGGGACCCTACACCTTTATCCTCGAGGCCTCCCGCGCCGTTCCCAAGATCATCCTCCCCAAGCGGCAGACCACCGGCATCCGGGTCCCCGACAATCGGATCTGCCAGACTCTGATCGCCGAGATGGGATCGCCCGTGATCAGCACCAGCGTCAAGGACGGGGGAGGCGAACTCTTGAGCGACCCCCGCATGATCGAGGAGCTCTTCGGCAAACGGGTGGACATGATCATCGACGGCGGCATCATCGCCGCGGCGCCGTCCAGCGTGGTCAGCCTCCTTGACGAAGGGATCGAGGTCATCCGAGCAGGAAAAGGCGATGTATCCGCCTTCCTATAGAAAGGATCTTTATGAAAAAACAGATGCTGATCAACGCTGTCCACCTCGAGCAGAAGCGCATGGCGATCGTGGAAGACGGCAAACTGGTCGAATTCAACATCCAGATGGCCGTAAGGGAGCCGATTACCGGCAATATCTACAAGGGGCTCGTGATGAAGGTGGAGCGGGGTCTCCAGGCCGCCTTCGTTAACTACGGGGGCCGAAAGGACGGCTTTCTCCCGCTCAAAGACGTCAGCTCCAACTACTTCACGGATACAAACGGCGGCCGCGAGAGCGCGAGGACCATGCTCAAGCCCGGTCAGGAGGTCCTCGTCCAGGTCCTCCGGGAGGTCGGCGAACGCAAGGGCGCCCTGCTGACCGCTTACATCTCCCTGCCTGGACGCTACCTGGTTCTGCTCCCCAACAAGGAGAGCAGCGGCATCTCCCGCAAGATCGAGGATGAGGAGGACCGCAAGCGGCTCAAGGAGCTCGTCGAACAGATCAAGACCGAAGACGGGGTCGGGTTCATCGTCCGGACGGCCGGGATGAACCGGACCAAGCAGGAGCTGGCCCGCGACTACCAGCACCTCTCCCGTCTCTGGAAGGAGATCCAGAAAGGGGCCTCCGAAACGGCGGCGCCCGCCCTGATCTACCAGGAGAGCGCCTTCGGCGTCCGCTCGCTGCGGGATTACTTCACGACGGACATCGAAGAGATTCTCGTGGACGACCTGGAAACCTTCCGCCAGGTGCGGGCCTACTGCAAGGCCGTGGCGCCGCGGAATCTCAAGATGATCAAACTGGACAAGGAAAAGACCCCTCTCTTCGACAAATACCAGTTGGAAGATCAGATCCGCGTGATCTATCAGGACCACGTGGAACTGAAGTCCGGCGGTTACCTGATCATCAACCCGACGGAGGCGATGATCACGATCGACGTCAACTCGGGCCGGGGCTCTCACAAGCGGAACGTTGAGGAAACCGCTTACCAGACGAACACGGAGGCGGCGGAAGAGATCGCCCGTCAGCTCCGTTTGCGCGACCTCGGGGGGCTGATCGTCATCGACTTCATCGACATGATGGACAACAAGCACAACGCGGAGGTGGAGAAGGTCTTCAAAAAGGCCATCGCCCTGGACCGGGCGCGGATCCAGCTCTCCCACATCTCCAAGTTCGGCATCATGGAGCTCTCGCGCCAGAAGAAGCAGTCGACTATCCAGGAGATCAGCTACACGCCCTGCCCTTTCTGCCGAGGCCGGGGTGTGCGCCCCTCTCTCGAATATACGGCCCTGAACGCCTACCGGAAGATCGAAACGCAGGCGGTCAAGGGTCTCGCCTCCATGATCAGCATCAGCATCCCCCATGAGGTGGCCGACTACCTCCAGAACCAGAAACGGGCGGAGATCAACCGCCTCGAAAACCACTACGACATGTCGATCCATATCTCCGGAAGCCCCGGCATGGCCTGGGACGAGTGGAAGATCGAAACGACGAAGCGGGAGACGCCGCCGTTGCCGGGGCCGGCCAATCACGTCCGGAAGGCCCCGGAGGAGCCGGAGAAACCGGAAGCCGACGAAGCGGAGGAAGAGGAACTGCCGCCGCCTGAAACGGAGGAGGAACCGGAGAAAGCCGAGCCCAGACCAGAGGGTAAAAAAAGGAGGGCATCGAAAAGAGGACCGCGCAGAAAGGCTGCGCCGAAGAAGGTTTTGCCCAAGGAAGAAAAGCCGAAAGAGGAAGAGGCCGGGCCAAAGACAGAGGCCCCGGCGGAGAGCAACGAACCCGAGTCAAATGGTGCGCCGGCGGCGGAGGACAAAGAGCCCGCAACCGAGACTGCGAAAAAGAGACCCCGTCGGCGATCGCGTCACCGGCGAAGGACGCCGGGAGAAAAATCGGCGGAAACCTCATCGGCCGCGCCACAGACCCCGACAGCGGAACAACGGCCCGAAGCGCCTCCGCGGGAAACGGTCCGGATCAAGCCGCCGCTTGCCGCCGTCGAGCCCTCCGCGCCGAAGATCGGCGTATCACGCCCTTCGGAGCCCTCCAAGGGCAACGCTCCGCCGGAGAGTCCGAGCAGGGGAATCGGGAATTCCGAAGATCCCTTGCAGCGGCTGAAGAAGATCTTCGAGGCCCTGGAGGACTGATCGGCGCCCGTGCCCCTGAACAACGGCGGGTTGCAACTGCTCAGGCAGATAGGCTGTAGGCTGAAGACTGTTAGGAAAAACGGAGATACGGCGTAAATAGTTACGATGGGCTATTTCCGGCCGCCCAACTCCGCGGAACGCTTCGTCGCCGCCTCCACGGCCGCCATCAGAATCTCCCGGAGCTTTCCCTCCTCCATGACCTTGAGACCGGCGAGCGTCGTTCCCCCGGGGGAGGTAACCATGGCCCGGAGCTCCGCAGGGGGCTTTTCCCCGAGGAGACAGAGCTTCGCCGCCCCGAGGAAACTCTGCGCGATCAGCTTCAGAGCGGTCTCCCGGGACAATCCCATTCGGACACCTGCATCCGCAAAGGCCTCGACGATGAGGAAGACGTAACCGGGGCCGCTCCCGCTGAGTCCTGTCACGGCATCCATGAGATCTTCCTTCACTTCGACGGTAATCCCGACGGCATCGAAGATGTGCCGGGTCCGTTTCAGATCCGCCTCCGTGGCGTGGCCGCCGGGCGCAATGGCGGCAGCCCCTTCGCCGATCAGGGCAGGCATGTTCGGCATGACCCGGACAACGCGCACCCCCTCTCCGAGGCGTTCCTCGATGAAGGCCGTGGAAATTCCGGCCGCGATCGAAATAACCAGCGCCGATGGGACCATCGCGGCGGTCAATCCAGCGAGGACCTCTGCCATGTTCTGCGGCTTGACGGCGAGGAGGATCAGATCGGCGTTCCGAACCGCTTCCCGGTTGTCGGCCGTCACCAGGACCTTGCAACTCCGGGCCAATTCCCCAAGCCTCGCTTCATCCGTGTCCGCCACCGTCACGGACTCCGCATTCACCAGGCCGCCGGCAATCATTCCCTGAATCAGGGCGCCCCCCATCTTTCCCCCGCCGATCACCGCGATTCTCGTTCCTTTCAGCATCTCCTGTCTCCCCGGGTGTCTTCAGAATACCTTTCTTTCCTCCTCGCCCATTTTCCGCTTTCTGTCAACACAAGAAATCTTCGACCGCCTCCCCCGATTTCTCCCATTGCGCAAGCGGGCTCGGTTGTGATAGGCATGTTATCAAATTCGCGGGTCTGCAACGGAATAACTGTTGCAGACCCTTTAAGGAAGGAACTGTCATGATCGATCTCCGGGAAATCGGCGGGCGCAAGCTGGCCTGCTGGCTGAACGACGGCGGCTTTCGGGCCGACCGGAAGACACTCGTCTTCATCCACGGCTCCGGCGGGAATCACACCGATTGGATCCGGCAGTTGACCCCGCTGCAGGATGTGTTCAATATTGCGGTCATGGACCTGCCGGGTCACGGACAGTCCGACGGACCGGGGGAACAGGATGTCTCCGCCTACGTGGCGTGGGTAATAAGGCTTCTGGAGGGATTCGGGATCGAAAAACCGGTCCTGATCGGCCACTCCCTTGGCGCCGCCATCTGCCTCAGTTTTGCCATCCGGCATGGCGATCTGGCCGCAGCGGTGGTCCCCGTGGGCGGGGGGGGCCGGATGCCCGTCAACCCGATCATCCTGGAGGGGCTGAAAAAGGACCCGGCCGCAATCATCGGCCTGATCGCCAAACTCTCGATCGCGAAGGAAAACCGGGAGCGGCTTTCCGGTTTCATCACGGAAAATCTCTCCCGGGCGAACCCCGGGATCATCTACGGCGATTTATTCGCGTGCAGCAAACTGGACATCACCGAGGCGGTCGCGGGGATCCGGATCCCCACGCTGATCCTCTGCGGCGCCGACGACAAGATGACGCCGCCCGCCCTGTCCGAGTACCTCCGGGATCACATCCCCGGGGCCGGCCTCGCCCTGATCCCGGGAGCGGGACATTTCGTCATGCTGGAGAACCCGGAGGCCTTCAACGCGGCCCTGGCGGATTTCGTGAACGCGCTGCCGGCATGAAAAAGCGCGACGTTCGCGGCATGGGCCGCCTGATGCCGGCGGGACCGTAAACCAAGCGTTGTCCCCTTCCCCTGCGGGAGGGATGAAGGGAGTCAGAAAAAAAGCCATGTTTGTCCTCGGAAATTTCATCGCCGCCGTCGCCCGCATCATCGACATCGCGCTGACCTTCTACATGTGGATCATCGTCATCCGGGCGGTCCTCTCCTGGATCAATCCCGATCCCTACAACCCGATCGTCCGCCTTCTCTACCAGGTCACGGAACCGTTGATGGCCTTTGTTCGGCGGCGGATTCCCCTTCGAGGGATGGGGATCGACTTTTCGCCCATGATCATCCTGCTGGCGATCGTCTTCCTCCAGAGTTTCCTGGTGCCGAGCCTGATGCAGCTTTCGTACTATTTTCAGTGACCGGAGCGTCCATGATTCCCCTCCGCGAAACCGAGACCGGCGTCGTCTTCCGCATCCGGGTTGTTCCGCGGGCGTTGCGGCGTGAACCCGTGGGCATCCGGGATGACGCCCTGAAGCTCCGGATCACGGCGCCCCCCGTGGAGGGAAAGGCGAACAGGGAGTGCGTCCGGATGCTTGCGGAACTTCTCGGCGTGAAGAGGACGCAGGTGGCGATCATCTCGGGTCATGCATCCCGGACGAAAACCGTCGCCGTGGAAGGGGTGAAGGCAAAGGAGATCGCCGCCCGCATCGCGGCGCTGTAACGTAAATGACGCGACTTGGGGAAGCAAAGACGGGAAGCGCGTTGGATGCGTAGGGGGAGCCCCAGCGGGGCGGATGGGAGCGGGTGTTAATCGCCCGACAGGGGCTGATGTGGCCCTTGCCTCTTCTGGGGCGGGTGGTCGTCGGGAAATCCCCCGAAGAACGTTGCAGGATAAGCTGAAAAGACTGGTCCGGACAGGTGAAATCGGGAAGAGCAGCGTCAACCAAGATGATTTGTTTAGACGCCGGCGATGAAAAGTTGTATAATCAGACATGTGGACGGTGTGGCCATTGAGGAAATCCACGCTGATAATCACATCCGGCTCGCGGGATATAGGCGGCCCAGGCAACAGTCGCCGACCGTCTTACCGGATGAACCAAGGAGTCGATGAAATGGGAACCCATAGCGCTTTAGACAGGGAATTGCAGCATGAACTCATGGATCTGCCGATCCTTCATCAGAGGAAGATACTGGATATCGTCCGCCTGATGAAGAAGGGGGGCGGCGCCATGCAAAAAAGGCATGACATCCTTGAGCTGAAAGGCTGCGGAAAAGAGATATGGAAGGGCGTTGATGCCCAGCGCTACGTGAACAAACTGCGGGAGGAGTGGGGTTGAAATTATTGTCCCTGCTGAAAAATGCCAAAGTCATTGCCTTGGACACGGCGCCATTCATCTACTTCATTGAAGAAAATCCCACCTACATCAATATCGTTGAACCTCTGTTTCAGGAAATAAGCCGAGGCAATCTCCGCGCCTTCACCTCCTATATCACGCTTATTGAAGTCCTGATAAAACCCCTGGAAGAAAAAAATGACGATCTGATCAAGAAATACAGCGAGATTCTGAACGACTCCGACAATCTGTTTTTGTCCGACGTGGACAAAGCAATTGCGATGGAGGCCGCCAGACTAAGAGCCACCCACAAGCTGAAAATACCGGATGCGATTCAGTTGGCCACCGGGCTGATGAATGGCGCTGATGCGTTCATAACCAACGACGACTCTTTCAAGAAGGTGGGACAGATAGAGGTGATTGTTCTGAACGAATTTATATAGACGAACCTGAATTCGGCAAGGAAATCCCCCGAAGAACGTTGCAGGATACGCTGAAAAGACTGGTCCAGGCAGGTGAAATCGGTAAGAGCGGCGCCCTCAAACATACACGCTACCAATGCACGGGATAAGTCCGAATAACGGGCGTTATGCCTTCTTCAGAATCCTCGGATTGCATGTCGGCCGGAATTTCGTAAGAGAGTATAGCTCTTCCCGTTATATCGGAAAAGGGAAGGAACTTGCGACCATAACTGAAGGGAATTACACCGACAGCCATGAGGGCGACAATGTAATGATCGACAAATGGGCCGCTTTCGTTAATATATCAGATTGGTTTAAATGGCGCGGATTTGAGGATGTCCCTCCGAATTATTTACAAACGGGATAGGCAATAGCCCTACAACGATACATAGTAAAATAAATGGTTGACAAATGGGTCTGACTCTGTTACTTGTTTTTCAAAAACAAGGACAGGAGGTAGGCCATGATACCGGA
>JAHIMW010000231.1 GCA_018896355.1 Pseudomonadota bacterium
ATACACGACCTGCTTTTCCCTGCCAGGGAGACCCCGCTCACCCAGGTCATGATATCTTCTCCTCTGAGTGTGTCGGACAAGGCTTCCCTTAAAGAGCTTGAGGAATTTTTCGAGGAGCACCATTTTTTTGCCGTGCCTGTGGTGGACGGTGAACGACGGTTGATCGGTGTGGTGCTGCCAAATGACGTGGAGGAGGCGGGTAATAAGCAGGAAACAAAAACTTTTCTGCGGCTTAGCGGTATCATCGGCGGTGAGGAGTTCCGGACTATGCCGCTTTTATCCCGTACCGGACGCCGTTTGTCCTGGTTGAGCCTGAATATTGTCCTCAACATTATCGCCGCAAGTGTCATTGCCCTGTATCAGGATACCCTTGCCGCGGTCATTACGCTGGCGGTTTTTCTGCCCATGGTCAGCGACATGAGCGGCTGTTCGGGCAACCAGGCCGTGGCGGTCTCCATGCGTGAACTCTCCCTTGGCCTTGTTCGGCCCGGCGAGCTGCTCTGGGTGCTGGTAAAGGAGGCCAAGGTCGGCATCATCAACGGTCTGGTCCTCGGCTTGCTGCTTGGCGGGGTCGCCTTTTTCTGGAAAGGAAACCCGTGGCTCGGAGTGGTGGTCGGCGGTGCTTTGGCGGCCAACACGCTGGTTTCCGTCATCCTCGGCGGCATGCTGCCCCTCGTGCTCAAGCGGTTGAAACTGGATCCGGCCCTGGTTTCCAGTCCGCTGCTGACAACGGTCACCGACATGTGCGGCTTCTTTTTTGTTTTGAGTTTCGCCGCGGCGGTTCTGCCAAAACTCGGAGGCATGTAGTGCAAGACACTATCCACAGGAATGCCAACCTGTTTTCTCGTCCACAAGGGCGCCCTGTTCGCAAGCGATCTTATCATGCCGGAGGAGGTTTCCTTTCCGGTACGTTTCAGACAAAAACAAATGACTCAAGGAATGAGCCAATTGTAAAACTCTTCCAAATATGTTCCCCCCTCCCTAACCCTCCCCCGTCAAGGGGGAGGGGAGTTATTGGTACTTATGCAATTGGCTCGGAATAAATGAAATTAAACTGAAAAACTTCTTGAAGCAGAAAAAACGATTACAGGCTGCTGAGCAAGTGAGGACGAAGATCTATTCCCCAAATCCGTTTGATCCTTCAAAAGGATATGGTCCCAGGGAGAAAAACTCTTTTGGATGAAAAGGCTTCTGCGTTGCAGCGTGCCGCCATATTTTAGTACAGCTTAAAACAGCGGGGCCAGTTCATTAATCCGGGCCTGCTGTTTAAAGTTTGGAGTGATATCTCTCATGCTACGGTTGGAGGTTTACTTTTTAACCGAGGCCTTTGCGGCGGATTTGCGGTTGACACCCTGCCGAAAATAAGATAATGAAAACCAAGGTAAAGCAGGCATCTTAGGGATGTCATGTTTGACATGAGACTGATAGGGATTTCACCTCTCAACACCGTCACAGGCTATTGATGGAGGCAATCTCATAGACACACGACCGAAAACACCCATCAACAAGATCCTGATCATTGTCCTGATCATCGTCCTGGGACTGTCGATATACGTTTTCTGGGGCCGGGATTGGGACGGTTCCCGGCTGTTCGAACAGCCGATTGAAAAGGGAAAGACATCGGAGATTGCCGGTCCCGCCGTCACGGTCGTTCCCGAGGTGCAAACTCCGGATGCGGGTCGTACACCGGTGGCTGTGGACGTTTGCGGGGAGAGCCGGGAAAAGCTTCAGGGGTTTTTCGCGTACCTGGATAGGCAGGATTATATCGTGTCCCGGCAGTTAAAGGGAGGGACATCCGAACACTTCAAAGGCATCCTGTCCCGTTTGCTCAAGACGCCGCCGTTCGTGCTTCGGGAGACGGACAGCCTCATGCGGGTCCTCCACAACAAGGCGCACTTCTACCGTGTTTTAGGAAAGAAAGACACCCTGCTGCTGCGCGATATTCTCCGAAAGGAAGGCAATATTCTGGAGTCCTTCTTCTCGATTCTCTATCAGGTGATGGCCTTACAGGAGGAGTGCAAGGCAGACGGTCCCGCTTTGCAGGTACCGCTGCAGAAAGTCTACCCTTACGCCGTGTTCTTCTTCAACACCCTGGGCGGATCCGCCTACCTCATGCGGCGGGAGTCTCGGCCGAGGGTGCTAACCCGGTACTACTGCATCCTGATCCTGGATCAGGCCAACCAGCGCAGGCTCAACAGGTTGGGGCTTGACATCCGTCTGCCGCTTGACGTCCTGATGCTGGACCTCGAAGGCTCGGCGAACCTGACCGGCAAAGAGGAATACCTCAAGACCCTCAAGACCATCAGGGCCAAATACTGAGTCTTTGAGGCTGATTCGATAATTCATTAGATTGCTCTTCTGAGTGACGTAACAAGTTATTCCCTGATAAACCGCCTCAGGCGGTGTGAATCGTTAAGGAGAGGATTCATGGCAATTTGGCCCTATCGGCATCATTTGAGCATGAAAGAACGATTGCGGAGATCGCTCTATGACGTGTTGCGCGACCAGCTCGACATGATGTTGATCAAAAACGCCCTCATCGATTCCTACCAAAATTTCAAGAATGCTAAAGTGGAGTATCCCTTTGTCCAGAAAAGGGATCTTAAACCCCGGGCCAGGGTCACCGAGCCGGAATACGCTCTCCAAAATCATTTCCTCGTCCTGTTCTGCGCAGGGGCAATTCCAGGAAAGTACCGGAAATATATCCGTTTTTTTGATAGCAACAAGGTTACAAAGGAATCCATTGAGGCGACACCCTGCATCAGGCTTCACCAGAATTACAGCAAAAATCTCCGTTATTTTGACAATCCCGATTTTTGCCAGTTTCTTATTGATCTGATCCCCGTTGATTATGCCTTGCTTATCCAGAGCGACGCTTCCGTCAAAGCAAGACAACGCTATATCCTCAGCCACTACCATGTCAGGATTGACTGGCCGCTCGATGAAGCAACGGAAGATATGGCCCTGGAGCTTCGCTACATCGCAAAAGAATTATATGAAAACGGGGAAAAGTACGCCGAAAGCCTGCTTAACAAACTCTATGAGCGCTATGGTTTTTATCACAACGTGGGCGGCCGTCGTACGGCAGGGGTGGTAGCGGCGCAGTTCTTAAGAAAAATGAATTTCGTCTCAACAGTATATATCGCCAGCGCCTCAGCCAGGACATTAACCAAAATAAGCGAACGGGGAGTAAGCAGGTTTGTCCTCATGAAGATACCCATGGCGGATATTGTCAAGCTGGCGGAAGAAAACAAGATCGCGCTGGACAAATTCATTGCGAATTACACCATTGATCAAAACAATGAAATCTGTGTAGGCATCCTCCATGTCCTCTATCGCAGTTTCCCCCATGCCAAACCCCCGGACACGGGGAAATTACGGAGACTTAGACCGGAATATCACTGGTTGAGCGTTTCCGAACAACTCCTTATTCCTTTAACCGCCGACCAGGAATCACAGCCCCTCCGCTATCAGACCATCTACTCCCCGGAATAGGCGGTTTTTGACCGGCATGTATGTTCTTTCCGTCAATACATCGAGACCTTTGAAAAACGCGCCATTCGTCATTGCGAGGAGGCCAAAGGCCGACGAAGCAATCCCATAAGTTACTGCATTGATGAGATTGCTTCGGGTGGAAGCCCTCGCAACGACTGCGTCGGAT
>JAHIMW010000032.1 GCA_018896355.1 Pseudomonadota bacterium
AGGTACGCAGCGTCTGCAACTTGAAGGTGCGCCCAGCCGGGCAAGGCGTATAGTCAAAGACAGTGATACTTTGCTGGCTACCGTCCGTCCGAATCTACGGTCTTTTTGGTTCGCCAGAAATCCGAAAGTGAACACGATTGCATCGACAGGCTTTGTAGTTCTTCGAGCCAACAAAGATATTGATTCTCGCTACCTGTATTACACTGTCACCAACCAATCATTCACCGATTATCTTACTGCAAATGCCAAGGGCGCTGCTTATCCAGCAGTGGACACGGATACTATTGAACGTGCAGAAATCTATCTTCCACCCCTCCCCGCGCAGCGGAAAATCGCCACCATTCTCTCGGCTTACGATGACTTGATCGAGAACAACCTGCGGCGGATCGAGATTCTGGAGGAGATGGCGCATAACCTCTACCGCGAGTGGTTCGTCAAGTTCCGCTTCCCCGGCCACCAGCATGCCCGCTTCACCGATTCCTCCCTCGGCAGGATTCCGGAGGGGTGGGAGGTGAAGGCGCTTGGCTCACTCATTGCGGAGCATATCGGCGGTGGCTGGGGGAATGATGTTGAAGGTGACAAGCACACCGAACCAGCGTGGGTAATTCGCGGCACAGACATTCCCGATGCTCGTTCCTGTGATTTTTCAAAGGTTCCCTTCAGGTATCATACAAAATCGAACTTGAAATCTCGTCGTCTTATGCCAGGTGATATTGTTTTCGAGGTGTCAGGTGGCAGTAAAGGCCAACCGTTAGGCAGGTCCTTGTATGTATCATCAGAACTTCTCGAAGCCTTCAATGGCGACCCTGTGATATGCGCGAGTTTCTGTAAACGGATTCAGCCAGATTCAGAGCAATACGCATCTGAACTTCTTTACTTGTCGTTCTTGGATGCCTATGTATCCGGCGAGATTGAGCAATACCAAGTGCAGTCTACCGGAATTTCCAATTACAAATGGTCAGATTACCTTGAGAAGGTAAGTCGTTGCGTGCCACCAATTGCTTTGCAGGAACGCTTCTGTGAATTGAGTGTTCCATTGTTTTCAGAGATCGCTACTCTTGGCCGTAAAAACACCACCCTCCGCCGCACCCGCAACCTGCTGCTGCCCCGGCTCATCTCCGGCGAGGTAGATGTGTCGGAGCTGGACATCGCCGTGCCCGAGGTGGTCGAAGCATGAAGACGACCGAAACCTTATCCTTAGGAATTCAAGAGAAAACCAGGTTTGCTCATTATGGCCACGGTTCGGCACACCAGGAGGTTTTCCTTGCATTTACTCTTCACTTATGTATATCTGAATAGGCATTGCATATGGAGTTGATGGTGAAGGATAAAGAGCGGATACTGGAGATCGCAGGCAGGCTCGGAGTGACTACGGCGGCGGATGTGAAATCTGTCGGTATTTCTCGTAATCACCTGTACGAGCTGTGCAAGGCGGGTAAACTCGAGCGGACGGCCCGAGGGCTTTATCGAATTCCGGGCGCCCTTTCAACGGAGCATGGTGTTTTGATCGAAGTCGCCAAACGGGTCCCCAAAGGGGTGGTCTGCCTGCTTTCCGCCCTCAGGTTTCACGATCTGACGACGCAGATACCCCATGAAGTGTGGATCACGGTGCCACGCGGGGGCTGGCGGCCGCAGATGGATTATCCGCCTCTGAATCTGACTTATGTGTCCGGCGAGGCCTATGCCTTTGGCATTCGGGAGCACGCGGTTCAGGGGATCGCGATCAAGGTTTACACGCCGGCGAAAACCGTGGCGGATTGTTTCAAGTTTCGCAACAAGGTTGGCCTTGATGTGGCCATCGAGGCGCTCCGCGAGGCATGGCGGTCTCGCCTGGCCAGTATGGATGATCTGGCGGAGGCGGCCAGGGTGTGCCGGGTGTTCACGGTGATGCGTCCCTATCTGGAGGCCATCGTATGAGTGTTCGGGAGAAAGAGAACCGGGGACACTCCGTTTTTCAACGGCTCCTGAACCTTGCAAAAGCCGAAAAAACGGATTTCAATATGCTGCTGGTTCGCTACGGTGTGGAGCGCCTCCTCTACCGACTTTCAATATCATCTTACTCCAGGCGATTCATTTTAAAGGGCGCCAGTCTATTCCTTGTGTGGAGAGGACAGAATTTCCGTGTTACCAGGGATGTCGACCTTCTCTGCTTCGGAACTCAGGATTTGGATCACATGGAGGCGCTGTTTCGGGGGGTGTGCGGTCTTGAATGTCCGGAAGATGGGGTTCTCTTTTCACCAGAGACGGTGAAATTGAGCATCATACGAGGTGACCAGGAATACTCCGGGTTGCGGATCACCTTGAACGGGAGTCTTCATGGCGCGAGAATCCCCGTTCAGGTGGATGTTGGGTTTGGAGATGTTGTCACCCCGAATCCAGAGCCGATCCGATTTCCGACATTGCTGGACGGCCCCGCTCCTGAAATGCTTGCTTATCCGCGACATACCATGGTGGCTGAAAAGCTGGAGGCCTTGGTCCGACTGGGTATAGCATCTTCCCGAATGAAAGATATCTATGATCTGTCTTTGCTCAGCAAGCTGTTTGTTTTCGAGGGTGGAATCTTGCTGGATGCGGTAATAAAACATTCAACCGGAGGAAGACAGATTTTCCTGACGGTGCTCCCATGGCTTTGAGTGAGATGTTCGCTAAGGATCGGATCAAAAAGGAACAGTGGAACGCGTTCATCCGCAAGGCAAATCCGGAAATGGCTCAAAACGATTTACAAAAGGCCGTGACGGAGGTGACTGTGTTTCTGCTTCCCATTCTGGAAAGCGCCAGACGCGGGTGCTCGTTTGACAAGACATGGGAACCCGGGGGAGCATGGAGGTCGGCAAATGAAAGCCACTGAAGCCAAGTTTTTGGATTTTATCAAAAAATCGCCGCAGTTTGTCATCCCCATCTACCAGCGCACCTATTCATGGACAGAGCGGGAGTGTCGGCAACTCTGGGACGATATTCTTCGCACAGGTAGCAACGATAAAGTTTCGGCCCATTTTGTCGGCTCCATCGTGTATATTGAGAAGGGGCTGTATCATGTGACGAGTCAGTCGCCCATGCTGGTCATCGACGGCCAGCAACGTCTGGCCACGATGGCGCTGCTGATTGCAGCAGTGGCCAAGGCGCTGGAGAATCTTCCCGAGGAAGGCCGGGAGCCGGTGGACGGCTTTTCACCGCGTAAGCTACGCAATTACTACCTCATCAACCCGGAGGAAAAAGGCGAGCGGCATTACAAACTCATCCTCTCCCAGACCGACCGCGACTCGCTCATTGCCGTTGTCGCAGGAAACGAGCGGCCTAAAGAGCATTCCAGGCGCATTGCGGAGAACCATGAACTCTTCGAAGCCTGGATTGACGGCTGTAAAGGCGACCTGACCTCACTGTGCAAAGGTATCGCCAAGCTGGTGGTGGTGGACATCTCGCTGAGCCGGGACCAGGATAATCCGCAGTTGATCTTTGAGAGCATGAACTCCACCGGTCGGGAGCTGACCCAGGCCGACTTAATTCGCAACTTCATTCTGATGGGGCTGGAACCGGAACTGCAAATCCGTCTCTATGAGAACTACTGGCGGCCTATGGAACTGGATTTTGGGCAGGAGGCATACGGCACTCACTTCGACAGCTTCATGCGCCATTATTTGACGGTTAAAACCGGTGATATTCCAAGATTGGACGCAGTGTACGACGCCTTCAAGGCTCACGCCCGTTCCCCAAAAGTGGCGGGGGCAGGAGTGGAAGCATTGGTGGCCGACATTCGAGCCTTTTCGCGCTATTTTTGCGCCATGGCGCTGGGGGCCGAACCCGATCGCGAGCTGAAGTTCGCCTTCCATGACCTGCGCGAACTGAAGGTGGACGTGGCCTATCCCTTCCTGTTGGAGCTTTATCACGATTATACTGGAGACATGTTATCAAAGCAGGATTTTGCGGCGGCAGTGCGGTTGGTCGAGGCGTATGTCTTCCGCCGGGCCATTTGCAATATCCCCACCAACTCGCTAAACAAGACCTTCGCGACCTTCACAAAGGTTCTGAAAAAAGATCGCTATCTGGAAAGCATCCAGGCACATCTGCTTCTGCTGCCGTCCTATCGGCGCTTCCCGAATGACGAGGAGTTCAAGCGGGAGTCGCAGGTGCGTGATCTTTACAATTTCAGGAGCCGCAGTTACTGGCTAAGGCGGATGGAAAACCACGGGCGCAAGGAGCGCGTGGAGGTGGCCGAATATACCATTGAGCATATACTGCCGCAGAACGAGAACCTGTCCAAAGCGTGGAAGGAAGCTCTGGGAGCGGAGTGGAAGCGTATCCGTGAAACCTGGCTCCATACTCTCGGCAACCTGACTCTGACCGCTTATAACTCGGAGTACAGTGACCGGGCTTTTGTCGAGAAACGCGATATGCCAGGAGGCTTTAAGGAAAGCCCCCTCAAACTGAATCAAGGTCTTGGTCATCTTGAGCAGTGGAATGAAGAAACGATCAAGGCCCGCGCCCAACGCTTGAGCAAGGCGGCAGTGGCAGTCTGGTGTGCTCCTCAACTGGCCGCCGATGTGCTGACCGCCTATCAGCCCCGCGCGGAATCAACCACGGGTTATTCGATAGAGGATCATCCGCATCTTCTCAGCGGTGTGGGAGGAGAATTGTTCGAGGCATTTCGCAAGGAAGTGTTGGCGCTCAATCCCGTAGTCAGCGAGGAGTTTCTCAAGCTCTATGTGGCCTACAAGGCCGAGACTAACTTTGTCGATGTGGTGCCGCAGGCCAAGCGGCTGCGTCTTGCGCTGAATATGCCTTTTGCCGATATTACCGACCCGCGCGGCCTGTGCAAGGATTTTACCGGCAAAAGGCATTGGCCAAATGGCAATGTTTTAGTCGTTTTCACCTCGTTGGAAGAACTGCCTTATATTATGGGGCTGGTCCGCCAGTCCTTCGAGCGGCAAATGGGGAACGGGGGTGAGCAATGACCCCCACCGGCTACACTGAAGACGCCCTGGGCGACATCAACCCTGAAGCGCTGGCCTTCCGGGTTGCTTCCGGGCTCCGTGCATGGAACGACAGTACGGCGGAGACCTTGCGCCTGTTCACCCGACGTCAGGGGCAGTTAGTGCTGAATATTCCGAAGGAGGTCGAAGTATGAAGGCGACCGATCTCAATATATTGCTCCAGGAGGGCGAAGGCGTCATGCTGGAGTACAAGGAGGGCCTTTCCTCTTCCTTTGCCCGTGAACTGGTGGCCTTTGCCAACACGTCGGGCGGCAGGATTCTGCTGGGGGTGCGCGACGATGGCACCGTCAAGGGGATTGCCGATACCAATCAGTTGCGCGCCCGTATCCAGGACATTGCGCGTAATTGCGATCCGCCGATTAAAATCCTACTTCAACGCATCGGCGAGGTCATCGTGGTTACGGTCCGCGAGAGCGATGCAAAGCCCGTGCAGTGCAGCGACGGTTATTTCTGGCGGCAGGGCGCCGTCACCCAGAAGCTCAGCCGCGATGAGATTCGGGATCTCTTCCGCAGTGAAGGGGCTATCCGTTTCGATACTTCTCTCTGTCCTAAGTTCCGCTACCCTCAGGACTTCGATCGGGAGAAGTACAATGCCTGGCTCCGGCTGAGCGGCATCACCGGTCGCCCAAGCGCTGAGGACGTCCTGGTCAACATCGAGGCCGCTGAGCGTTCCGGCGGCAAGCTCATTTTCCGAAATGCCGGGGTTCTCTTCTTTGCCAAGAATGTTCGACACTTCTTCAACCAGGCCTACATCACCTGTCTCCTGGCGAAGGGCACAGACAAGGTGCACATCCTGGATCGCAAGGACTTTACAGGCGGCATCGTTGCGGACATCGAGGATAGCCTGCGTTTCATCGAGCGTAACACCCGCACGGCCTATCGCATTGAAGGGCTGCGCCGGGAGGACGTCCCGGAATACCCGATGAAAGCCCTGCGCGAAGCCATCACCAATGCCGTCATGCACCGTGACTGGTTCATGGAGGGGGCGAACGTCTTCGTGGAGATCTATACCGACCGGATCGAGATCTCCAGTCCCGGCGGCCTGCCCAAGGGGAAGAAGTTTTCCGACCTCGGCCGGAAGAGCGTCCGCCGCAACGCCTTGATTGCCGACTTGCTCCACCGCATCACCTTCATCGAGAAGGCCGGAACCGGCATCAAGCGCATGCGCGACGAGGCTCACGATCAGAACTGCCCCGCGCCGATCTTCGAGGAGAGCGGTTTTTTCACCGCGATCTTCTATCCAAATCCGGAGGTAAGGGCGCAGGTAGGCACCAAGGAGGCACCAAGTACCGCACAAGTCGGCACCAAGAAGGGACCAAGTCGGGACCAAGTTCAGGCCCATGATGCATTGGAGTCCAACACACATGTACCGCACATGTACAGTACAAGTAGCGCACATGTTGCCATTCTTAAAGCTGCTATCGAACCGAAAACACGAGATGCTCTGCAACTGGTTGCAGCCATTCGACATCGGCAGCACTTTTATCGAGAGTACTTGCATCCACTGTTGGAGGCGGGACTATTGGAACTGACTATTCCTGACAAGCCCCGCAGCCCGAAACAGCGATACCGCACCACCGCCGCCGGTTGCGCGGTTCTTGCGAACGCTGAAAAGGAGCGGCAATCATGACCCCCGCCGGCTACACCGAAGACGCCCTGATCGAGCGACCGACCATTGCTCTACTGGCGGAGCTGGGCTGGAAGACGGTACCGATACACTCAACTGCCGCCGGTAAGAGTTGTCGCTCGCTAAAAAAAATGGATGAAGGCGGGGACATTTCCCAATTGCCTGAATATATCGTCTGCTAACGGGAGGAGAATGGAAATGAAGGGTGTTTCCAAATGGGGCGGCTGGCCGGTTCTGAAGGACGTCGGCTGGAACCTGGGGCTGCTGGCTTTCGGGAGCCTCCTGTGCGGCGCGGCCATCAACGGGATCCTTATCCCCCACCACTTCGTCAGCGGCGGCGTGACGGGGTTGGCGCTCGTGATCCATTATCTCTTGCCGCTTTTCCCCGTCTCCCTGATCTATCTTGTTGCAAACATGCCGCTGTTCATCGCCGGCTGGTTCTTCATCAGCCGCCGGTTCTTCATCTACAGCATCATCGGTATGTTTCTGTTTGCGGGCGCCGTTGCCGTGGTGGATGTCGATATTCCGGTCCGGGACAAGCTTCTCGCCGCGCTGCTGGCCGGCATAATTCTGGGAACCGGATCGGGGATCATCCTCAAATCGATGGGGTCGGCCGGCGGGACCGATATCCTGTCGGTGATTCTCCTTCAGCGCTTTTCCGTCCGCCTGGGTACGACGGTCCTTGCCTTCAACATTCTGGTGCTGGCAACCGCAGCCACGCTCTTTTCACTGGAAGACGCCCTCTATACGCTGATCTACCTCTATGTCTCCACGAAGATCGTCGACCTCGTCGTAACGGGCTTAAGCCAGCGGAAGGCGGTTTTCATCATCTCTCCCTGGTGGCAAGAGATCTCCCGGGGGATACTTGAAGAGATCCACCGCGGGGTGACCATCATCCGCGGTCAGGGGGGGTATTCGCAACAGGAACAGAAGATCCTCTATACGGTCGTGAATTTCCGGGAACTGGCCACCTTGAAGCAGATCGTCCGCCGCAACGATCCGGCCGCCTTCGTCGTCGTCACCGAGACCACGGAGGTGATGGGGCACCGAATCGGGAACCAGCCCCACTGGTGACGGTTGCTCCGGGGGCGCTATTCCTTCAGCGCCTCCCGGATCTGTTTGGCCGTCTCCGGTCCCTCGACGGCCTTTTCCATCGCCTCCGAGAGAACGCCGTTGATCTGACTCTCCAACTTCTCCTCCGAAAAAAGGATGTGGTCCAGCGTGGAGCTGCTCCCCCAGGTGGTTTGGTAGAAGATCCTCTTCTTCTGGACATCGGCGAAGACCAGCGTCACCCTCGCCTTGGCGCTGTAACGCTTTCTCGGGAACGTATCGAGACAGGTCACGTCGAGCTCCTCGATGGCGCCGCCGACGAGGATCCTTCCCCAATCCGGCCGGATCGTGTTTTCCTGAAGATCCCAGGCCGCTTTCTCCGGAGAAACCCCGTATCCCGACTGGATCAGAAGTTCGCGGAGGGCCGCGGCCACGGCATCCTGGGCTTTGACGTATCTCGGCAGGATCGGGATGGAAGAGCCGTCGGAATGGATGACCCTGCCGATCAGCAGCGTATCGTCCATCTTGCGGCGGTCGATGAATGCAGCCACGGTAAGGCTGAATTTCCGGCCGTCGGTCACGGCAGGCGGGATCACCTTCGTCGGCTGATACCGCATGTTCACGTTGTAGATCTTCGGTGCACAGCCCATCGCCCAAACGAGCAACAAAAGGCAGACGAGCATCCCGGCGTATCGTAGCCCGGCCAGTTTGCCGTTTTTCCCGGATGCGGACACTGTGGCCGCAACGATGTTAGCACTCATGACAACTACCTCCTCAAACCAGTAAAGAAATTCAATAGCGGCAACTCTTTCTCATCCCGCAAAGTCGGCCGTTCCGGCCCGCGGAAGAGGGGCTATTTCGTCTTTCCCCCCTTCTTTTCAAGGGTCAGCAAGCTCTCCCCCGTCTTCTTGAGCTCATCGCCGAAGGCGCCCCAGTTCCCCTGCCGGAGAAATTCCTGCGCCTTCCGGAAATGGCCGAGGGCTTCGATAGCCGTCTGGCGATCGCTCTGCTCCGCGCCGGCCGCCGGTTGCTTTACGCCGGCCTGCGGTTCCCGGTCCTTCATCGGTCCCCCGCCGAAGATCTTCCGAAGGGCGAGGTCGAGCGTCTCCTCCATGGCGATGTTATTCCCGTAGGCCACGATCACCCTTTTGAGTTCGGGGAGCTGGCCGTTGGCGGCGGCCAGATACAGGGATTCGACATAGAGGATCGATTTCTCGATCGGGATTGCCAGCAGGCTCCCCCGGATCACGTTCGATCCATGCTGTTGCCAGAGCGTCAATTGCTGGGAAATATCCGTGTCCTGGTCGATCCTTGCCTCGATCTGCCGCGGTCCGTAGACCAGTTTCTGCTTTGGGAATTTATAGACGATCACCTTCCCGTAGTTCGGAGCGTCGCAGCGGGCCGCCATCCAGGCCGACATGTTGTCCTTCCTGCTGGGGGTGAAAGGGGCCAGCAGGATGAACTCCTCCTTCTCGGCCCCGGGGAGCTTCATGATCGTATAATAGGGGTCCATGGCCTCTTGGCCCCCTGCGACCTGTTTGCCGGGGATAGACCAGAGATCCTCCTTGTTGTAGAAGACCCGAGGGTCCTGCATGTGATAGGCCCGGTACATCCGCGCCTGGATCGCCATTAACCCCGGCGGATAGCGGACATGGCTCCGGAGCGCCTCCGGCATCTCCCCCATCGGCTTGAAGACGCCGGGGAAGATTCGGCTGTAGGTCTGCATGATCGGGTCGGTCGGGTCGCTTACGTAAAGCTGGACCGTCCCGTCATAGGCGTCCACGACCGCCTTCAACGTGTTGCGGATATAGTTGCCCATGCCCGGGGTCGGCTCCGAATAGGGGAAGCGATCCGTGACCGTGTAGCCGTCGATGAACCAGAGCAGGCGCCCCTCCGGCGAGATGACGAGATAGGGGTCGTTGTCCAGGTTCGCAAAGGGGGCGATCATGGAGACCCTCTCGCGGACGTTGCGGTGGTAGACAATGCGGCTTTCGGAGGTGAT
>JAHIMW010000033.1 GCA_018896355.1 Pseudomonadota bacterium
AAACCCCAGGGGGCGTTCTACGTTTTTCCCAATGTGGGATCCTATTACGGCCGCTCTTATGAGGAAAAGATCATCCGCAATTCAGCCGAAATGGCAACTTACCTGCTGGATGAGGCGAACGTTGCCTTGGTTCCCGGAGGGGATTTTGGCCATGATGACCACATCCGCATCTCTTATGCGACCCCGATGGAGCAGATCGAAAAAGGGGTCGAACGGATCAGGCTGGCCCTGCTGAAACTTCGCTGACGCAGTAAGGCAGAGCGGGGAAGGGGGGGACCGAACCCCGCAAGCTTGTAACTTGGCTACTACTCACGTAGTTAGCCTGAAGCTGTTTAGACTGAAGGCTGAAGGGGTCGGATAACAGTCTTCAGCCTACAGCCTATCTGCCTGAGTAGTCGGTGACTTGAATGCAGGCTTTTTGATGGTGGGAAACATGGGTGGGATCTTCGGCGTCGTATCGGAAGGGAATTGTGCAAAGGCCCTGTTTTACGGAACGGATTACCACTCCCATCTCGGGACCGAAAATGCGGGGTTGGCCGTTTGGGGCGATGGGGGGTTCAGCCACACCATTCACAGCATCAGCCAGGCCCAGTTCAAGTCCCGTTTTGTTGAGGATTACAAGGGAATGACCGGCCGGATGGGCATCGGGGCGATTGATGACGAATCTCCACAGCCGTTGATCATCCGTTCGAAATTCGGAACCTATGCACTTGCCGCAATCGGACTGATCACCAACAAGGACGAACTTACCCACGATCTTCTCCGGGGTGGCGCCTCCTTCAGCGAGATGGAGGACGGCGGCGTAAACAACGTCGAACTGGTCGCAAAACTGATCAACCGCGGCGAAAGCATCGTCGATGGAATCGGCCGGATGCAGCGGTCCATCGAGGGGTCGCTCTGCCTTTTGTTGATGGCCCGGGAAGGGATCTATGCGGCACGGGACCGCTACGGCCGCTTTCCGCTGGTCATCGGGAGGGAGATCGGCGGATCGGGATCAAGGCAGGGCTTTGCGGCCGCGACCGAATCGAGCTCCTTTCCGAATCTCGGCTATGAGCTCTGCCGCTCCCTCGGACCGGGAGAGATCGTGCGTCTTGATGCCAGCGGGATTCACACGGAACGGAAGCCCGGAGAAGAGAAGCACGTCTGCGCCTTCCTCTGGATCTACGTCGGAGATCCAGCCTCGATCTATGAGGGAATCAGTGTTGAAAACGCCCGCGAGCGGTGCGGTCGGGCCATGGCACGCGGAGATCAGGTTAGTGCGGATTTTGTCGCGGGCGTCCCCGATTCCGGCGTCGGCCACGCCATCGGTTATGCGATGGAGTCTGGTCTTCCATATCGCCGTCCGCTGGTCAAATACACGCCGGGATACGGGAGAAGTTACACGCCCCCCTCACAGGACATCCGGGACCTTGTGGCCACGATGAAGCTCAGCCCCGTCCGGGATGTGATCCGGGAAAGCCGGATGGTGGTGTGTGACGACTCGATCGTCCGCGGAACGCAACTGAAGAATTACACGATCCGGAAACTATGGGACAACGGTGCGAAGGAGATCCATGTGCGCCCCGCCTGTCCGCCGCTGATGTTTCCCTGCCGGTACGCCTCTTCCACGAGAACGACCGCCGAACTGGCTACCCACCGGGCGATCCGCGCCCTTGACGGCGAGAATATGGAACATATCGACGAATATCTGGACCACGCCTCCGAACGATACCGGAGAATGATCGAGTGGATCCGGCAGGACCTGAATGTGACCTCTCTTAAATACATTCATATCGAAGATATGATTGCAGCGATCGGTCTTCCGGAGAAGGATCTTTGCCTCTACTGCTGGCGCGGTCGCTAAAAGTAAAAATCCGTGGAGTGAGCCAGTGAGTCCGGGCAGCAGAAGAAAAACGAAATCCATTGACCTCGGGGGTGTCCGGATCGGCGGCAATGCGCCGGTCGTCGTTCAGTCGATGACCTCATCCGATACGCGCGATGTCAAAGCCACGGTCGAGCAGGTCCGGAGGTTGGAGGAGGCGGGCTGCGAAATTGTCCGCGTTGCCGTTCCCGATGAAGCGGCCGCGGTTGCCATCCATGAGATCCGCTCCCGGATTCATATTCCACTGATCGCGGATATCCATTTCCGCCATCAACTCGCCCTGCTCGCGATGAATCACGGTGCGGACGGAATCCGGATCAATCCCGGCAATATCTCGCCGGAGGGGATCCGCAAGATCGTGGGGATCGCCAGGACCAGCCGCAAGGTAATCCGGATCGGGATCAATGCCGGTTCCCTGGAGAAGGAGATTGCCGCCCGCCACGGCGGACCGACGGCAGCCGCGCTGGTGGAGAGCGCCTTGAAGAACATCCGCATCCTGGAAGAGATGGGCTTTGACGCAATCAAACTCTCGCTGAAATCTTCCGATGTGGCGACTACGATCGAGGCTTACCGAACCGTCTCCGCTCAGACCGACTATCCGCTTCATCTCGGCGTTACGGAGGCGGGAACCCTCATTCAGTCGGCAATCAAATCCGCCATCGGCATCGGGACCCTGCTATATGACGGCATCGGCGACACGATCCGGGTCTCTGTCACCGGCGATCCCGTGCCGGAGATCGGCCTGGCATACGGTATTTTGCGCGCGCTGAATATCCGGCAGGTCGGACCGGACATCATCTCCTGCCCGACCTGCGGTCGCTGCGAGATCGACCTTGCCGGTCTGGCGGTGCGGGTCGAAGAGGAGCTCCGGGGGATGAAGAAACCGATCAAGATCGCCCTCATGGGCTGCGTCGTCAACGGCCCCGGGGAGGCTGCCGAAGCGGATATCGGCATCGCGGGAGGAAAGGGCGCCGGGATGCTGTTTAAGAAGGGGAAGGTTGTCCGGAAGATCAGGGAAGCGGAGTTTGTTTCCGTACTCTTAGAAGAGATCCGGAAGATGGAACAAATGTGAGGAGTAAGGCGTGAGGCGTGAGGAGGAAACCCTCACTGTACCTCACCCCTTACTCCTCACCCCTTACGCTTTATTTACTAGGAGGTGTCATGCTTTATTCGGAGATGTTCCTGCCCACGGGAAGGGAGGTTCCTTCCGACGCGGAGCTGATCAGCCACCAGTTGATGATCCGGGCGGGCCTGATGAGAAAACTGACCAGCGGGGTCTATTCGTATCTGCCGCTGGGTTACCGGGTGATCCGCAAGTTTGAGCAGATTGTCCGGGAAGAGATGAACAGGGCGGGCGCACAGGAGCTCTTTCTCCCGATGGTGCAGCCGGCAGAGCTCTGGCAGGAGTCCGGACGATGGGTCCATTACGGCAAGGAACTGCTCCGCTTTCGGGATCGACACGACCGGGAGTGCTGTCTCGGCCCGACGCATGAAGAGGTGATCACCGATCTGGTTCGTAACGAAATCAAATCGTACCGGCAACTTCCACGGAATCTCTATCAGATTCAGACGAAATTCCGCGATGAGATCCGCCCCCGGTTTGGGGTGATGCGCTGTCGGGAATTCGGCATGAAAGACGCGTACAGTTTCGATATGGACGAGGCGGGAAGCGAGATCAGCTATCTGAAGATGTTTGATGCCTATCAACGGATTTTCACCCGCTGCGGCCTGAACTTCCGACCGGTCGAAGCGGACTCGGGCAGCATCGGCGGAAAGTATTCGCACGAATTCATGGTGATGGCCGATTCCGGGGAAGATGCCATCTGCTACTGCGGCGCCTGCAACTATGCGGCAAACCTGGAGAAGGCCGAGATCTCCCGGCCGGCGGAGAATGGGCCTGCGTGCGTGACGTCCCCCATCGAGGAGGTGAACACCCCCGGGGTCCGGACCATCGATGAGGTCTGCGGCTTTTTGGGGGTCGTTCCGGAAGCGGTCGTCAAGACCCTGATCTTCTCTGCGGACGGCACGCCTGTCGCGGTCCTGATCCGCGGGGATCAAGAAGTCAACGAAATCAAGGTGAAAAATTTTCTCGGTTGCGATTTGCTGGAACTGGCCGATGATGCGATCATCCGGAAGGTTACCGGCTCACCCCGGGGGTTTGCGGGCGCCGTCGGAATCACGGCCCGGATCGTTGCCGATTATTCACTTCTGGGGATGGCCGATTGCGTGATGGGCGCCAACCGTGAGGATTTTCACCTTCGCCATGTCAAACCCGGAAGGGACTTTTTGATTGAAGACCATGCCGATCTGCGCGTGGTCCGGGAATCCGATCCCTGTCCCCGCTGCGGCGGAGAGATTCGCTTTGCACGCGGTATCGAAGTCGGACATGTTTTCAAGTTGGGGACCAAGTACAGCAAGGCCATGCGGGCTGCCTATCTCGACCGCGAGGGTCGGGAGCGGACGATGGTGATGGGATGCTACGGCATCGGCATCGGCCGAACGGTCGCGGCGGCCGTCGAGCAGAATCACGATGCGGACGGGATCATCTGGCCGCTGCCGCTTGCCCCCTATCCGGTGATCATTACCCCGGTGAATGTGAATGAAAAAGCGCTTTTCTCCGCGGCGGAGGATCTTTACAGAGCTCTTGAGACAAATGGCGTGGAAGTGATCCTGGACGACCGCGACGAGAGGGCCGGCGTCAAATTCAAGGACGCCGACCTGATCGGGATCCCCTATCGCGTCACGGTCGGTCCCAAGAGGCTGGCCGAAGGGAAAATGGAGATCAAAACCCGGCGGTCCGGAGAGGTCACCGCATTGCCGGTTTCCGAGGTTGCCCCATTTCTCATGGCCCGCATCAGCGAAAAATGTGAGGCGCGATGAGTGAGGTGTAAAGCGTGAAACCTTCTTTTAACGCCTTACGCCTCACTCTTTACTCCTTACGCTTGGGAGGAGTGTAGCCCCGATGCTCCGTATCAACGACATCCTCGATAAGGTTCAGTCTTATCTCTCCCCCTCCGAAGTCGGGATGATCGAAAAGGCATACATCTTTTCCGCGTCTGTTCATCAGGGACAGATCCGCCTCTCCGGCGAAGCCTATCTGACACATCCGATGGAGGTATGCGGCATCCTGGCAGGCATGAAACTCGATGCGGCAACGCTCGTGACGGGCCTTCTGCACGACACCGTCGAGAATACCCTCGCCACGCAGGAGCAGATCGAAGAGGCCTTCGGCAAGGAGGTCGCGTTTCTCGTTGACGGGCTGACCAAGATCAGCAAGATCACCCTCGGCAATCAGGAGGAGAGGCAGGCGGAAAATTTCCGCAAGATGATTCTGGCGATGTCGTCCGACATCAGGATCCTTCTTGTGCGGCTGGCGGACCGGATCCACAACATGCGGACCCTGGAGTTTCAGCCGCCGGACCGGCAGCGCTACATATCGAGAGAATCGCTGGATCTGTATGCACCGCTGGCCAACCGGCTGGGTATCAACTGGATGAAAATAGAGTTGGAGGATCTCTCCTTCCGCTATCTCGACTTTGAGGCCTACAACGACCTTGCCAAGCGGATCGTAAAAAAACAGGACAAACGCAATCAATATACCGAGGAGGTCAGGGGAATCATCCGGCAGGAGATGGAACGGTTCGGCATCCGGGGCGAAGTCGAGGGAAGGGCCAAACATTTCTACAGCATCCAGATGAAGATGAAGGAGCAGCACATCGATTTCGATGAGGTTTACGACCTTACTGCATTCCGGATCATTCTCGACTCGGACAAGGACAAGGATTGCTATGAGGCGTTGAGCATGGTGCATGCCCTTTGGACGCCGGTCCCCGGAAGGTTCAAGGATTATATTGCAATGCCGAAGGCCAACCACTACCAATCCCTCCATACGACCGTGATCGGACCCTACGGGGAGAGGGTTGAGATTCAGATCCGGACCCAGCCGATGCATGACTGGGCGGAGGGGGGAATTGCCGCCCACTGGCGCTACAAAGAGGGGCGCTCTTTTTCCCCCGATGATGATCAAATCAAGAAGCTCCGGGATCT
>JAHIMW010000246.1 GCA_018896355.1 Pseudomonadota bacterium
CCATGATATGGATGCCGCGCACTCCCGGGATTTCCCGCAGTTGCTGAATCTGCTCCACGCATATCTTGATCCCCTCTTCGGCCTGTTTCTCTTTCGGCACCCCCTTCATCCGCGCGATCATCTCATCGGGAACGTCCATCCCGGGGACATTCTTCTTCATGTAGTTGGCCATCCCGGCAGACTTGAAGGGAGTCACGCCCGCCAGAACCGCGCACTTTTCATGAAACCCTCGCTCGCATACCATCTCCATCCAACGGCTGAACCTCTCCATGTTATAGATGCATTGCGTCTGGATAAACTCACAGCCCACCTTCATCTTCTTTCCGAGCCTGGCCGCCCTGATCTCAAAAGGATCCGCAAAGGGATTCTCCGCCGCTCCTACAAACAGCATGGGCTTTCCTTTTATCTCCTCTCCTCCCAAGAATTTCCCCTCATCGCGCATCCGGCATACCGTCTGGATCAACTGAATAGAATCGATATCAAACACATTCTTCCCCTGCGGATGATCGCCAAACTTCTGATGATCACCGGAGAGACAAAGAACATTGTTTATCCCCAAGGCCGCCGCTCCCAGGATGTCGCTCTGCAATGCGATCCGGTTCCGGTCCCTGCACACCATCTGCAGGATGGCCTCCAATCCCATCCCTTTCAATATGGCACAAGCGGAAAGAGAAGACATTCTAACCACCGCAGTCTGATTGTCCGTCACGTTCACAGCATCAACCACGCCCCGAAGAAGTTCACCCTTCCGGCGGACCACTTCAGGATCCGCCCCCCGCGGAGGACCGCACTCCGAAGTAACGACAAATCCTCCGTTCGCCAGTATCTTCTCTATCTTGGAATTTGTCTTCACAGTTTCAAGTCCTCCCTCGCCCTTTTGCGCGGTCCGCCTTCACGACCGGTGCGCCAGTCTTTTACAGGCATGATCTCCTCGTAACGCTCCATCTGACCGGATTCCTTAAGCCGGTCGACGATCAACTGCCAGGCGCAATCGATCTCCTTGTCGATCTCGCACTTGCCTTCCGAGGAGCCGCCGCAGGGGCCGTTCAGCAAGCTCTTCGCACAGCGGGCTATGGGGCAGACGCCTCCTGTCATATCCAGGATGCAGGAGCCGCATCCCTGGCAGCGCTCGCTCCATACGCCCTGTTCGATCGTCACCCCTAAAAAGGTCGTGTTGACGGCGGGCAGGACCAGTTTCGTCTTGTAAGTCTCCGCCACATACTGAACGCCGGCGCCGCAGGCCATGGACAAGATCACGTCATAATCATTTACAAAACCGCGGATCTGATCGATATACTCGTAATCACACTGGCGCTCCAGGGTGTGCTCCCGGATATCGAAGGTCTCCTCTTCCTTTTTCCAGTAGATACGAAGCTCCGAGGCCAGAACGCCCACCTCGCGCTCTCCCCCGGCGCCGCAAACGGTCACGCACTCGTTGCACCCCAGCACCAGTACCCGCCGGAGGGAACCGAGCTTCTCCAATATCTCTTTAAAATCCTTGCGATCTCCTACTATCATTCTTTCCTCCAAACCCGTTAGGCGTAAGGCGTTAAGCGTAAAGTGTTATTCCCCCGCTTTACACCTCACGATTCACGCTTCACGTTTTTATTCACAGGCGACGGTCCAAGCGACCGGATACGCTCCGTCATCTCCCGCGCACATTCTGCAAACCGCTGCCCTTGAGACGCGCTCATGTTGAACATCTCCACCCTGTCGCCGCCCAAACCCACCTCTTCCAGCAGGCCTTTCACATATTCGACCCGTCGCCTCGCCCGCAGATTGCCGCGCAGGAAGTGACACTCGCCCTCCATGCATCCGGCCACATACACCCCGTCCACACCGCTTTCAAAGGCACGCAGAATCAGCAGGACATCCACCCGGCCCGTACAGGGGAGCTTAACCACTTTCACATTGCTCGGATAACTCAATCTCATCGAACCTGCCAGGTCCGCAGCGCTGTAAGCTCAATGCTCACAACAAAATGCGACAATCTCCGGTTCAAAACCATTGGCTGGTTTATCGGTCATAACCTTTTTTACCTCAACCTTCTACGGGCTCGGCACGCCGTGCCCCAACGTTCTCTTCACCCTTCACCCCTTACCCTTTATCCCCCCACCAGAGCCCCAACCTTCGCCTCCAACTGGCCTGTCGTAAAATGCATCAGATCGATCGCCCGGGCAGGACACTCCGCCGCACAGGTGCCGCATCCCTTGCATTGAATGATGTCTATCTCCGCTTCGCCGCGCACATTCACCACCGGAACTTCATAGGGGCACACGCGAACACAGGTCAGACACGCGGCGCAACGCTCCCCATCCACAACGGCCACGATGCCCCCCAC
>JAHIMW010000034.1 GCA_018896355.1 Pseudomonadota bacterium
GACTGGCAGGCAGGGCGTAAAGATTGGGTCTCTGGAGATAATCGGAGACGAGGTCATAGAGTCTTTGTTCCGCCTCAGACGGATAGAATTCCTGCGTGATGGAGATGCGATTGGTATATTTGACGTATTCCAGGACCTGACGACGCAGGGTTCTTTTGCAGACGGGCTTCAAACGCTCTTTAAGATCGTCGAAATTATCCGCGTTGGTCAATCGTGCGAACCGGCTCTTGAAGCTTTTCAGATCTCCGAAGGTGTAATCGTCGATGACGCTGACCAGACCATAAAGCTCCATGAGGGAATTCTGCAGAGGCGTAGCAGTCAAGAGCAGCTTCGGCGCGTGGGCGACGGCGGTTTTGATGGCGTTGGCGATCTTGTTGGAATTTTTATAGACGTTCCGCAGTCGGTGCGCCTCGTCAATGACCACGAGATCCCATTCAATCTGCTTGATATAGGCGTCCCTGGCCCTGGCAAACTGATAGGAACAAAGGACGATTTCTTTCCGCACAAAAGGGTTCAGGTTGCCCTTCTTGATTTCCTGATTGAACGACTTCGACTCCAGGATGAAGGAGGTCAGAAAGAACTTGTCCAGCAGTTCCTGATTCCACTGCTTGCGGAGATTGGACGGCAGGATGATCAGGATTTTTCTTCTTCGTTCCGCCCATTTCTGGGAGATGACGATACCCGCCTCGATGGTCTTTCCCAGACCTACTTCATCGGCGAGAATGGCGCCTTTGGACAGGGGCGAGCGGAAGGCAAAGAGGGCAGCCTCCACTTGATGCGGGTTGAGATCGACCTGGGCATCGGACAGGGAAGAGGCCAATTTTTCAAGGCTGTCCGAGGGACATCGCTTGGTCAGCTCGAAGGCGAAGTATTTAGCGTGGTAGGGGGTTATATTCATAAGTTAATGAAATTGTTTGCCGATTATTGTTCCGCTGAACTTCGAATGCCTCTCCCGGCAGCCCCCGGAGCCGCCCGTCCAGCATGACGTCGATCAATTGTTTGTAGAGCCCGGTTCTCGTATTCATCTTTGACCAGTTCCGTTAAGGCATTACGGGACGGCTGTCGCCGCAGCCGCCCTCGGCCTGTCCGGATTTATCGACTCACAATCATCTCCTATTTTGTTCAAGATTTCGTATTTATTAAATTCAAAATATTCGTCTGATTTTCAGTCAAGCGATCGCCGACCTTTTCACCGACTTTATCACCGACTATGAGTTCTTTTTTGTTCATTCTTCCCCCAGCAGATGCGGGCGGAATTAGTCTACCCTTCCCCTACCGCTGCTTTGTCTTTCCCGGTTCGTAAATGCAGAGAGGCTCCTCCGCCAGGTAATTCCCGGTCGCCTCGTAGGCCCGCGCCCGGCAGCCGCCGCATACCCCGATAAACTCGCAACGACCGCACTTCCCCTCGTATCGATTGAGGTTGCGGATATCATTGAATATCTGCGATTCATTCCAGATCTCTTCAAATCCTTTTTCGGCGACCTGGCCGCAGTCCAACTCCAGATAGCCGCAGGGCTGGACCTGCCCCGTATGGGAAATGAAGCAGAAGGCGCTTCCCCCGAGGCACCCCCGGGTCATGGAGTGGAGGGGGTGACTCCCGCCGGCGCCCGACGACGCCGGTTTCATCTCCATCACGTCTTCCATCCTGCCGCCACTCCCCTTCTGCCGCTGGCGGAAGATCCGATAGTAATGGGGCGCGCAGGTCGCCTTGAGCTGGATGGCGCAGCCGAGCCCCTCCTCATAGAACCAGTTCAGCGTCTCTTCGTAGGCGGTGGCGGTGATCGCCTGGTCGGCCATCTCTTTTCCCCGCCCCGTGGGGACCAATAGAAAGATGTGGTGCGCCGCGGCGCCGAGACGATGGACCAGATCGTGGATCTCCCGGATCTGCGCAAGGTTCGCCTGCGTGATCGTCGTGTTGATCTGAAACTCCAGCCCCGCCTTTTTCATCGCGGCGATGCCGGCAAGAGAGCTTTCAAAGGCCCCCGGCACTCCGCGGAAGAGGTCGTGGCTTGCCGCATCGGGTCCGTCGAGACTTATGCTCACCCGCCGGATCCCGACTTTCAAAAGCCTCTCCGCGACCGCTTCGGTCACGAACGTCCCGTTCGTCGCCAGAACCATCCGGAGTCCCTTTGCGTCCCCGTAAGCGGCGATCTCGTAGATATCCTTCCTCAGGAGGGGCTCCCCGCCGGTGAGGATAATGACCGGTTTGGCGAATGCGGCGATCTCGTCGAGAAGCTGCAGGCACTTTTTGGTGCCCAGTTCACCGGGATAAGGGCCCCGCAGCGCCGAGGCGCGGCAGTGGCCGCAGGCCAGGTTGCAGCTCCGGGTGATCTCCCAGGCGACCATCCGCAACGTGTGGGGCAGGATTCGCGATTTTTTTCCACTCATCTCTTTGTCATCCCATATCTTGTTGTCATTCCCCGCTCTCTTTGTCATTGCTTTATTGGATTCTCCGGTCAAAAGCCGGGGAACGACAAAAAGGCGCGTAAATGACAACGATAGAACACTCCCCGGGGTGTGGGGCGCTATTTCCCTAAAAGCGGCGCCACTTCGGGGGCAAAATAGGTGATGATCATATCCGCCCCGGCGCGCCGGATCGCCGTCAGCGACTCCATCATCGCCCGCTCGCCGTCGATCCACCCCATCTGCGCCGCCGCCTTGATCATCGAAAATTCTCCGCTTACGTTGTAGGCGGCGAGCGGCAGGTCGAACTCCTCCTTCGCCCGGCGGATCACGTCCAGATACGGGAGCGCCGGCTTCACCATGATGATGTCCGCCCCCTCCGCCACATCGAGGGTGATCTCCCGGATCGCTTCGTCGCTGTTCGCCGGATCCATCTGGTAGGACCTCCGGTCGCCGAAGGAGGGGGCGCTCTCCGCCGCCTCCCGGAAGGGACCGTAGAAGCAGGAGGCGTATTTCGCCGAGTAGGCCATGATCGGAACGGCATCGAAGCCCGCCTCGTCAAGCCCCTCCCGCAGTGCGCCGATCTGGCCGTCCATCATCGCCGACGGGGCGACCATGTCGGCCCCCGCCTTGGCATGGGAGACGGCCTGTTCCGCCAGCACCTCGAGCGTCAGGTCGTTGACCACCTCGCCCTTCTCGATCATCCCGCAGTGGCCATGGCTCATGTACTCGCAGAGACATACGTCGGTGATGACGAGGATGTCGGGGACCTTGTTTTTGATCTCCAGGATCGCCCGTTGGACGATCCCGTCCTTCGCAAGCGCCCCGGAGGCGATCTCGTCCTTCTTCTCGGGGATCCCAAAGAGGAGGACCGCCGGAATCCCCAACGTCTTCATCCGCGCCGCCTCCCGGACGATGTGATCGACGGACATCTGAAAGTTCCCCGGCATCGAGGTAATCGGTTTTTTCACCTTCGTCCCCGGCACGACAAACAGCGGATAGATCAGGTTGTCCACCGAGAGCGTCGTCTCCCGGATCATCCTCCGAAAGTTCTCATTCTTCCTCAGCCTCCGCGGCCGGTAATCAGGAAATTGCATGATATAACTCCTTTCTATGAAAAAAGTCGGGAGTTGTCCCCCCTTTTTTTTACCAACAATTTGGGAGCTCTCTCCCCTTTTTCCGTTCCGCTATCCGGCGATCTCCTCATCGGTGAACTTTTTTCTCTTTCTCGAAATAGGCCGCGATCGTATCGACCAGCTCCGGGATCGTGTAGCGTTCCTGGAGGATGTCCACGGGAAGGCCGGCCTTTCTCGCCGCCGCTTCCGTCACCGGACCTATGCAGGCGATCCGGACCTTGGGCGGAAGATGGAAACCCGGCCCCATGATCCCGAGGAAATGGGCCACCGTCGAGGGGCTCGTGAATGTGATCGCGTCAACCTTCTCTTCGGCAAGGAACGACAACAGCTCGGCGGCCTCGCGGTCCGAACGGACGGTCCTGTAAGTTGTCACCACATCGACGGTTACACCCATTTTTGCGAGCCCCTCCGGAATGACATCGCGCGCCTCTTTGGCCCGCGGCAGGAGGAGCCGGCACCCCCGGAGATCCTCGCCGGCAAACGCCCGGACGACCCCCTCGGAAATGAACTCCTCCGGAACGAGATCTACCCGGATTCGGAGCGCCTCGACCGCGGCGGCCGTCGCCGGGCCGATCGTGGCGATCCGGATCCCCTTCAGATCCCGGATGTCTCGACCCCGCTCCCGCAGGCGTTGGAAGAAGAAGGCCGCACCGTTGGCGCTCGTGAAGATGATCCAGCGGTAGCTTTCCAGACGGTCGATCGCCCCGTCAAGCTCTGCCCAACTCTCCGGCGGCGCGATCCGGATTACCGGAAAATGGATCACCCTCGCCCCTTGGGCCCGAAGAAGTTTCGCAAACCCTTCCGCCTGCGCCTCCGGCCGCGTGATGACGATCCCAAGGCCGAAGAGGGGTTTCGTCTCGAACCAGTTCAAGGTCTCCCGCAGGCCGACCACACTCCCGACGACGAAGATGGCGGGCGGCGAAAAACGGCCTTCCTTGGCTTTCCGCGCGATATCGTTCAGGGTCCCGGTCAACGTCTCCTGGTCCGGCGTCGTACCCCAGCGGATCAGCGCGGCCGGCGTGGCGGGGTCTTTTCCGCAGCGGATCAGGTTCTCCGCGATCGCCTCGAGGTTTTTCACCCCCATCAAAAAAACGAGCGTCCCGATTCCGGCAAGCGCCGGCCAGTCAAGGCCGCTCTTCCCTTTGTTCGGATCCTCATGGCCCGTGACGAAGGCCACCGACGCGGTATGGTTCCGGTGGGTCAGCGGGATCCCTGCATAGGCGGAAACGGCGACCGCCGAACTGACGCCGGGCACGACCTCAAAAGGAATACCCGCCTCCCTGAGCACCTCGGCCTCCTCGCCGCCGCGGCCGAATATGAAGGGATCACCGCCCTTGATGCGGGCGACCACCGCCCCGTTACCCGCCTCTTCAACGAGGCGTCGATTGATCTCATCCTGGACAAGGGTGTGTTCGCCCCCCCGCTTTCCGGCGTAGATCCGGCGGACATCCTGCCGGGCATGGCAGAGAATCTCCGGACTGACCAGATGGTCGTAAATGATCACATCAGCCTCCCGGATGCACTCCACCCCCCGGAGGGTGATCAGCCCCGGATCACCCGGCCCGGCGCCGATGATATAAACCTTACCCTGTTTCGTCATGAATCGCTTCTCATGGTGTTATCAAATTTATCCACTCAATGGGGACACGATGCGGCATCATGTCCCCATTGAGGCGCCTTTAATAGACCGCATCGAGCAGTGCGCGGCCGCCCTGCTCCAGGATGTGCTCCGCCAGATTTTCTCCGAGTTTTGCAAATTCCGTGGCAGGTCCCGTCACCCGATGGCTGATCATCGTCCGCCCGTCGAGGCTCCCGACCAGCCCCGTCACAGCGATCTCCCCGCCGTTCTTCTTCGCAAAGGCCGCTATCGGAAGCTGGCAGCCGCCGCCCAGCCGTTTCAGAAAGCCCCGCTCTGCGCCGACCTCGCAGAAGGTCACCGGATCATTGAGAAAGGCAACCACCTCGCGGCAGCGGGCGTCATCCCGCCGGGTTTCGATGCCGATCACCCCCTGGCCGACGGCCGGGAGCATCAGCTCCACCGGAATGAACTGGGAGACCCGTAAGGCCCACCCCATCCGCCGGATCCCCGCAGCCGCCAGGATCACGCCGTCGAGCCCCTCCGTTTCCAGCTTCCTGATCCGCGTATCGAGGTTCCCGCGCAGCGGAACAATCTTGAGATCCGGCATCCGGTTTCGGAGCTGAAAGGCGCGCCGGAGCGAACCGGTACCGATCCGCGCCCCGTGGGGCATCTCCTCCAACTTGCGGTCCCCCCGCGAAATCAGCACGTCCCGCGGATCTTCCCTGAGCGGCGTCACCGCGATCTCCAGCTCCTCCGGCAACTCGGCCGGAACATCTTTCATGCTGTGGACGGCCATGTCCACGTCACCCCGGAGGAGCGCCTCTTCGATCTCCTTGATGAAGAGCCCCTTCCCGCCAATCGCGGCCAGGGAGACGTCCTGCATGATGTCCCCTTTCGTCCGGATGGTGACCAGCTCCACGGCAACCCCCGGATGGCGCTCCCGGATACGGTCCGCAACCCACCCGGACTGCGTCAGCGCCAGGGCGCTCCCCCTCGTTCCAAGTCTGAATGTCTTCTGAATGGTATCCTCCTTGCTTCCGGCGCTACATTATGGGGACACGATGCTGCATCATGTCCCCATAATGTAGCGCGGCATCGTGTCCCCATAAAGCCGTATCGTGCCTCAACCGTCACAACTTGAACAACCTCCGGACGGCCGCGACATACGGGAGCTCATCCTTTTCGCGGCTCTCCTCCTTGAGACCGGTGATCGGGTCGTGCAGGATCTTATTGACGATGGAGGCGGCCAGTCCCTCGATCCGCAACCGCTCCTCCGTTTCCAGCCCTCCGAGCCAGCGGGTGGATCTCTCCATTTCCCCCCGGACGATCCCCTCCATCTTCCCGCGCAGCGCCACGATCGTGGGCACGACGGCAAGGGTGTTGAACCACTTCTCGAAGGCGGTAACCTCCTCGGCGATAATCTCTTCCGCCTTTGTCGCCTCGGTCTTCCGCACCTCCCGGTTCGCATCGACCACGTCCTGCAGGTGGTCGATATTGTAAAGATAGACGTTTTCAATCTCGCCGGCCGCGGGATCGATGTCCCTCGGGACGGCGATGTCGATCAGAAAGAGTTGGCGGTCCCGCTTCCGCCGGAGCGCGGTGGCCACCATATCCTTGGTCAGAATGTAGCCCGGTGCGCCGGTGGAGGCGATGACGATATCCACTTCCGGCAGGACCTCGGGAAAGCGGTCAAAGGCCACCGGCGTCCCCTGTAACAGGGCCGCCATCTCCTCGGCCCTAACATAGGTCCGGTTTGCGATAAGGATACGGCCCACCCCCTGGCGGAGCAGATGGCGGGCCGCCAGTTCCGACATCTCTCCGGCGCCGATCAGCAGGACCGACTTCCCCTTGAGATTGCCGAAGATCTTTTTCGCCAGTTCCACCGCCGCATAGCTTACCGACACGGCATTGCCGGCGATCCCCGTCTCCGTCCGAACCCGTTTGGCAACCAGGAAGGCGTGGTGACTCAGCCGGTTCAGCAGGACCCCGGTTGTCCGTTGATCGACCGCCGTGCGGTAGGCCTCCTTCATCTGCCCCAGGATCTGCGGCTCCCCCATCACCATCGAATCGAGGCTCGACGTCACGCGGAAGAGATGGCGGACCGCCTCCAGATCCCGGTAGACATACAGGCATCGCTCCAGTTCGGCAATGTCGAGATTCCCCTGACCGTATATGAAGGACTTCAGACCGGCGACGGCCTGCTCGCCGTCCGTCACGCGGGAAATGACCTCCACCCGGTTACAGGTGGAAAGACAGATCGCCTCACGGATCTCCGTCAGGCGCATCAGCTCCGGGAGAGCCCGTTCCACGTCCCCGCTGGAGAGTTGAAGCCGCTCCCGGATCTCCAGAGGCGCCGTCTTGTGGTTCATGCCGATCAGAACAAGTTGCATAGATTCACATAAAATCATGGGCCGTCTGGAAGAAAAGCTTTCCGACGATCAGCAGAACGGCAAGCGCCGTGAACACCATCAGCGACCAGCGGGCCGCCTTGCGTCCCTGCCACCCGATGACAATCCGCTGATGGAGAAGGAAGGCATAGAGACCCCAGGCCAGAAGCGTCCAGACCTGTTTGGAATCCCACTGCCAGTGGCTTCCCCAGACGATCCGCGCCCAGAACGAACCGGCCAGAATGCCAAGCGTCAGCAGCGGAAATCCCCAGAACAGGCAGAGATAATTGATCCGGTCCAGATCACGGAGCGACGGGAAGAGCCGGATCAGGCTCCCTTCCTTCTTCTGCCGGATCAGATTGTCCTGGAGCAGATACATGATGCCGGCGCAGGAAGCCACCGCAAACAGGGCCTCACCGGTGATGGAGAGCATCACGTGGGCCGTGACCAGATACCCTTTCAGAATGGCCGACGCGCCGACCCTCCCCCCCAACTCCACGGAAGCGATCACCATGATCACAGAGATCACCGGTGCGACGAACGCCCCCAGGACCCGGGTTTTGGTCCTCAGTTGCATCAGAAGATAGGACGCCGCCATGACCCAGGCGAAGAAGGAGAGAACATCGTAAAGGCTGATGGCCGGGATCATCCCCTCCGCCAGCCAGCGGGAAAGAAAGGATGCGGTATGGATGACGAGGGCCGCAAACATCAGGCCCGTCGCAAATCGCGCCGGCATGACCCTTCTGCCCCAGAGCGAGCCGCCATAGACGACGGCGGAGGCCAGATAGACCACCAAAGCCACCTTGAACAGGACAATTCCCATCATCGCGGTTCCACCTCCATCTCTACGCCGGTCAGCCTCAGGATCAGATCCTTCACATCTCCCCACCGCTTGGCGCGGATATGATCCAGGATCTCCGAAGAGACAACTGTCTCGAAATACGCGCGATTCTCGTCAGAGGGGCGCCCCCCGGCGATGACCTTTCCCCGGAGCTCGCCCAGGATCTCAAGCAGAATCGCGTACTCCGGACCGTAGACGGCCTCCAGCTCTTTCCGGATTTTTTTGGCCAGGGCGGGGCTCCTGCCGCCGGTGGAGACGGCGATCGACAGATTCCCCCGCTCCACGATGGAAGGAAGGATGAAATCGCACCGCGTGGGGTCGTCGACGATGTTGACCGGAATCCCCAGGGCGCGGGCGTCCCGTGCGATCCGCCCGTTGACGGCCTCGTCGTCCGTTGCGCCGATCACGAGAAAGGCGTCGGCAAGACACGAATCCTCATAGTCGGCGTCGCGGTGGAAAACTTTTCCTTCCCCGTTCCATGCCGCGAGTAGCGGCGTCATGCTTTTTCCCACAACTTCCACGCGGGCGCCACAGGCGAGAAGCCGTTCGACCTTCCGTTCGGCGATGCTTCCTCCGCCGACAACGACGCATTTGCGTCCGGTAATATCAAGAAACAGGGGGTAATATCTCACAACCGCTCCCTAAACCCTTTGGGGACATGATGCCGCATCGTGTCCCCATTCTTTCATGATGCGGCATCGTGTCTCCAGATGCGGGGAAGACGCTATCATGAAGATTCCCAAAATTCAAGCCGCTTGAAATATCCGCCCGAAAAAGTTATAGGTATGCAGCAAGAACAACCATGGGGTGGGGGAGTTTTTCCCGGTGAAAGGGAATGCGGATCATGCCGAAGCAGCATGGGAAAGCGGGGGAAAAGACGGGCGACTGGATGAAAATCGAGTTATCCGCCCCGCTGGAAATGATCGACGCGTTGAACAACTTCATGACGGAGATCGGCGCCCAGGGCGCCTTTCAGGAAAACATGGGACCGCTATCGTCGAACGGTCCCCCCGAACCCGTCTCCGGGGAAGTCCTGAAAGCCTTTCTCCCGTTCGACGTCCGCCTGGAGCAGCGTCTTGCCGCGCTCCGGATCTACATCGACAGCCTGACGGAGATCTTCCCGGAGCTTGAAAAACCCGGCTTCCGGACAGAGATCATCCGCGATCCCGATTGGGGGGAGGCGTGGAAGAAATACTTCAAGCCCCTCCGGGTGAGCCGGAACATCGTCATCAAACCGACATGGGAACGCTTCTCACCGGCCGGCAGGGAGATCGTCATTGAGATCGACCCCGGCATGGCCTTCGGCACCGGCCAGCACCCCTCCACGAGGATGTGTCTGGAGGCGATCGATGAGATCCTCCTCAAGGAGCGGCCGGTCGAGCAGTGGCGCGTCCTCGACGTTGGAACGGGAACGGGCATCCTCGGCATCGCGTGCGCGAAGCTTGGCGCCGGGCGGGTCCTCTGCGTGGACAACGATGAGCAGGCGACGGAGATCGCAAGGGAGAATGTTCGGATCAATCGGGTTGAAGACCGCGTCACGGTCGCCGGCAGGAACGTCGCCGATCTGACGGAATCCTTTCACCTGATCGTGGCGAACCTGACGGCGAAGATCCTGATCGAATTTTATCCCCATCTCGTCCGCCTCGCCCGCCCCGGAGGCTACCTTGTCATCTCGGGAATCCTCGAACAGAACAAACCGGATATCGAGGCCCGTTTCGCGGGCGACTCCTTCCCGATCCGCCGCCTCATCACCGAAAAGGAGTGGGTCTGTTATCTCTTGAAGAAAGCAGGTGACCGTCCGTGACGATTCCCCGAATCTACCTACCGCGCATCCTCGAGACGGGCGCGCTCTGCAAGGTGACGGCGGATCAGGCGCGTTACCTGAACAAGGTCCTTCGGATGAAGCAGGGCGACCCGTTTCGGATTTTCAACGGCACGGGTTGGGAATACAGGGCGCTCATCCGGAGGCAGACGGCGGAAGGGATCGAACTGGAGATCACCGACCGGTATGCGCTGCCCGCCGCCAAAATTCATATAACCCTCTGCCAGGCTGTCCCCAAGGCGGAGAAGATGGACGGAATCATCCGGCACGCGACAGAACTGGGCGTGGAACGGATCATCCCTTTCTTCGCGGAGCGGTCCGTCCCTCGCTGGGAGCCGGAACGGCTTCCGCGCAAACGGGAGCGGTGGCAGAAGATCGCGGTCGAGGCCTCCCGCCAGTGCGGCCGGTCCGACATCCCGGAGATCGAGAAGATCGTGACGTTTGAGCGGATGCTTTGCGCCGTTCCCGAAAGCGGGCTCAGACTGATCCCCTGGGAAGAGGAGACGACGACGCGGATCAGTACGGTTCTCCGGGACCCGGCATGGTCGGGGATGAAGGGGTTCATCCTGGTGATCGGTCCGGAGGGGGGCTTCAGCGCGGAAGAGATCGAACTGGCCCGGCGGGCGCGTTTCCTGTCCGTCAGCCTCGGAAAGAGGGTGCTCCGCGTGGAGACGGCGTCACTCGCGCTCCTCGCCATACTCCAGTACGAGACTGGAGCACGGGAAACGGAATCTATGGAATGACCTTAAAGAAGCCTGCGGTTTACAACACCCCGGCAAGCCAAAGGAAATTCACCCGGGACCATGAAGGAAAGAAACCATGACGGGCAGACGGTACGGCGGTTTCTGGCGGCGATTTTTCGCCTTTCTCATCGACGAGGTCATCCTCTACTTCGCATCGCTGATTCTTTTTCTGATCGGCCTGCTCGCCCTCGGACTGAGAGGGGACATGATGGGCCGCGTTCTCTCCTCCCTCGGGGATCCTGCACACGGGATAGGCCTCGTCGCGCTCCTCTACATCGCCGCGTCCCTCCTCGCCGGTATGATCTACTTCACCTGGTTCCACGGTATAACGGGCCGGACGCCGGGAAAGATGCTCCTCGGCCTCCGCGTTATCCAGGCGTCGGGCGACCCGATCACCCCGGGCATCGCCTTCCTGCGGTGGGTGGGCTACCTGATCTCCGGCCCCCTCTTCTGCCTCGGCTTCCTCTGGATCGCCTTTGACGGCAGGAAGCAGGGGTGGCACGACAAGATCGCCGCCACCCTCGTCATCCGCTGGCGAGGCGATTCCGATCCGGCCGACGCTGAAGAGGCGCCCACCGCATTCGCAGCCTCCGGAATACCCCCCTTTGCCGGAGCGGAAAAGGGTTTCATCCCACTTCCGGAACAACAGCCGGAAAAACCGTGCACCGACGGCGTACCGCCCAGCCAGTAACGGGCAGCGACCCTGCCGGAAAAATGGCTTGACAAACGGGGGCATATTTTATAGAGAAGCCTTCCATTTCGGCAATCGCCCGCCGAACGGGGGCCGGTAGCTCAGTCGGTAGAGCAACGGACTGAAAATCCGTGTGTCGGCAGTTCAATTCTGCCCTGGCCCACCATAAGAATCAAGGGGTTACAGAGAATATTCTGTGGCCCCTTTTCTTTGCCGGATGATCCTGTCCCCACTCTGTCCCCACTTTTCTTATTGCTGCCCCCAAAAAGCCCCGAGATTTCTCCCAGGGATTCTCTTGGCGTCGCCGGGTGTCGTCATTCTTCGTCCATTTAATTCGACGAGCATATCCTTCGCGTGTGTGGGTGCCATGACATGGACATCATCCACGGCAGGGATCGTTCAACCTGGGGCAACATCGCAAGCGGTGGCAGGATATAGTGAAGGAAGGACAAAGGGAAGGCATGATATAAGACAGCGAAGGGAAGAAGGACAGGCGATCAGTCAAAAGGTACCCCTTTTCCCAAATCCGAGAAAGGGGGGGCTATGTCCCTTTGCCGGGTACTTGCAAAGGTGGTCATAGCATGACCCTTCATCGAGCTCTCCGGCGATGGAAGCAAAAGATACTGGGTATGTTTGGACGCTGGGAGAAATTGGGTTCATCCGGTTTATGCGCACGTCTTCCTGCATGCTTTCTCTTGGCAATCAACGATACATTATCAAGGAAAATAGGTGTATGTCAAAAACTGTCTCCACCTACAAAGCGTGAAAGTTGGTTTTCCTCAAAGTCACTTATTTCCGATTGAAAGCAAGTAACCCCCATGCCCGTCGCGGGCACAACGAAGGATGAAAATGGACAATCCGGGGTCACCGA
>JAHIMW010000242.1 GCA_018896355.1 Pseudomonadota bacterium
CACACCCTTTCTTTGTAAGCCGGTACTGCTGGAGTCGGCTATTGGGCTTGTCGGGAATGGTGTATTGGATCAGATCCTCCTCCAGCGCGGGTCGAAGGTAATCATTCGCGAAATGCATGCGGTCTTTGAGTGCGAGCGCGTTCATGAGCTCGGCACGGGGCATATCACCGATCAAAACCTCCAGCAGCCGACTGACTTGCGGGGTGACTTGCGGGGTGACTTGCGGGGTATCCATATCAGACAATTTCCCAACCTCTAAATCGGCCACCTCCAGTGCGGCCGGATGCACCGGCAGGCGTACCATGAAGTAGCTATGGTCTTCGTCGAAGTCAAATTCGGCAGGAGGCGAGCCATTGGCCTGCATGGCGTCAATGATCTTGGGAATCCCGGTGGAACGGCCTTCGGTGAACTCCAGCTCCTTCAGGAACTCGCCGATGCGCCGATTCCGGTAGCGTCGAGGCATGGCCTTGCCGACCCGAAGTTGCTCCAGACGCACGGAACGGTCCGGTCCGGGGTAACTCAAGACCACCAACTCGTGATGCATAATGCGGATTTCCACCGGCTCCCGGACATCGTAGCCGCGGTGGTAAACGGCATTCACCACCGCTTCTTCCCCTCCTTGAACTCCAGTCGCTCCCATTCGACACTCTTGCCGCGGAGCAGTTCATGGATATTGATCGGTAATGGCATTCAGGTTCCCTCACAATTGCCCGCCGTCCGGCAGGATATCCCCGCGCGCGGGACCATCGGGAAAATTGGGGGCGCCTCCCGGATAAAATCAGTCTTCATGATAACAGAGGAAGCCTCCCTCTCTTTCCACGGCCTCTTCATTTCGCGCATCCGCCCCGAGGCCGTAAAAGGTCTCCGTTGGAAAGGCGGCGACCCCTCCTTCAAGCAGGATCCGGACGGCCTCCGCGAGTTTTTCCTCATCCGGTTTTCCGGGATCGATTTTCAGTAAAAGGGCCATATCATTTCTTCAGGTTCATGCGTACTTTAATTTGAGAAGGTATTATATCCTCATTGAATGGCCCTCCCATTCATCTATAACTCAGCGACTCTTGGTTCAGAATTAAAGTGAGGATTACCACTTATTATCAGTATGTTAAATGTATCATGTTTTTTACTGTAAAAAACAGGCGCAATATGTTCGGGATACTCAAGACCAAATGCCGGTGGGGAACCTTTTTAAGCACATCTGTGCAGAGCCATTCCTTATCGCCCTGTCAGAGTCACACCCGCATCCTTGGCAATTATTTGCGCAACCGCAACGATAGCGTTCCCAAGACCTGTGCCGTAATCTCCCTTTTTGAAGTAGGGTATGACACGCTGGTCCAATATCTGGCCACACAATCTATCGGTAAGAATCCTCTCGATACCATAACCCGTTCTAATAACGATGCGTCTCTCCTTCAAGGTCAGAAAAATCAAGACACCCTTGTTTTCCCCCTTCTTTCCTATTCCCCATGTGTTGAACAACTCAGTGGCATACGTATCTGGTGTTTTATCACCAATACTCTCCACCGTAGCTACAACAATCGATGTACCAGTCTTTCTAAGAACCTCCTGAGATATACGGGACATTCGATTAGCTACGTCGACGGGAATGACACCGGCAAAATCGTTTACCGCTCCGGTCGGCGATGGGAAGGGCTCAACAAGCTCTGCGCAAATGAAAATAAATAAACAGATTAGGCACAGAAAGCCAGCAGTTGAAGCGATCTTTCTCAGCACGGAACAGAGAGATGGAGACCACATCGTAATACCTCCTTTTTAAACGAAGATCCGATTGAGTGCGGCGAATAAGTTCACTGGAGCGACAGGCCAGTTTGTGAGCTATAGATGGTAAAAAAAGGTAAAAAGATGGCTCAAGTGGACCGTTTCACCAAATACTGAGGGTGAGATTTGTTTATTTTCGTTTCCCATATGCCACACTATGTCAACCATGCATCAGTTGGTTCTATCGATGGTAATAGTATTGCCGAGTTATTATTTGCTATTCATTTGGAGGTCGCTTCTTTCGTTTGTTCTTGAGGTACCTTGCAGTTCCCCAAACGACTGCGAGAACAATTAGAAACGACACGGCAACCTCGATTATTCGCAGAAAAGTTACATATTTTGCAAATGCCACTTTTGCCTCCATTGACTCGTTGCTTTTATCGTAAGCCATTTAATATTGGCGCTACCATTCATAGGTAGTCTACCGGAAATCTGTTAATTTAATTTCCTTTTCGGCTCGAATATGAAGACGAAACTGATCGGACATGATGCTGCCCATGCCCGTACCGAGGAGGTCCTTGATTTTCACAAGCAGAATGGCCTGGTATTTAAAAGACTCCATATCTGAAGGGAACGAAAAAGTCATTGTGAACCGCTTACTGCTCCGAGGAGACACTCCCATTGGTCTTTCAGCACTGATCTCTGCGGTTTGAACCAGCGGGTGTTGACGCCCAAGTCTGTCAAGGAGAAAAGTAGTATCTACAGGATTATCTAAATAGACGTCCACCGGATTGCTATTCCACGACGGAATCTCCCAGCTAAAGTCGAAGCTGAACCTCAGAAGCCTTCCGTCAATTATCTCGATATTATACAAGTGAACTATCCCAGTGCCTATACCTGTCATCTCTTTGAATTCCCTTCCGACAGGGTAAATTCCACTTCTTGGCTGGACCACCGCGGTTGTTGTTACAGGAGGGTCGACGTATGGTGGCTTGGTATCGGACCTTGGTTCTTTAACCACATCTTCCGGAGGCTTCACCCTCTGCGGTTCCCTCACCACACCCTCCGGGGTCTTCACCTTTTGCGTCTTCCTCCACTCGAAATAGACCTGCTCAGTTACTGGCTTGAGCAGGGTGCCGGTCACAGGGTGAAAGCCCGGCTTGTCGTAGAACTCGAACCACCCCTCGGGGTACTTATAATACCAGACTTGAGGCTGCCCCGTGATCGGATTGAAGAGCGGTTTCTGCGCAGGATCGATCGGTTTGAACTCCCCTTTCTCGAGAAGTTTCAGTTTCGGGATGACCTCGGGTGTCACCGGCTGGACGGGGATCCCGTACGTGGTGTCGAAACCAGGGCGGTTGTAATACTTCACGCCCTCGGGCGTCACCGCGTACCACTTTTGCACAGCGCCGCCGGAAAACGCGAACGCCATTTCCTTCGTGACGTAGTAGAGACTCAAGTTATACCCCACGGCCATCACCAGAAGGATCGCCGCGCCTGTGTACCGCCTCCGCTGCGACACCAGTCCTCTGAATGAGAACAACATGTCTGTTCCGATGTAGTACGGCACGAGCATTATGAGCGCTAGAGCCGTGAGGATATAATGGTTGATACCCGTCAGGTTCTCGAGGCCCTCCACGTATCCCCAGAAGACGCTCCAGACCAGCCACGTCTTCGCGACGATCATAGTGGGTACCACGAACAGGACGACCAATAGTACCATGGCGATCAGGAATCCTGCCGCCTTTCCTACCTTGCCCATCACCACCCCCCCGCTCCAGACGCGTTTATTGCTGTACTACAATTCATGTTTGTGGTTCGTCGGTTTGATGCGTACATTTGATTCGATAATATGAGGCAGCTTGCTGTCTCAATGACCGGATAAGCTATTGGTCCAACCGTTTCATTTTTGTACTGGATATCCCGCCACTCCATTCGTAGGTGGCATCAAGTGTGCCATCGGATTGCAGGCGGTAGGTAACCTTTGCAGGTCTTCTTGTCGACAACTTAAGTACTCCTGGTTCAATTTGCGCCTGAGGCCTGAAGAAGTTTGGATTGGCGGTATTCCAGGACGCTGCTTTGCCATAAGCGTAAATTACCGTCGCATCGGGAGGATTTATCTGTTCGACAACCAAAATATGTTCTAAAATGCCGTCCCACACGCCAAACCATTTGCCTGAAAATGCTTTAATTTCTGGGGACAATGTAGGCTCTGGTGCGACGATCTTCATATCCTGCGGTAGGGGAATAGTCGCTGTTGGTCGAGTAGGTATAGCACATCCGACTAATAGCAAAGAAACCAATACCAGCGCAGACACAATCGAAACCCTAAAATGTGACATTTTCGATTTCTCCTCTAAGTGATCGCCGGATCCGGGAAAAGAAACGCCAGGGATAAAAGGATCCTTTTCCCGGTTCCAAAATACCACCTCTTGGGGTTGTATGTCCATTCTTTTCAAGTCAAAAGTACGCATCAACCGGATGAACCGTATTTTTGTCGATGGGATCCGGCGCCGATCGATCCGGCGAGGCTGGCCAGCTCTTTTTACTTAATCTCATTTACCAAATCCTTGAAAACCCACCCCGTCAATCCTGAAGACAATTTGATATTATACCAATTACCAGACTTCCCCAAGTCATCAACCTTCTCTCCATTTTTTAAAGTGGCGATAACCTTGCTCTTATCGTTTGCTTCTGCCCTCACATTAGCCCTTTTTATGCAGACCAAACTCTTGCCCGATGGAGAAGGTGAAGGTGGCGAGGGAACCGGGACCTCTTTGGGAGTAAGAACAGCGGGAGGCGGTGATGCCGCTTGGTCCTCCTTCGGAGCAAGGATAGATGGTGATGTTGAGGCAGTCTCTGTCTTGGGAGATATAGGGTTTTTCAGATAGTCCATGAGTTTGTCCGCTACACTTGTTGCAACTAATTCCTGAATTTCCTCTTGAGATGGGGATTTACTTCCCAGCTCCCACACTACCTCGCCCGGCTGATCCAGTATAAAACGCCCAGTTTTAGAAGAGAAAATTTTGACAACGATTTTATCTTTCATCTCCGCTCTTTTGAAGGACCAGAGGTTAATATCGCTGCCTCCTGCCGCGCCACCCGTCTGTTCATAAACAAGAACGGCATCCGCGTTGAGTTTAGCCGCCCAATGTTTCAAACGTTCTATCCTCTCAGTCTCTGTCAGCTGGTTAGATAATGCGTCAAAGGGAAGGGCCTTATCTGCCAGGAGAAGCTTTGTGACCTGGGCCGGCGTCACCACTTCACAGGTGTTTTTCTGAATCAACTTCTCGGTTATTCTAATGTTAGCCCCGCTGCCGGGCAGAACGGCTAAGCGTTTAATTTTCTTGAACACTTCCCGGTCGGATTCGGAAACTGTCACATCCTTGAATTTGACTTTTAGCGACCCGCCGGTGGTAGTTTGAAAAGTTTTGTAGACAAGAAAACCTTGACCAGCGCCGGCCGCAACCATAACACTTGTGGCCAATGGGGCAACCGCAAAAGCCATACATCCCTGGAGCGCAAAGGCACATAAAATGACCAGAAGAACCGCATACGACAATCTGCTCTCGTTCATGGAATTCATAAAAAAATCCTCCTTTGCAAATCAGAGTTCACCTCGGCGGGAATGTACGCACAAACCGGATGAACAATTTTTCGGCTACCAGAAAACACAAAACCCCGGACTCTTTTGAGACGCGGGGTTTCAGTAATCATCCCATAGAACATCTCCCTGAGTGTAGGGTTATAAATATCTCAATAAATAAATTACCACGTGTATTTATTGATACTCTTGAACTTTTCAGAGTGCAAGGCAATTATGATGTTCACTGAGAAATAAAAATAAAATGAGGACGTCATCATTCCCATATGAACTCAAGCATTTTCTTCAAGGGCGACGCTTTACCGCTTTCATGTTAATTAATAAATCCGTCCCCTTTTCGCGCCTTTTCGCGTTACCTGCGCATCCAGTTTTGTATAGGCGATCCGGTTAAACGCCGGCATGCTCGGCGGCATATTTTATCGCCGGGACTAACAATTTTGGAGCATTCAGCATGGATTCTTTATTCTCAATGATTTCAGCAATCCTTCTCCCTACCGCCGCATTTACTATCTTTTCGCCACAGCGGGGGCAGACGCCTGCCGGGATGTCCTCGATGACAATCAGTTCACCTCGGACCCAGAAATCCTGTTTGATTTGTCTTTCTTCCATCAATGCATCACAAATATCACATTTACCATAATCATATTTTTTGAATCTTGCGGTCATATTGAATCTCCCAATTCGTAAGTTGTTATGAGTAAAAGTTTTCCGGTATTCTTCATCCGGCAGATGATAGCCACTTGTCTACCGTTCCCTGTAAAACCGACAACTTCGTATCTCATTTTCTTCAAGGTTGACGATTTACTGACTACCAGGAAGCATGATTTACAGCTCATTTCTTCAGGTTTTCGTGCTTCCGTTCGACCTCCTGGGCCATCTTCCGGACAAAGGACTGGAGCTTCTTCAGAAGATCGGCATCTTCCAGGGCGAGGATCCGAATGGCTAACAGCGCGGCATTCTTCGCCCCCGCCTTGCCGATGGCCATCGTTGCGACGGGAATGCCCCCCGGCATCTGGACCGTGGCCAAGAGGGCGTCCAGCCCCTGGAGCGATGTGGCGTCGATGGGTACCCCGATCACCGGCAGTAGGGTCTGAGAGGCGATTACCCCGGCCAGATGGGCGGCGGCGCCGGCGCCGACAATAATCACCCGCACCCCCCTTTTGGACGCCCCACGGCAGAATGCGGTTGTCCGCTCCGGCGTCCGATGGGCGGAGGTCAGAAAGAGTTCATGGGGAACCGCGAAGGCCTCCAGGACCTTGACGGCCTCCTCCATGACCGGAAGATCGGAGTCACTTCCCATGACGACGCTGACGATTACCCCTGCCTTTTCCTGCATACGCTTACCACTCCTCTGTTAATCTAATCATGGATTAATGTTAATGCACCTGTAAAAAGTCACAAACCACCCTCCCCCTCCCCTTAATCCCCTCCCGCCGGGGGAGGGGAAATTTCACTTTTTACGAGTTCGTCAATGTTTGAAATGGCGGATTCCGGTAAAGATCATCGCGATGCCGTGCTCGTCCGCGGCCTGAATGACCTCATCATCCTTGACTGATCCGCCCGGCTCGATAATCGCTGTGATTCCGGCCTGAGCGGCCATGTCGATCCCGTCGCGGAAAGGGAAGAAGGCGTCCGATCCGAGCACGCAGCCCTCCGTCGGAAGGACCGCTTTCATCTTCGCGATCTTCACCGAATCCACACGGCTCGTCTGGCCCGCCCCCATGCCGACAAGCTGGTCTTTCGTCGTATAGACGATGGCGTTCGATTTGACGTGTTTGACCACCCGCCAGGCGAAATCGAGCGCCTGGTATTCGGCCTCTGTCGGGATCCGTTTCGTAACGACCTTCGCCTTCCGGATGTCGAACTCATCCATGTCCCGATCCTGGATGAGGAGACCGCCCATCACCCGGCGGAACTCATAGCCGGAGGAGCGCTTGCTGCAGGTTGCCGGTATCTCGAGAACCCGAACGTTCTTCCTGGTTTCCAGGAGCCCTGCCGCATCCGCCGCGAAGCCCGGGGCGATGATCACTTCGAAAAAGGTCTTCACCAACTCCTCCGCCGTCTTCTTGTCCACGGGGCGGTTCAGCGCGACGATGCCGCCGAAGGCCGAAACGGGATCGCCGGCCAGCGCCTTCCGGAAGGCCTCGGCCATGTCGCCGTCGGAAGTGGCGGCGCCGCAGGGGTTCGCGTGCTTGATGATGACGACGCCGGGGAGGGGGATGTCGGAGACGACCTGCCAGGCGGCGTCGCTGTCCATGATGTTGTTGTAGGAGAGCTCCTTGCCCTGGAGCTGCCGCGCGTTGGAGAGGGCGGAGAGCTGCGGGTCCTTCTCGCGGTAAAAGGCGGCCTTCTGATGGGGATTCTCCCCGTAGCGGAGATCCTGCGCCTTGGCGAACTGGCAGGAGAAGGTGTCGGGGAACGCACACTTTTCCGGGCTTCCGGCGCTGAGCAGGCCGAGGTAGTTGGAGATGGCGCCGTCGTAGCGGGCGGTGAGCTGGAAGGTCTTCTTGGCCAGTTCGAAGTTGGTTGCCTCGGAGATCTTGCCCCCGTCTCCTTCATCTCCGCGAGGATCTTCGGGTAGTCCTCCGGATCGGTGACGACGGAGACGAAGCGGTAGTTCTTGGAGGCCGCGCGGAGCATCGTGGGGCCGCCGATGTCAATGTTTTCGATGGCGTGTTCCAGCGTACAGCCCTCCTTGGCGACCGTGTCCTCGAAACGATAGAGGTTGATGACGACCATGTCGATCAGGTTGATCCCATGCTCCCGGAGGGCGCTCATATGTCCCGGATTGTCCCGCAGCGCGAGAAGGCCGCCGTGGATCTTCGGATGGAGGGTTTTCAGCCTTCCGTCCATCATCTCCGGGAAGCCGGTGTAATCCGACACATCGATCACCGGAACGCCGCTTTTCCTCAACTGTGACGCCGTTCCGCCCGTGGAGAGGATCTCCACGCCGAAGGTTCGAAGACCCTGGGCGAATTCAACGATCCCTGCCTTGTCCGTCACACTGATCAGTACCCGTTTGATATCGTTTTGTTGCATGCAGCCCTCCTGTTTATATTGGTTCTGCTTTGAGTTTCTTCATATGTTGAATCCGCTTCCGGATGAGCGGTTCGGTGCCGATATCCGGCCGGTGGTCAACGGGGCCCTGTATGCCGGCGACCGCCCTTTCGGCGATTCTTTCCGCTTCGGGCAGAGCATCGGCAATTCCAACCACCCCGATCGCCCGCGACGGGGTCATGTAGAGCCCGTCGGATCGCTGGTCAATGGATGAATAATAGAGCCGCGCCGTCTGCACGTCACCGATCACTATCAGCGATGATTCGAAAGAGGCATCAGGGTGATCCTCCGGGAGGCCGTAGCCCTTGGGGACGATATACTTGCACACCGTCGCCTTTTTTTCAAATACAATGTCGAGGCGGTCCAGCGTCCCGTCGATGATCGCCCGGCAGACGTCGATGAAGTCGGTCCGGAGAAGCGGAAGGATGTTCATGGCCTCGGGGTCGCCGAAGCGGGCGTTGTATTCGATCAATTTGACCCCGGTGCGGGTGAGCATGAAACCGCCGTACAAGACCCCCTTGTAAGGGATGCCCGTTTCCAGACGGATCGCCTCGGCGACCTTCCGGGTGATGGCCAGCCCCTCGGCGACGGCATCGGCATCCAGGAAGGGGAGGAGGTGGTCTGCGCAGGAATAGGAGCCCATTCCCCCCGTGTTCGGGCCTCTATCGCCGACGAAGCGCCGTTTGTGGTCTTGGACCGGCGGGGTTGGGACGACCGTCCGGCCGTCGCTGAGGCACTGCAGGGAGAACTCCTCTCCCTCTAATTTCTCCTCCACGGTTACGCCGGGATGGATTCGGAGGATATCGCGGCAGTGCTCCAGGGCCTCCGCACGCGTCTGAAAGTGATCCCCCTGGACGAGAACCCCCTTGCCTCCGGTCAGGCCGTCCGGCTTGAGGACGATGCCGTCCAGTTCGCCCAAAAAGGCGCTGATCCCATCCATGGACGTGAAATTCCGGAAGCGCGGGTTTCCCGGGATATCGTATTTTTCGAGGAGGTTCCTCGTGAAGGACTTCGATGTTTCCAGACGGGCGAGGGAGCGGGTCGGTCCCACCGCCGGGATTCCAGCCGCCGTGAGTGCGTCTACGACGCCGTGGCTCAGAGGATCCTCGGGGCCGACGACGGCGAAGGCGACACCTGCATCACGGGCAAAAGCCACGATGGCCTCCGGCTCATCGTACCGGCCGAGGCAGATCTTCTCCGAGAGGGAAGCGATGCCGGGGTTGTTTGTTTTCATGAAGGAATACAGGAGGGGGGTCTGTGCCGAGCGTCGGATCGCCTCGGCGATCGCATGTTCCCTGGCCCCGTTGCCGATAAGAAGGACATGGGTCATGAGGGGGTCTCCTTCCGTTGCCGTTGTTATACAGGGCGTACACATATCGGAAAATGAGGTTCGAGTCAAACAAACAAATCCTGGCGGGAGGGACGCCGATCGGACGGCATTCCATGCGACCGTCGATCCGGCGCGACGATAAATCGTTTGTCTTTTCCCTTCGGGATCTGATAAGTTTTATATGAAAATGCCCCCCTCCCTGTATCCCTCCCCTCGACGGGGGAGGGAGGGGTGGGGGTGATTTTCATCCTTCGTTGTGCTCGACTCGGGCATGGGGGTTATTGTAATCTTGCCGATGGTACACGGCAGGATATCACAGAAGGTTCTTCGATTCTGCAAGTTGGGAGAATCATGTTGAGGTTGCGAAGCATGAACGATAAGGAAGATACGCAGACGAGAGAAGCCGGAGGATTCTCCACGATCATCCTTGCGGCAGGCAAGGGGACGCGGATGAAATCCGATCTTGCGAAGGTTCTCCATCCCCTCTGCGGCGCCCCCATGCTAACCTATCCGGTTGCGGCGGCCCGAGCGGCGGGTTCGGAAAAAATCGTCGTGGTGATCGGCCATCAGGCGGAGCAGATCCGCGAGAAATTCCGGGATCAGGGATTGATCTTTGTGGAACAACGGGAGCTGTTGGGGACCGGTCACGCAGTCCTTCAGGCGGCGAAGGCCTTCCGGGACCATGATAGCGCCATTGTTATCCTCTGCGGGGATGTCCCGCTGATTCTGCCGGGGACGGTAAAGACCCTGTATGAACGGCACCGCTCGGCAAGGGTTGCGGTTACGGTCCTGACCACGATTCCGGAGGAGCCCGCCGGTTATGGCCGCGTGGTCAAGGCGGCAGATGGGCATGTTCTGAAAATTGTGGAGGAAAGGGATGCCACGATGGATGAGAAGAAGATCCGCGAGATCAATACGGGGATCTATTGCGTCGAGAGCGGCTTCCTTTTTACGGCAGTCGCCGCCCTCGGCAACCGGAATGTCCAGAGGGAATACTATCTTACGGATATAATTGAAATTGCGTGTAAAAATGGCCTCCGGGCAACATCATTTCCGGCGTCCGATCCGATGGAGGTGATGGGGATCAACACACCCGAAGAGTTAGAGCGGGCCGGCCGCCGAATGGCGACCCGTGATCTTTAGGTAGGCGGTTTTCCGTTTTCATCGAATGAAAGAAAACAGGTTGAATGGACTGCTTGGGTAACACGCTTTTCGGAAAGGCGTCATGAACATCGGTCATCTGCAGTTGAAGAACAATGTCTTTCTCGCCCCGATGTCGGGGATCACAGATCTCCCTTTCCGGACGATTGTCCGGTCGTTCGGCTGCGGTCTCGCCTTTACCGAGATGGTCAGCGCGAGCGGTCTGATCCGCGGAACGGAGAAGACCTTTCGGTACCTCGCCTCGTCACCCGCGGACCGGCCGCTCGGTGTCCAGCTCTTCGGCTGCGATCCGGACACGCTGGCTGAGGCCGCAAGGAGCGCGATGGAGCGGGGGGCGGACCTCCTGGACGTGAATATGGGCTGTCCGGTAAAAAAGGTGGCCAAGACAGGTTCCGGGGCGTCATTGATGAGGGATCCGGTGCGTGTCGCCGCCGTCCTGCGCGCCGTGAGACGGGCGTCGGTCCTGCCGCTGACGGTGAAAATCCGCGCCGGTTGGAACGCGCGCCAGGTCAATGCCGTTGAGGTCGGGCAGATCGCCGAGGAATGCGGCGTCGACGCGGTCATTCTTCATCCCCGCACAGCCGACCAGGGTTTCGCCGGCCTTTCCGACTGGGGGCTGATCGCGGCGCTCAAAGAGAGGCTCCGGATCCCGGTGATCGGAAGCGGCGATATCCGCTGCCCGGAAGACGCGGCCCGGATGCTCCGGGAGACCGGTTGTGACGGCGTTATGGTCGGGAGAGGGGTCCTGGGGAACCCCTGGATCATCGCGAACATCCTGTCCCATCTGGCCGGCGGCGGTATTTCAGCACCGTCCCTTGCGGAGAGGGAGGAAACCATTCGTCGTCATCTGGCGCTGGCCATCGATTTTTACGACGAGAGAGTCGGAACCCGGGACTTCCGGAAACACCTTCTCTGGTATACGAAGGGGCTGCGGGGAGGCGCCCAGTTTCGGAAGGCGGCGGGACGGATCAGCGACCAGGCCTCGGCCTGGGAGGCCTTGCATAACTATTTTCAGCGTCTGGCAGAACCCTCCGCTGCATTTTGCGATGCCGGGGGCGGCAGCGGGAACCCGGAAATGGAAGGGGGAAATTCATGCGGCGCCGAAGTGACCGCGCAAGAAAATGCCGTCGTTCATTCGGCTCCTTTCGCGGCGAAATAAGGCGAAATAAGGTCTTGACTTTCATAGGTCATGTCGGCATAATCATATACAGATATACGCGGCGTGGGTGTCCAGGGCCGGCGAGGTCATTCATCTTGAATATTAAAGGGAAAAGGGTTGGATCGTGGAATTTCTGAAGTTTGATGAGCTGGAAAAGAAGATCAACGGTCTGCTCGGGGATTATGCCTTGCTGAAGAAAAGGAACCTGGAGTTGGAGGAACTGCTTAAAAATAATATTACGGAGTTGGATGAAGCAAATAAAAAAATGGAGTGGTTGAGGGAAGAACGGGATGCTGTACGCACAAAGGTGGACTCGCTTCTTGATTTGCTTCAGGAGATAAAGGCGCCCTAAAACAAACCTTGAGGTCGTCCATTGAAAAAGCGCTTTGAAGTGAGAATACTGGGACAGGAGCTCTCAGTAATAAGCGATTCGGGGGATGAGCATGTAGCGAGCGTTGTCCGGTATGTCAGTGGCAAAGTGGAAGAGGCGGGAAAGGCCGCCGGTAGAAATGCGTTGGACATTGCCATCTTGGCTGCTTTGAACATTGCGGATGAGTATTTGCAGATCATGGGAGCAAAAGAAAATATTTATAACCAATTGGAGAACAGAGCGGAACGATTGATCAGTTTGATCAATGATCGTAAGTAAATTATCCCCTGCGATGTGCGTGATTAACATTCGTTTTTTGAGCCAACACCTTGGAACCGGGGGCCTTTCCTTGTTCGCCGTGTGCATGTCCGCCGGCATCCCGTAAGAGCGGGTGGCGGAAAGCCTGAAGCGGCAACATTAGGCGCCCATTTTTCAAATGGTTCAAAAAGGTGGCTAACACGGCATCGGCGGGGGTTTTTTATCATCCCCACCGTTTTACCGGCATTCCTTCTCTCGAACTTCCCGAATGGATTCATTAAACACAATCGATTTTTGTTCGTAAACAGCAAGGAGGTGGAAACTTTGTTATATAACGGTATGTTGATACTGGCCCTGTTGGTGGTGCTTGCCGTAGGCGGGGTATTGGGATTCATCGTCAAGCAGAGGCTTTCCCGGATAAAACTGGAATCCTGTGAGAATCTTTCGACAAGGATCATCGATGAGGCCAAGAAGGAGGCGGAGACCATCAAGAAGGAGGCCATTCTTCAGGCCAAGGAGAATCTGCTCAAGGTCAAGGCTGAATTCGAGAAGGATAGCAGGGACAGGAAGGTCGAGCTCGATACCCTGGAACGGAGGATCCGGTCAAAAGAGGAAAACCTGGAACGGAGAATCGACCTTTTGTCACAAAAGGAAACCACCTGCGAGAACCGTGAAAAGGAAATCCTGCAACGAGAATCCCAGCTTAATGAAAAGCACGAACGCGCCGACCGGATGCTGGAAGAGCAGACGTTCAAGCTGGAACAGATCGCCGGTATTACTTCGGAGGAGGCAAAAAACTTTCTGGTCCAATCGATGGAAGCGGAGGCAAAGCGCGATGCTGCCCTGATGATCAGGAAGATCGAGGAGGAGGCACGGCGGACGGCGGACAACACAGCGAGGGAGATCATCGCCTATGCGATTCAGCGCTACGCGGGTGATTATGTGGCCGAAAACACGGTCTCGGTAGTAAACCTTCCCAACGATGAGATGAAGGGGAGGATCATTGGCCGGGAGGGGAGGAACATCCGGGCGATCGAGGCGGCGACCGGTATCGATCTGATCGTCGATGACACGCCGGAGGCGGTCGTGCTCTCCAGCTTCGATCCGGTGCGGCGCGAAGTGGCACGCCTTTCCTTGGAGAGATTGATCACCGACGGTCGAATCCATCCAGGCCGGATCGAAGAGATCGTCAAGAAAGTGAGGTCGGAGGTGGATGCGATCATCAAGGAAACGGGGGAGAGAATCTCCTTCGATGTCGGTGTCCATGATCTGCATCCCGAGCTGATCACGCTGATTGGCAGCCTCAAGTTCCGGACGAGCTATTCCCAGAACGTCCTGCAGCATTCCATCGATGTGGCCCATCTAACCGGGATGATGGCGGCCGAGTTGAAGATGAACATCAAGGAGGCGAAGCGGGCGGGGCTTCTGCACGATATCGGTAAGGCGGTTGACCACAAGGTGGAAGGGACCCATGCCGGCATCGGCGCCGATTATGCCAAACGGTTCGGAGAATCCCCGCGGATCGTCCAGGCGATCGCCACCCACCATGACGACGGCAGGACCAACACCTTGCTCGGCGTTTTGGTCCAGGCGGCGGACAGCCTGTCGGCTGCGCGGCCGGGGGCGCGGCGAGAGATGCTGGAGAGCTATGTCAAACGTCTGGAAGAGCTTGAAAATATTGCTAATTCTTTCAGCGGTGTTGATAGATGTTTTGCGATCCAGGCCGGAAGGGAAATCCGGGTACTCGTGGAGAATGAGAAGATCTCCGATAACGACACGGTGATGCTCTGCAAGGACATCATCAAGAAGATCGAAGCGGAACTGGCATATCCCGGGCAGATCAAAGTGACCGTCATCAGGGAGACGCGTGTCTCCGATTTCGCGCGCTAGGATATCTTCATGAAGATACTCTTTATTGGTGATATTGTTGGAAAACCTGGAAGAATGGCCGTCCGCGAGCTTCTTCCGGGGATCATCGAAGAACACCGGATCGATTTCGTCGTAGCCAACTGCGAAAATGCCGCTGCGGGGTTCGGTGTGACCGCGGAGATCGTCGAAGAGCTGTATGCGTCCCATATCGATGTCCTGACCTCCGGAAACCATATCTGGGATAAAAAAGAGGTTATGGCATTTGTGGATGATTACGAAACATTGCTTCGGCCAGCCAATTATCCCGAGGGAGCGCCCGGCCGAGGGAGTGTGGTGATTCCCACCCTGGGCGGGTTTCCTGTCGGAGTGATAAACCTTGCCGGTCGCGTCTTCATGAATCCACTCGATTGTCCCTTTCGGACGGCCGAGCGGGAGATCGAGAAATTGAAGAAAAAAACCCGGATGATCATCGTGGATATGCATGCAGAGGCTACTTCGGAAAAAATCGCCATGGGATGGTATCTTGATGGCCGTGTGACCGCTGTTTTGGGAACCCACACCCATGTTCAGACAGCCGATGAACGGATTCTGCCCGAAGGAACCGCCTACATCACCGATGTCGGCATGACCGGTCCGTTTGATTCCGTCATCGGGATCAGAAAAGAGAGCATCCTGCAGCGATTCCTGCTGCAGATTCCGAACAAGTTCGATGTCGCCAAAGGGGACGTCCGCCTTCAAGGAGTGATGGTGGACATGGCCTCGGATGGCAGGGCCGTTCGGGTGGAAAGGCTGAGCGTATCCTTGGAGCAACCAAGGAGCTTTCTCTGAATCCGGAGGCCTTTGGCGAGAAGAGTGGGAGTGCTGTTGATGTTGCTGATGGCGGTGGAGGTAAGGCGGTGAAGAGCGTATACGATGTTTTCCGGGAAAGGGGCTTTATTGAACAGATTACGGATGAGCCTCAGATCAGGGAGCTGTTGGAACAAAAATCCGTCACGTGTTACATCGGTTTTGACCCAACGGCGACCAGCCTGCATATCGGATCTCTTGTCCCGATCATGTCTCTTGCCCATCTGCAAAGACATGGACATCGGCCGATTGCCCTCGTCGGCGGCGGAACAGGCCTGGTGGGCGATCCCTCCGGCAAGACGGAGATGCGTCAGATTCTCACACGGGATCAGATCGATCACAACGCGGAATGCCTGAAGAAGCAGCTTTCCCGATATATCGATTTCCGTGAAGACGGGGCCGTCCTGCTCAACAACGCCGACTGGCTTACACAACTAAATTATATCGAGTTTCTCCGGGATATCGGACGCCACTTCAGCGTGAACCGAATGCTTGCTGCGGAGAGCTATCGCATCCGCCTTGAAACGGGACTCAATTTCATCGAATTCAATTACATGCTCCTGCAGGCTTACGATTTCCTCTATCTATTTCAGAATTACAGCTGCCTCATGCAGATGGGTGGGAATGACCAGTGGGGCAATATGGTGGCGGGCATTGACCTGATCCGGCGGGTAGAGGGGAAAACGACCTTCAGCATGACCTTTCCCTTGATTACGACGTCGCAGGGTCACAAGATGGGAAAAACGGAAAAGGGAACGGTCTGGCTTGATAAAGAGCTTACGGATCCCTATGATTATTATCAGTACTGGATTAACGTTGAAGACGGGGATGTGGCGCGTTTCCTCGCCCTCTTCACCTTCTTGCCGATGGAGGAGATCTCGGTCGTCAAGACACTTGCCGATGCCCGCCTCAACATGGCCAAGGCGGTTCTGGCTTTTGAGGCGACGAAGATTACCCACGGCATGGAGGCCGCTATCGGGGCTTTTGAGAAGACCACACAGCTTTTTGGCTGCCGATCGGCCGAAACGGGGCTGTTTCCGTCCAGTACGATTCCGAGACCTGATGTGATGGCGAAAGCGCATATAGTACTCCCAGTCTCATCGCTATCAGCCTCGGGAACATCTTCGCTGTCGATAGAACGCAGGAGATTAGACGAGGGCATCCCTGCCTTCGAGTTGTTTCACGAGACGAACCTGTGTGCTTCCCGAGCGGAGGCGAGGCGGTTGATCGCCCAAGGGGGCGGCTATGTCAACGATCGTCAGTTTGCAGCCTTCGACGAGCGGATCGGCCTTGGGGATGTCGATGAGCGGGGTGAAATCCGTCTGCGTAAGGGGAAGAAGAGGTATGTAATTCTGTCCGTGAGGTGATGAAATGTTAATTTTGCAGACCGGTAGGTTGAAATCATATCATTTTATTCCGATTACATAGAATCGGTTGAAAGAAAATTGAAATTAATGCTTGACTCTGGGAGATGGGTGGGGTAGAAGCCGCGCCTGTTCGTTGACAGAGTGGTTGGGGGTAACAAAATTTTGTATTTCCGCTTGACATCTCCACGGAAATAGATTTATATAAACACTTCATCCTGAATCGGATGTGCTGCGAGACGGAAAGATTTTTTAGAAATTGTTCTTGACAGAAAAGCAAAATTGGGTTAGTTATTCCGGCTCGGTACTAACTGGCTCTTTGGAAATTGAATAGTGGGATAATTGATTTGTGGGTCCTTTTATACATGTCACAAAGGGAGAGCAATCTCCTTGAACAGGATTAAAACTGGAGAGTTTGATCCTGGCTCAGAACAAACGCTGGCGGCGTGCCTAACACATGCAAGTCGTACGAGAAAGGGTCCTTCGGGATCTGAGTAAAGTGGCGCACGG
>JAHIMW010000035.1 GCA_018896355.1 Pseudomonadota bacterium
AAGCGAAATCTCCCCTCCCCCGGCGGGAGGGGATTAAGGGGAGGGGGTAACAACTGACTGAAATGCAGACCCTTTTCACCCCCACCCTAACCCTCCCCCGTCAAGGGGGAGGAAATTTTGGACTTTTTACGAGTGCGTCAAGATTGGAGAGGCGCCCGAAACTAAAGAAGCGCACACCGGCCGAAAATGGTCGTTGACAACCGGGACCGATGCGCTACAATCCGCACAGGGTGATGAATCCTATGGATAATCTTTACCTTGCAGGAATCGACATCGGTTCCACAACCGCAAAAATGGTCTTCTGCGATCCCTCGGGCCGGGTGATCTTTTCACGCTACCGCCGCCACCATGCCCTGACCGTGGACACGCTCCGGGTCATGCTGACGGAGGCCCGCCGGACGCTGGGAAACTGCATCCTGGATCTCGCCTTCACCGGCTCTGCGGGCATGGGTGTGGCGGAGTCTTACGGTTTTCCTTTCATTCAGGAGGTCGTCGCCTCCATCAAACTGATCCGGCAGCGGTGGCCGGATGTCCGCACGCTGATCGAGATCGGGGGCGAGGATTCGAAGATCGCCTTCTTCGACGACCGATTTCAACCCGACATTCGGATGAACGGGAACTGCGCGGGCGACACGGGCGCCTTCATCGAGCAGACGGCGGTTCTGCTCAACGAGCCCATTGAGACGCTCAACCGCCTGGTCGAGCGGAGCCAGGCTCTCCACCCGATCGCTTCCCGATGCGGGGTGTTTGCCAAGACGGATATCCAGGCGCTCCTGAGCAACCGGGTCTCCCGGGAGGATATCGCCGCCTCGGTCTTCCATGCGATAGCCCTCCAAGTGATCTCCACACTGGCCTGCGGCCGCGACATCCGCGAAAAGGTCCTCTTCGCCGGCGGACCGCTGACATTTTTCCCTTGTCTGCGCGAGGCCTTTTGCCGTCTTCTCCATCTTGATCCGGAAAACGGGGTGGCGGCCTGCGAACACCCCGAGCTGATCGCGGCAGAGGGGGCCGCACTCCATCACGGGGATTCCCGCTGCCGGTTCGAAGTCGAGAAATGGTTGCAGATCCTTGCAAAAGGGGCGCTGCATGGAAAAAAGGAGGCTGGAAAGAGGCTCGCACCCCTTTTTCGGGATCGTGAAGAGTTCGCCGCCTGGGAAGAGCGGCACCGGGAGCACCGGGTGCAAAGGGTGGATATCGGCCTTCTTGATCAGGCGCCATGTTTCCTCGGGATCGATTCCGGTTCCACGACTACAAAAATCCTGCTGATGGACGGAGATAACCGCGTGGCGTTCACCTGGTATGCGCCGAACGGCGGGGATCCGATCGGCGCCGTCCGGAAGGGGATCGATTCGTTACGGGAGAGCTGTCGGGAGGCGGGGGCGCTTCCCCGGATACTCCGGACGGCGGTGACGGGATACGGTGAAGACCTTGTCCGGGCCGCATTTGCCCTCGACGACGGCGTTGTGGAAACGATGACCCACTACCGGGCCGCCCTGACGGCGCGTCGGAACCACCTCGCGGAACCGGAGGCAATCACTACCTTTCCGGGAATAGACGGGGCGGCGGAGGAGAACGCCGTGACGAAAAGGGAATCCCCCTGCGCCGGTTGCGAGAACCGCTGCACGGTGGTCCGGATGAATTTTGGGGACAAGCGAAACTATTTCACGGGCAACCGGTGTGAACGCCATTTCAGCAACGGCAGTTCTGCCCCAAGGCCGGGGGAAAACCTTTTCGCGACCCGTCTCAAGCTTGTCTTCGACCGGCCGCTGGAGCCGGACGGGCCGCCGCTTCTCACCTTCGGCGTCCCGCGCGCGTTGAACCTGTATGAGAACTTTCCGTTCTGGTGCGCATTGCTGACCCACTGCGGATTCCGTGTGGTTCTCTCCGCGCCGTCCGGGGCGAAGCTCTTCGAAAAGGGTGTCGGGTCGGTGATGTCCGATAACATCTGTTTCCCGGGAAAGCTTGCCCATGGCCATATCCTCGATCTGATCGAGAAGGGGGTGGACCGGATCTTCTATCCGATAGTGGTCTTCGAGAGCCGGGAGGACCCCGATGCCCGGAACAGCTTCAACTGCCCCGTCGTGACCGGTTATCCCGACGTCGTCCGGAGCGCGATCGACCCGGAGGGCCGCTTCGGCGTCCCGATCGACAGCCCGGTCGTCAGTTTCAAGGATACGGCGCTGCTGAAAAAACAGCTCCATCTCTTTCTGAAGGCGTTCGGGATCGGGAAAAAGCGGGTCGCGGAGGCCGTGGAAAGGGGGCTCGAAGCGCAACGGGAGGTGCGGCGTGCGTTGCAGAAACGGGCCGCCGCGTTGATGGAACATGCAAGGGAGGAGCAACGCTTTGTCATGGTCGTTTCCGGCCGGCCGTACCACTCCGATCCGCTGATCAACCACGGACTCCCTGAACTCCTCGCGGGATTCGGCGTGGACGTTATTCCGGAGAACGCGGTACCGCTTGCCGCCGATGGCTCGTTGAAGGAGAGTGCTGTCCTGACCCAGTGGGCCTACACAAACCGGATTCTCTCTGTGGCCAAGGCGGTTGCCCATACGCCCCATATCGAAATGCTGCAGATCACCTCCTTCGGTTGCGGCCTGGACGCGATCTCCGCGGATGAGGTGCGGGAAATCATCCAGGGCGAAGGCAAGATCTACAGCCTGATCAAGATGGACGAAATCACCAACCTCGGGGCGGTCCGGGTGCGCCTCCGTTCCATGTTGGAGGCGATCCGGGAACGATCCCGGACCGGCAAACCGACGAGCAGGCAGGGCCGTGGCGATCATCCCTCCGGGCAAAATTCGGAGGGAAGGACAATCCTCATCCCGTGGTTTTCGCCCCTCTACTCGCCGTTCATCCCGGCGGTCTTCGCCTCTTTAGGCTGCCGGGTGGAGCTTCTTGCGCCGCAGGACCGCTCCTCCGTCGACGTGGGACTCCGGTATGTGAACAACGACATGTGCTACCCGGCGGTCATCCTGATCGGGGACATCATCAAGGCGTTCCAGTCCCGGAAGCACGATCCGGAAAAGACGACGGTTCTGTTGATACAGACCTTCGGGCAGTGCCGGGCGTCGAACTATCTGCCGCTCACACGAAAGGCGCTCGCATCTGCAGGGTTCGGCTCGGTTCCGGTCATCTCCCTCTCTGCGGAGGAGACCCATCCGCGGTCGGGGCTCCCGATCGACCGGAAAAAGCTGGTCAAGAGGCTGGCGCTCGGGCTCATCTTCAGCGACGCGCTGGCCCGGATCACATTGGCGACCGCTCCGCACGAGATCCGCACCGGCTCGTCTATGGCGCTCCAGCAGAAATATATCGCCGAAACGGGAAGGCTCGCCGGGGAGGGGAATTTCGAGGCGCTCCTCCAAATGCTCCGGGAGGCTGTCCGCGATTTCAATGCGCTCCCGGTTGACAACGCGACGGTGCCGGTGGTCGGTGTTCTGGGGGAGATCTTCGTCAAGCACAACGCCTTTTCGAACAACAATATCGTGGATTGGCTGATCTCCCAGGGTGTGGAGGTCGTTGTCCCTCCGCTTCTGACCTTTTTCGAGCAGCGCTTCGTGAACGAAGAGTTCGACCAGCGCGCCTGCCTGAAACGCTCCTTCCGGGATCTCGTGACGACACGCCTGACCGACCGTTACGTTCGCTTCTATATGATCCGCGTGGAGCGGGTCATGAAAGATTTCCGCTATTACCGCCGCCATTACGACCTCAACGAACTGGCTGAGGAGACGAGCCGGGCGACGAGCCTCGCCAACCAGGCGGGGGAGGGTTGGCTTCTCCCCGCCGAGATGATTGCGCTGCTGAAGGGCGGTGTCGCAAACATCGTCTGCCTGCAACCGTTCGGCTGTCTGGCCAACCATATAATCGGAAAAGGTGTGGAGAAAAAACTGAAATTCCTGTACAACCGGCTCAACCTTCTCTTCCTCGACATGGATCCGGGGATGAGCGAGGTGAATATTCTGAATCGCCTCCATTTCATCGTCATGTCCGCGCGGGAGGGGATGGTGGATGAGGACCGAAACTCCCTCCCCCTCCCCTTGATCCCCTCCCGCCAGGGGAGGGGAATACTGGGTTTCTCCCCCTTCAAGGGGGAGGCAGGAGGGGACGGGATTGTGTGACGGAGTAAAATAAATTATGGCTAAAAAAATCGGCATCGCCCTGGGAAGCGGCTCCGCCCGGGGATGGTCTCACATCGGCGTGATCCGGAGCCTGTTGGAGGCGGGGATTACGATTGACATCGCCTGTGGCGCCTCCGTCGGCGCGCTGGTTGCCGGATCATTTGCTGCGGGTTTTCTCGATCCGCTGGACCGGTGGGTGCGCAAGCTCTCCTGGTCGCACATCATCGGTTTCATGGACGTGATGATCCCCCGTTCGGGGCTCATCGAGGGGGAGCGGATCACCGGCTATCTGCGCGGGATTCTCTCCGATCCGCTGATTGAGAACCTGCCGGTGCCTTTTGCCGCCGTTGCCACCGATCTCAAGACCGGCGGGGAGGTGTGGCTCCGCGATGGGTCTCTCATCGACGCTGTTCGTTCAAGCATGTCGCTTCCGGGCATTTTTACCCCCTGCGGGCGGAACGGCCAGTGGCTCGTCGATGGCGGGCTGGTGAACCCCGTGCCCGTCTCGCTCTGCCGGTCGATGGGCGCCGACATTGTTATTGCCGTCAATCTCAATGCCGATATCATGGGGAAGCCGCGGCTCCGCCAAATGGCCGACCCTCCGCGTAATGGCCGGAACGGGGTTTCGCCGCGCGCTCAGGGACGCTGGGCGGCCTTCCTCAACCAGACGGCCGAGCAGGGGAAGCTCACCCTCTTTCGGCAGCTTTTCCAGGAACAGCCGGACCGCGGTCCGACCCTGTTCGACGTGATGGCAACCTCCGTGAAGATAATGCAGGACGCCATAACCCATCAGCGGCTTCTCACCGATCCGCCGGACATCCTCGTCCGGCCCAAACTTGCCGACATCGGGCTGATGGAATTCAACCGGGCGGACGAATCGATCGAAGAAGGGAAGCGGTCGATGGACCTGATGATCCCGATGCTCCGCGACATGCTGGATTAAAGAACCATCTCCAACCCGTCCATCGCGGCGACCGTATTGGCGAAGATCCCGGCGGCGACCGCCTCCGACTCCTTCCGTTCGGGAAGCGAAGCATAAACCCCTGCGTCAAAATGGGTGAGGGCGAGGCGTTTTGCTCCCGCTTCACCGGCGATGCGCGCCGCCGTCTCCGGGTTGAGATGGGGCCACTCTTCGCAGGATTGCCCCTCCTTGTAGGCGCATTCCGTGATCAGCAGATCGGAGGCAAGGGACAGTGCCACGGCGTTTTCGCAGTAGCCCGTGTCCGGGCAGTAGCTGATGATCCGGCCGTCGATGGCGAATCGGTAGCCCAGCGTGAGCGAGGCGTGGCGGAGCGGCAGCGCCTCGACCAAGAAGGGGAGGGACGCGGTCTCTTCCGGCATCTCCAGGACGCGGGCCGGATAGGGAAGGGCGGCGAGGGGGATCGTGAACGGGGCGTTGAGGAAGGTTTCCAGGATCTCCCTCCCCCCTGTGGGGGCGCAGATGGTCAGCCCCTCACGGAACCGGAACTTCGCAAGGATATGAAGACCTTCGATGTGATCGATGTGGAAGTGGCTGAGGAAAAGAAAAACCGGTTTTGCGCCGTCGAGAAGACCGGTCGCCCGGTGGATGCCGTTTCCTGCGTCGAGCAGGATGTCGTACCGCTCCGTCTGCACGAGGGTGCAGATTGTGTTTCCCGTCTCCGTATCGTACCAGCCGTTCGTGCCCAGAAAGATGACCTTCATGCTCCAACCTCCGCTCCCCCTATACCTCAGCGGCCGTCGCGATACAACCCCTTCGTCAAAAAAGGATGATTTCAATATGAGCGGCGACCAATTTTTATGCACTGTAAAATAGTCTGGACTATTTTTTAACAGCGGTTTCCCGGGACCCTTTCAATTGACAAGGAATCGTGAACCGTTTCTATTGGTTGAAGCGAAGCTCGCCGAACGGGAACCGTCAGCGCCTCTGAGGAAATTTCAGCAGGCCCTGCGGGTGCCTGCGCTGCAACTGATCGGACCAACTCATTGAATACCAAATGAAATGTGCAATTTTCGGAGGGTGGTTTTTCTGATGAGCGGGGGTGAGCCAAACTTCCTGAAAGCCACAAATATCCAAGCCCATCGAAAATGCATGATTTCGATTGGTTATCAATAATGTCATTTCCACACTCATTATGATATGATGACATAGAATTGAGTGGTTGGATGACAAGGGGGCTTGCGGAAAACTTGGGTGATGTTGGCAGCTGGAACACTCTGCACATACCAAAAGGATGCATGAATTTGTCCTCAGCAATCTATTGAGCTATTTGTAACCTCAGATGAAATGCATAGCCAGAAAACAGTACAATAACGAGCGGACGCCACAGGTGATGGGTTCGAAGAGATAATGTTGGATTGGTTGCAGGCGGCGATGATCAAGGTTGAAAAACGAGAGGGGTATGATTATGAAAAAAATATTTACAACTATTCCAATTCTTTTTTTTATAGTTTTACTGGCAGGTTGTGGTACCGCATTGACTACGGCAGCGAGGACCGGCGATGTTCATAAGGTTAAAACCTTGCTTGATCAAGGCGCTAATGTGCATGAAGGCCCACCGAATTTTTTGCCTGCCTTGATGGAGGCATCGCGTGAGGGCCACAGTGAAGTTGTGAAGATTTTACTGGACAGAGGCGCCGATGTGAATATGAATTTCGGTTCTAGGACAGCTCTTGCTTTTGCGGCTCAAGGCAGGCATGAGGATACCGTGAAGCTTTTATTAGAGAGGGGTGCAGATATAGATAAAACCATCAGGATAATGAGGGGCTATCCCAATTGGTGGAGCAGTGCTGACGTCGAATATCTCAGGAAATTTAAAAGGTAAACAACGGCCGACCGGTCTGGAGTTAATCACTTCCAATTCCAGAGGGGAGTGCTCCTACGATTTGATCCCTGAACCGCTGGTCGATGATTAAGGGCCAATGGCTGGTAACTATTGTATAAGATATCGCAACTGTGTTGATTTGGGATAAAATACGAATGCAGAACCCAATTTTTTAAAGGAATTAAGTCATTGAAGAATTTTATTGCAATCGTGGTAACGCTGTTTTTGTTACTACCTGCCTACGGTTTTACTGAAATCAAGGACATCATCTCCGAAGGCGATTACAACATGGGGGACGGAGAAACGCCGAGTGTAGCCGAGAGCCGGGCATTGCTGAACGCCAAAAGGATCGCCCTGGAACAGGCAGGAACCTATATTGAAAGCTATTCCAAGGTTAAAAACTTTCAGTTGGTAGAGGATGAAGTAAAAGTTCTGACCGCGGGGATGATTGAGGTTACGATCTTGGATAAAAAGAGGACGATTGTCGGCGACGGTTTTCGTTTCTGGGTGAAGATTAAGGCAAAGGTTAAGCTTGACAAGATGGAGGATATGGCAAAGACCGTCAAAGAGAAATCAATTATCGAAGATTATAAGAAGATCCAGCGGGAATATGAAAAGAACCAAAGGGAAGTGGAAAAGCTGAAGAAAGAGTTGGCTATGGCACAGGAAGAAACGGCAAAGAAGAAAGTGGAAACACGAATTGCCGCTGAAGAAAAGCTGTTTCAAGCCAATGAACGGTTCGAAAAAGGATTATACTATACTATAGGTCGTGAAGATGACAAAGCCATAGAGGAGTATACCCAAGCGATTGCTTTAAACCCGGATTACGCCGAGGCATACATCTACAGAGGCGCCGCTTATTACAACCGTGGGACATTCTCCAGCGATTCGGGACAGTATGAACTGGCCGTTAAGGACTTCCGCAAGGTGGTTGCCATGAAACCGGGAACTTATTCGGCTTATCTTGCCCAAGGGGCCATATACGTCCATCAGAATGAATATGAGAAGGGAATTGAAGAAATCAACAAGGCCATTGCCCTAAACCCGCATGAGGGCATGGCCTATGTCTTACGAGGATTCATCTATATGCAAGAGAAACGCAAAGATCCAGAAAAGGCAATTGCGGATGCCAGCAAGGTGATTGACATAGGAGGCCTTTGGAGCGCTATGGCCTACTCGAACCGTGGTGTAACATTATTATTTGAGAAAAAACAGTATGATAGGGCCATAGATGATTTAAGCAGGGCCATAGATCTGACCCCGCGTAATGCGCCTGCTTATACGGCACGGGGAATCGCCCTAGCGTTTAAAAACCAGTTCAATCAGGCCCTTGAAGATATTAGCCGATCCATAGAATTAAATCCAAAAATCCCGATAACTTATAATGTACGCGGCTTGATATACGCTCAAATGGGGAATCCAAGGGCTATCGCCGATTTTCAAAAAGCCTGCGACATGGGATTTAAAGAGGGATGCAGTAACTGGAAGCAATCGTTAAAGGGTCGTTAGTTCATCAAGGAAGGTTGTTAATAAAGAAGTGGTATACTACGGGCTGAAAGGTTCAGATTTTAAGATTTGCTATCCCCTTGACTCGTAGGTGGAGCCATTTCCGGCCACACCCCTGTTTTTCTGAAGACAGCCTCGCTGATTACCGGTAGAAAGGTAGAAATGCTGTTGAAAAATCCTATTGCCTTTCAGGTCATTCTCTTTTACATTGATCCTGCGCAAACATTCCATCCATTTCATACAAGGAGCTAACCCATGAACAAATCTGATCTGATCGACGCAATATCCCTCAAAGAAAACCTGACTGAAAAAAATGCATCCGAGATAATCAACCTCATTTTTGATGGTTTCACCGACACGCTCAAGAAGGGCGGTAGAATTGAGATCAGGGGATTCGGGAGCTTCTCAGTCCGGGAGTACGGTTCATATACCGGGAGAAACCCGAGGACATCTGAAAAAGTCCAGGTGGGCACGAAAAGGCTGCCGTTTTTTAAGACAGGAAAGGAATTGAGGGAGAGCGTGAATGTCTGAGGAGGCGTTATGGACATTTATATTGAATATTGTCGCGTTTGAAACTATCTGCCTCAAGCTTCCCGTGTGGAGGCGGAATTGAAGATAACTTATCCTGACTCAAATATCAAATTGATCGAAGGCGGTGGCGGTATCTTTGATGTAAAATGCAACGGCAAGTTGATCTACTCTAAGTTGAATACTAAAGGTCAGCGATTCCCCGATGATGGAGAAATATCCAGGCTGATCGGACAAGGGGTCAGTTTATTTTTATCAGGGGTAAGCAAAAAAGGAACCCGACCATAGGGGTGTAGATAATTTTGTATAAATGGTTTGGGATGAGTTATAAATCATTTTAGGAGTGGAAATGAAAAAAATTGGCTGGTTAGTTTTTGCAAGCGCTTTTATCTTCACTTTTTTTAACTTATTTAACACGGAAAGCGCTAACAGCTACGAAACTCAACAGACACGGATGGACAATCTGGCTGTCAATACTGAATTTGGTGATAGCTATGGTATATTTTACTCAAAGGCAGTATTTATCGGTGATCTTGAAGAACGCGATCGTCATCTACCACCCGGAACATTTACTGGATACTTACGAAACAGTACCCAAACAACCTTTGCAGAAGTCCAAATCAAAATTACAACCAGATTTCCGAATAGTTACACACCTGCTCCTCCTTCCGTCTATACAACGGTACAAGACCTTAAGCCCGGAGAGAAAAAGTCATTTACTGTTCGATTTGAAAATGCAGAGGCTTTAAGAAATAGAGACTTTGTAGAAAATGGTGACATTGAAATAATAAAAGTAATACGAAAGTAAGATGGGTGAAAAGAAGCTGCCGTTTTTCAAGTTGGGGAAGGAATTGAAGGAGAGGGTAAATGCGGGTTGAGAGCTCACAGTTTTTTCGTAACGCCGGATTTTGGCACAACCACGTCAAACATTAAGATTTTTGAAAAGGAGAGACGTAATGGGAGACAAGGGCGGCAAGAAGGATAAGGAAAAAGGGCAGAAGCAGAACACCGAAAAGCAGAAACAAAAATCAATAACGAAGCAGGATAAGCAGCCAAAAAGAACCCCGAAAAAATAGAAATCATGGTGTGGATCTCTATCATCCCTTTCAACGCCGATAAAAAATATCGTTTGGGGAATGGTGGCCAACCCGGTGATAAAAAAACCGTTGGACATTTTTTGAGTTTTTAATCTCATCCGGGTTAATTCCCCGCAGCTTGCTGCGAAAGGCCTATTCCTTATAGATGCTTTTGATACCCCGTAGCTTGCTGCGGGGTAGTTCATTAGAAAAATCCGGTCCCTTATCTTCGAGCCCACGATGGCCGGATTGAGGAACCGGACCCTGTTCATGCCGTCAATCAGCCGTCAACCCACTCGACGATCGTTGCCTCGCCCAGCCCCACGCCGACGCACAACGTCGCAAGCCCGTAATAGGGTCGCGGCTCGTTGGGGGCGCGACGCCGCATCTCGTGCACCAGTGTGCACATTAGCCGCGCGCCCGAACAGCCCAGCGGATGTCCCAGCGCGATCGCCCCGCCGTTGACGTTTGTAATCTCGTGCCGTAAGCCGAGCTCCTTCATCACCGCCAGCGCCTGCACGGCGAAAGCCTCGTTCAGCTCGATCAGCCCGATCTCTTCGAGTTTCAACCCGGCGCGCTCCAACGCCTTGCGCGTCGCCGGAACCGGTCCAATGCCCATCGTGCGCGGCTCGACGCCCGCGGCCGCGCTCGTTACGATGCGGGCCAGCGGCTGCTTGCCCAGCTCGTGCGCTTTGTCCGCGCTCATGATCAGCAGCGCCGCGGCTCCGTCATTGATGCCGCTCGAATTGCCGGCTGTCACTGTGCCGCCCTGACGAAATGCCGGTCGCAGTTTGGCCAGAGATTCGAGCGACGTGTCAGCGCGCGGGTGTTCGTCGCGGCTGATCAGCATCGGATCGCCTTTTTTCTGAGCGACCGGAACAGGCACGATCTCCTCGGCGAATTTACCCGATGTGATTGCCTCCACCGCGCGCTGATGCGACACCAGCGCAAACCGATCCTGCTCTTCGCGCGTGATCGTTTTGGTCAAATCGTACACATTCTCGGCCGTCTCGCCCATCGAGTCGTTGCCGTAGAGGTCCTTGAGTTTCTGATTCGGGAAACGCCAGCCGATCGTCGTGTCCCATGCGGTGACGTTGCGGAAGGCCCACTCCGGACTGGTCTTGGGGATCACGTACGGCGATCGCGTCATGCTCTCGACGCCGCCCGCGACGTACACATCGCCTTCGCCGGCCTTGATCGCTCGCGCGGCCGCGTTGATGGCAGCCAGGCTCGACGCGCACAGGCGATTGAACGTCACCGCCGCTACCGATACCGGCAGCCCCGCCAGCAGCGACCCCATGCGCGCTACGTTTCGGTTGTCTTCGCCCGCTTGATTGGCGCAGCCGAAGTATACTTCTTCGACGAGCGCCGGATCGACGCCCGCGCGTTTGACCACTTCCGCGATTACCAGCGCGGCAAGATCATCCGGCCGCACATCCTTCAATACGCCTCCATGCCGCCCTATTGGCGTCCGTACGGCTTCGACGATGACTGCTTCTCGCATTTTTGATTCTCCTTGTTGGCGCTCCAATTTGTTGCTGTTTCACATTTGACGCTCTCGTAAAAAATATGGAACCCCCATTTTCTGTCATTCCCGCGTAGACGGGAATCCAGTCTTTTTAATGTGTTCCCATGGGACTGGATACCCGCTTTCGCGGGTATGACGACTTTTTACGAGGCCGTCACATTTCGCACTTCAGATGTATTGCCCGCCGTCGACTTTGATCACTTCGCCCGTGATGTGCCGGGCGAGATCAGTGCAGAGGAAGGTGACGACATGCGCCACCTCTTCCGGCGTGCCCAGCCGGCCCAGCATGATCTCGGCCAGCGCCTTGTCTTTCACATCCTGCGGCGCCTGCTGCACCATGTCGGTCTCGATCAGCCCCGGCGCAATGGCGTTGACGTTCACGTTGAACTTGCCCAGCTCGCGCGCGACCGCCTTGGTCAAGCCGATGATTCCGGCCTTGGCCGCCGAGTAATTGGACTGCCCGAACTTGCCGCGCAGTCCGTTAATCGAGGTGATATTGACGATCTTGCCGGAGCCTTGCTCTTTGAAAACCGACGCGGCGGCGTGGATGTAGTTGAAGTAGCCCTTGAGGTTGGTGAGTATCACTTCGTCCCACTGGGCTTCGCTCATCTTCCACACGACGGCGTCGCGGTTGATGCCGGCGTTGTTCACCAGAATGTCCAGCCGGCCGAATTTCTCGCGAACGGTATCGACCATGCGCTGCGCGTCGTCGAACGACGCTACGTCGGCCTGCACGGCCAGTCCGCGACGTCCCAGGCGCTCCATCTCGCCGACGATCCGACCGGCCTCGTCGGCGTGCTTGCGATAGTTGATGGCGACATCGGCGCCGTGGGCCGCCAGGTCAAGCGCGATCGCGCACCCGATGCCCATGCTGCCACCCGTAACAATAGCAACCTTGCCCTGAAGATTCATAATAAGTTCTCCTTGTCGTTGATGATGAAATCCAGTTGATATGACGTTGCTTTTTCTCGGCAGTGAGCATACGAAAAAGGATCTTGTGTGTCAAGAGGATTCTGGCATCGTGTCCAGCCATCGGAAAAAGGTGAACATTCAGCGGTTTCATGCTAAGAGGGGCCATAGTTCTCTGTTCTGAGTGCTTCTATGATATCCCTGTTCCGAAAAAGAGGAAATGACGTGATGAGAGTCATGGCGATGGTCGTTGGTATTCTGTTAACGTGGGTTCCGGGTTCGATTGCAGCAGGACTCCCGTTTCCAGAAATCGCCGGATGGAAATATTCGGCAGAAATTCAAACCTTTATCCCCAAGACTCTTTATGAATACATTAACGGCGCCGCGGATCTTTATCTGGCATCCGATTTTGAAGAGCTGCAGGTGGCGGAATATGGAAATGAAAAAAAAGCCTCCATCATCGTGGAGGCATACCGACATCGAACCGAGGAGGATGCCTTTGGGATCTATAGCCAGGAACGCCTCCCGGACGGGAATTATCTGAGCATCGGGGCGAAAGGTTATATCGACCGGCATATTCTGAACTTTGTGACGGGACGCTATTACGTGAAGATCAACAGCTTCAATACCGGCGCTGAAGATCTTGAAGTTTTGCAGCTCTTTGCAAAAAAGATGGCGGAGGGTTCGGGTGAAAGGGGAGGGCTGCCCGCTATTCTGTCCGCTTTTCCGGCAGAAGGGAAAAAGGGCCGTTCCGAAAAATATATAACCCGAAATTTCCTGGGATATCCTTTTTTACATTCCGCGTTTACCGCCGATTACGAGACCGCCGGCGGGAAGTTCAAACTCTTTCTGAGATCGAAAAGAGGAAATAAGTTCCGAGAATAAAGCAATCCGGAATCGTATGAAGAAGATGCCATGCATCGATTCCACTTACGCAAAAAAGGGGGGCTCCGATGGAGAAAAAGGTGATCGGCAGGCGGGACTTCATGAAATCGACGCTTGCGGGTTTCGGCGGATTTTACTTCCTGACGTTGAATGAGCCGAAACAGGAAGAAAAGCCGTTCGATATCAAGGGGAAGGAGAAGAAACTGGTCTACCGAACCCTCGGCAGAACCGGGCTGAATCTCCCGGTGATCAACATGGGGGTCATGAACTCGGACAACCCCAATCTCATCCGAACCGCGCTGGATTCCGGCATCCGGCTTCTGGACACCGCCCATGCCTACATGCAGGGCCGGAACGAGGAGGTGATCGGAAGCGTGGTCAAGGGGCGCCCGAGGGATTCCTACTACATCGGCAGCAAGGTGAGCCTTCCCCATGACCGCACAACGGGCCGTTACCTCGAAGGGGCGACCGAGGCGGAATTCATCAAGAAACTGGATCTCAGCCTGAAGCGCTTGGGGCAGTGTGTTGCGCGGCTTCCGATCCCCGATCTGATGCGCGCCTATATGTACGTTTATGATTACCGGAATTTGGGAATGGCCCAGGATCTCGTCGTCTCCCTTGGGCTTCCTGCCGAGCTGTGCGGCGATTGTTCACGGTGTCCGGTGAGATGTCCCAGCGGTTTCGACGTGAAGGCCAAAATCAGGGACATCGTCCGGCTCCGTGAGATCCCTGCGGAATATTTCGTATGATGAGACCGTTGAAAAGCGCGCCATTTGTCATTGCGAGGAGGGCGAAGGCCGACGAAGCAATCCCATAGCCATCCGATAAACTATGAGATTGCTTCGTCGCTCTGCTCCTCGCAATGACAGGAGGGGTAGAAATTCAAGTCTCGGATCGTTTCCGCAGGAGAAAGGCAACAGATCATGATTGGCGATAAACGAGGCATATCACGAAGGCAATTCTTGAAGGTTACAGCGGCAGGTGTAACCTTCGGTCTGGCCGGCTATCCTCCCTTCCTAAGTGCGGCAGAGGAGGTGGATCTTGCCGTGATTTCCGGCGAGCCGGCCGCCGCCACCCGAAAGGCGCTGGAGGTCGTGGGGGGAATCGCACGCTTCGTGAAAAAGGGGCAGCGCGTGGTCATCAAACCGAATATGTCGTTTGCGAGGACGCCCGATTTTGCCGCAACGACGCATCCCCAGGTCGTCGTCGCGGTGGCCCATGCCTGTATCGATGCAGGAGCCAAGGAGGTTCTGGTCCTGGATCATACGCTGCAAAGGGCCGAACTCTGCCTCGATCGGACCGGAATCCGCGATGCGTGCCGGAACATCCCGGGCGTCCACGTCCTCGCGCTGCAGGACCGGAAATTCTTCCGCGAGATCCGGATACCGCAGGGGAAGGTTCTGGAGCGGGTGGAGGTTCTCACAGATCTTCTCGACAACGCCGTGCTGATCAATGTTCCGGTCGCAAAATCCCATTCCACGACAGGCGTCAGCCTCGGGTTGAAGGGGCTCATGGGGCTGATCTGGGACCGGGAAAGCTTCCACTACCGGTTCAACATCAACGAGGGGATCGCGGATTTGGCAACGGTGATCAAACCTCAACTGACGATCCTGGATGCCACCCGGGCCATGGCTTCCGGCGGACCCGGCGGGCCCGGCGACGTCAAGAAGCCGAACCTCATCATTGCCGGCGTGGATCCGGTGGCGGTTGATTCCTATGGGGTGGGCATTGTTCCCTGGCATGGCCGGAACTTCAAGGGCCGCCAGGTTGAGCATCTGCTTGCGGCTCATCAGCGGGGCCTGGGGAAGATCGACGTGGAGAAGCTTAGAATCTACAAGGGAACCGTATGAGGAAAACCGTCCAGGCCCTGTCGCTTCTCATATTTACCGCTTTCTTTCTTCTGGCAACCTATCGGCTCCCGGACTGGCTTCCTGCCGATCTCTACCTGCGGATCGATCCGCTCCTGGGACTCAACGCCCTCCTCGCTTCGCGGGAGATGATCGGCCGCGTCCTCTGGTCGCTGATTCTGATCGGAGCGACGCTGGCCGTCGGACGGTTCTTCTGCGCCTACGTCTGTCCTCTCGGCGCCGCGATCGACGGCTTTGATTTTCTCCTTTTCCGGAAGGTCAGACGCGCCGCTCTGCGCACCGATTCGACCCTTCGCCGCTGGAAATATGGTCTGCTCGTCATTTTTTTCGCCGCAGCGGCGACGGGTGTTTCACTGGTTTACTTTATGGACCCGATCGCGCTCTTGACGCGATTCTATGCCTTCTTCCTCTATCCGCTGCTGATCACCGTCGCCAATATTCTGCTGGATCTTCTCCGCCCGCTTTTTCAAGGGCTGGGGTGGGTCGGCCTCGCCCATCAGCACAATCCGCAACCCGTCTTTTACATGACTGCCGTGACGTTGCTGATCTTCGGGGCGGTGATCGCGCTCAACCGCCTTGCGCCTCGGTTCTGGTGCCGTTACCTCTGTCCGCTGGGGGCCTTGCTCAGCCTGATTTCGCCGCTCGGGGTGTTCAGGCGCCGGGTCAGCCCGGAGTGCGACCTATGCATGGTCTGCCGAAAGGGTTGCCCCATGGGGGCGATCGGCGAAGATCCCTTTAAAACAGTCTCCGCGGATTGCATCCAGTGCCGGGAGTGCGCGGGGATCTGCCCGCAGAAGGCGATCTCCTATCCCGCATCTTTTTCCGGGGTGGGCGAATATTCCGGCCCCGATCTCTCCCGCCGGGGGTTTGTCTACTCCGTAGGCGGCGGGCTGACACTCGGTTTCTTGTCGCTCCGGACGCCTTTTACATCTCTTCAGGGCAGGCGACAGCTCATTCGACCTCCCGGGGCGCTTCCTGAAACCGCGTTTCTGCGCACCTGCATCCGCTGCGGTGAATGCATGAAATCCTGCATAACCAATACCCTTCAGCCCTCCCTGTGGGAATCGGGCTTTTCGGGCCTCTGGACCCCGAAGCTGGAACTGCGGATGGCGGCGTGCGAGCCGAACTGCAATGTCTGCGGGAAGGTTTGTCCGACCCAGGCGATCCGTTCGCTGTCGATGGGCTTGGCGAAGTTGTCGCCGTGGCAGGACACGCAGGCACCTTTTTTCAACAGCTCGGCCACTTGCACGCTGGGTTCGCGGGCCGGCTTGGCTGCCACTTCGGCGCCGGTCTTGCCGTGCTGCTCATAGTAGGCCGACACATCGGCAATATCCTGCTCCGTCAGCGAATCGGCAATTCCGCGCATCGTGGGGTGCTTGCGTTCACCCTTCTTATACGCAGTGAGTGCGGCCGCAATGTACTTGCCGCTCTGGCCCGAAATCATGGGCACCTTGTGCACTTCAGGAAAGCTGGACTGATAACCCGGAATGCCGTGGCAGCCAATGCACATCGCAATTTTCTGCTTGCCGGCTTCGACATCACCCTTGGCTTCCTGTGCGTGGGACAACGCCGTCACGGAAGCGACAGCCAGGGCGAATATCGTGGTCAACGTCTTGTTCATTTTGCGCGCACAATCGTATGAAGGTTCAGCTCAGGGCTCTGATCAGTCGGCGATTATAGCCAGCGCTTTGTCAAGCCCATCCATCAACGATCCGGTGTTTTGTTCATGAAATTTCAAGGCTCCCAGAACTACGTCGCCACCCAAGACCTGATGCTTGCCGTGAACGCGGCCATCACGCTGCAACGCCCGCTGCTCGTCAAGGGCGAGCCCGGCACCGGCAAGACCATGCTGGCCGAAGAAGTGGCCCAGGCGCTCGACATGCCGCTGCTGCAATGGCACATCAAGTCCACCACCAAGGCACAGCAGGGCCTGTATGAATATGACGCCGTGAGCCGCCTGCGCGACAGTCAGCTCAATGACGGCGACAGCGCCGAGCGCGTCAAGAACATCCGCAACTACATCGTGCAGGGCGTGCTGTGGCAGGCCTTCACGGCCGACCGCCCC
>JAHIMW010000036.1 GCA_018896355.1 Pseudomonadota bacterium
CCGACGACATGGGGCTGGGAAAGACCATCCAGGTCCTGGCGCTCCTCCTGCTACTCCGGCAGCAGAAAGCTTCCGGAACGCCGCCTGTGACCGGGCCGGCCCTCGTCGTCGTCCCCGCCTCCCTCGTGGCAAACTGGAAGGCCGAGATCGGCCGTTTCGCCCCGTCGCTGGCGGTGTTCTACGCCCATCCCTCCGAAACGCCCGCCGCCGCCCTCGCCATGATGGCGGACCCGCAAAGGCGGGCCGCGACGCTCTCGGGAATGGACCTCGTCATCACCACCTACGCGATGATCCACCGCGTTGCGTGGCTCCGGGAGGTCTCCTGGGGGCTCCTCGTCCTGGACGAGGCGCAGGCCGTAAAGAACCCGGGGGCGAGGCAGACGCGGGCCGTCAAGGCGCTTCGGGGGAGAATGCGGATCATCCTCTCCGGAACCCCGCTGGAGAACCGCCTGGGCGATCTCTGGTCCCTCTTCGATTTCCTCTGCCCCGGCCTCCTCGGGACGGAGAAGGTCTTCAGCCGATACACGAAGGAGGCGGGGGACGGGAAGGACAACGCCTACGCGGCCCTGCGCACTCTCGTGCGACCCTACATCCTCCGGCGCCTAAAGACGGATCGGCGGATCATCGCCGACCTGCCGGATAAAGTTGAGATCAAGGTCTTCTGCCCGCTGACGAAGACCCAGGCAACCCTCTACGGGGAGTCCGTCCGGGAAATGGCGGAAAAATTGAAGGAAACCGAAGGCATCCAGCGGCGGGGGCTTGTTCTGGCCTACCTGATGCGCTTCAAGCAGATCTGCAACCATCCTTCCCAGTGGCTGGGGGATCAGGCTTACGGGAACGGGGCGAGCGGGAAGTTCCAACGCCTCCGTACCCTCTGCGAGGAGATCGCCTCCCGGCAGGAAAAGCTCCTCGTCTTCACGCAGTTCAGGGAGATGACGGAACCGCTCGCGGCGCTCTTGGCGGAGGTGTTCCTGCGACCGGGGCTCGTCCTGCACGGGGGAACGGGGGTCGGCAAGCGGCGGGAGATCGTCGACGCCTTCCAGCGGGAGGATGGGCCGCCCTTTTTCGTCCTCTCCTTGAAGGCGGGCGGGGTGGGGCTGAACCTGACGGCGGCCTCCCACGTGATCCATTTCGACCGGTGGTGGAACCCGGCGGTGGAAAACCAGGCGACGGACCGGGCGTACCGGATCGGCCAGAAAAAGAACGTCCTCGTCCACAAGTTCGTCTGCCGGGGGACCATCGAGGAGAAAATCGACGCCATGATCGAAGAGAAGAAGAATCTGGCCGAAAGCATCCTCGGGGCCGGCGAGGAAAAACTCCTCACGGAGATGCCCGACGATGAACTGATCCGGTTTGTCTCTCTCGATCTTGCCCGCGCTCTGGACGAGGAGAACGGCGGGGGAGAAGAGAAAAGAGGGAGGAGCGGCGGATGAGCTGGGGCAGGAGAAGGGGCAGAAGCGACGACTGGGGCTGGCCGCGGTACGTGCCGGTGGCGGAGCGGCGGGCGAAGGCCCTGAAACAGGCGGAGAAACTGCGAAAGAAGGGGAAACCCCTCTCACCGGTGATTATAGCCGGGCGGACCATCGCCGCCACCTTTTGGGGAAAGGCCTGGTGTCAGAACCTGGAGCGGTACGGCGACTACGAGAACCGCATCCCGCGGGGCCGCGCCTACGTTCGCAACGGCTCGGTCGTCGACCTGAAGATCGGGACAGCCCGGGTGAACGCGCTGGTCAGCGGCTCCCACCTCTATTCGGTGGAGATCGAGATCCGCCCGCTGAAAGCAGAGGTCTGGCGGGGAGTCAAGGGGGCGTGCACGGGGAGGATCGGCTCCCTTTTGGAACTCCTCCAAGGGAAACTCTCCCGCGAGGTCATGGAGATCGTGACCAGGCCGCGGACGGGGCTCTTCCCGGAGCCCGCCGAGATCTCCTTTCGCTGCTCCTGTCCGGACTGGGCCTCCATGTGCAAGCACGTCGCCGCCGTCCTCTACGGCGTCGGCGCCCGGCTCGACCGGGAACCGGAGCTTCTCTTCCTGTTGCGTGGCGTGGATCACCGGGAGCTGATCGCCGCGCCCGGCGCTGCGGATCTTGCGGCCTCGCCGGCAACGCGAGAAAAGATCATCGCCGAAGAGGATCTCGCCGGGATCTTCGGCATCGAGATCGACGAGGTGCCGGCGGCCCTGCGGCATGCACGGGAAACGCCAAAACAAGACAAAGGCGCGGAAATCCGAACCGTATCGACAGAACACGCAGCGCTCAAACGGGGTCCCAAACCCATACCGGCAACCCCAACGGAAACGCCGGAACTGGCAAGGCTCCGGCGAGCCCGCACGCCGAAATCGGAGCCCCTGACGGAAACGCCGGAACCCGTGAAACGGAAACGGGGTCGGCCGCCGGGGATACGCAAAGCCTGAGACCGCCGCAGATGAAATCGCAAAGCGGCGCGGGCGGGCAATTGACCTTAATCCTTGAAATATCAAACATATCTCTCTCTTAAGAAGTCCACCGTGCGTTACACCGTTTGTTACGATTTGCTTTTGAGATGCGGTTCTGTTATCATTTCAACAAATCATTTCAATTTGAGGATCAGCGCCATGCAGACCATCGACGTGAACCAGGCGAAGCAGCTTTTCCCCGAGTTGATCGAACGGACGATCAGCGGGGACGAGGTTGTCATCACGCAGGGAGGACAACCCGTCGCAAGGCTTGTGGCCATCATCAAACCGCCCCGGAAACAGCGGCGGTTCGGAAGCGCCAGGGGTCTCATCATCATCGCGGATGACATCGACGAACCACTCGAAGATTTCAAAGAATATACCTGATGCGCGCATTGCTCGACACCAACAGTTTTTTGTGGTTCATAAGCGGCAGCGACCGATTGAGCATCGATGCGAAAAACGTCATCGCTGATCAGCAAAATCAGCTCGTTCTGAGCACGGCCAGTTTATGGGAAATCGCTATCAAGGTCAGTCTGAAGAAACTCGATCTCCGGCAACCTTATGGACAACTCATTCCACAACAGCTTGAAGAGAACGATATCGCCGTGCTGCCGATTGAACTCAATCATCTGCACAAAGTCATCGATCTGCCTTTTCATCACCGCGATCCGTTTGACCGTCTGATCGTTGCCCAGGCGCTTGCGGAAGGGCTTCCCGTCATCAGTTCCGACGCCGTATTCTCGCGGTATGCGGTAAGAATCATCTGGTAAAGGAGGCGGTCGCCCTGTGCGGTTGCCCAGGGACGGGAGATCATGAACTTGCCTGAAATGAACCTCTACGCGGTAAACTGACGGGCGATAATCCTCTGCCGGCGGCTTAGAGGGATTGCACGGCCATCAGCTCCCGGACATGGACGTGCATCGACTCTTCCACGGCCAACCCCTCCCGGATCCGTTCCAGCACCAGCGGCTTCTCGTCCGGAAATCGATAGCCTTCGTAATCCTGCCGGAAGAGGAGACCGCCCCGGCGGTCCGCCCAGGCGTTCATCGCATGGTCGAAGCAAACCTTCGACGTGACATTGAGGCCGCCGATCATCCAGGCCAGCTCCTCCAGCCGTTCATGGGGCGAGGAGAGACACAAGCGGCCCTGTGCGACATCTTCGTAGAGCGGCGTTCCCGGCCGGGGAACAAGGGGCCGGGAGCGAATATAGTGGGGATTGACAGCCGAAAGGACGCGGGCCGTATTCTCCGCATGCTGCCGCCGCCGCTCCCTGCCGCCCAGGTCGGGCATCCAGTACTCCGAGACCTGAAAGCCCGCGGCGACGGCCTTGCGGCCCCCTTCGATCTGCTCGGCGCTCGTCACCCCTTTGCGGACAAGGGTCAGCAATTCATCATCCCCCGTCTCGAGACCGATATGGAGGCGGTCCAGACCCGCCTCGCAGATCGTCCGGAGTTCCTCCGGCCTTCTTCGGGACAGCGTTTTCGAGCGGGCATAGGTGGTCACCCGGGTCAGGGAGGGCAAGGTTTCCCGAAGGTATTTCAGCGCCGCCACGAACTCGGGAGACCGCATGATCATGCTGTCGGCATCCTGCAGGAAGGCCGTTCTCCCGCCGGAAGAGAGCCAGTTGAAAACCGTGATGAAGCCGGAATTCTCGATGAGATCGCGGCCCTCCGCGAGCAGGGCGGCCCCTACGTCGCGGGTAATCTTTCCGCCCATCCCCAGCTTCCATGAAACCGCCGTGATTTCATCGCGGATCGCCGCAACCCGGTCGATATCGGCCTTGATCTCCTCCACGGGCCGATAGACAAAGCGATGCCCCTTGTACATCTCGCAGAAGGTGCATCGGTTCCAAGGGCAATTTTCGGTCACCCTCAGCAGCAGGGAGGCGCTGCCCCCCTCGCTCGGCGGCCGGTACGCCCCCACCTTGAAGGAGAGCGCCCGCAGCCTCTCGACATGTTCCCGAAGATCCTTGCAGTCCGCCGTCATCGCCACACCCCTTTCGATTTTCCCGTTTCATTCGTACCATGTACGCCGCCGATCCGCAAGCAAAAGGCCGATCGGAACGTTGACACGGCCCCGGCGATGGTGTATGAGAATGTCGGCGGTCCGGTCGCGGAGTCTGTTTCCCGGGGCGTCACGCCAAAGGGAAGCGGCCGCGTCTCCATTCATGAACCAATGCTCCATAAATTTTTTGCGGGTTCGGCCATGAAAATGATAGCACCCTCCATCCTGTCTGCGGATTTCAGCCGTCTCGGCGAAGAGATCGCGGCTGTCGAGGCGGCGGGGGCCGACTGGATCCACATCGACGTCATGGACGGCCATTTCGTCCCCAACCTCACGATCGGCCCGGGGCTCGTCGCCTCGATCCGGAAAACCACGCGTCTCCCCTTCGACGTCCACCTGATGATCGAAAACCCCGAACGGTACATCGACGACTTCGCAAAGGCGGGGGCCGACTGGATCACCGTCCATGTGGAGGCCGCGGCCCATCTCCATCGGACGGTCGCCCTGATCCGCGAGCGCGGCCTCCGGGCGGGGGTCTCCCTCAACCCGGTGACGCCGCTCACCCAGATCGAACCGATCCTGCCCGACATCGACCTGCTGCTCATCATGACCGTGAACCCGGGATTCGGAGGGCAGAAGTTCATCGAGGGCTCCCTCTCCAGGATCAGGCAGGCGCAGCAGTTGATCCGCGCTGCGGCGCCGGAGGTGCTTCTGGAGGTGGACGGCGGCGTGACGCTGAACAATATCCGTTCCATCGCCGATGCCGGCGCAGAGATCCTTGTCGCCGGTTCCGCCATCTTCGGCAGCGGCGACTATGCCGAAACGATCGGGTCGATGAAGGCCCTTCTCACGGCGCCGACGGTCCCAGCCTGAAAAAGCGTCGGGGCTTTCCCTCGCGAGAGCATTGAAAAATACCCCACTTTGTCATTCCCGCGAAAGCGTGAATCCAGAAGTTATTGAAAAAACTGGGTTTCGTGTCAAGAACGGAATGACAAAACAGGGTAAAATCGACTTGTAACGAGGCCATCATCTTTTCAAAAGGAGGGAAGGGACATGCTGCAGGACATTTTGCTGACCCCGGAAGAGATCGCACTGAAGGCGGAGGTCCGTGCGTTTGTGAAGCAGGAGGTCTCCTCGGACCTGATCCGGAAGATGGACCGGGACGAGATCACCTATC
>JAHIMW010000037.1 GCA_018896355.1 Pseudomonadota bacterium
AAGAAGGTTCAGGTCTCCAAGAAAAGCCAGACCGTCATCCAGGTGAAGGAGATCCGCCTGCGGCCCAAGACGGAGGCGCATGACCTTGAGGTCAAGGTCAAGCACGTGAGGAAGTTTCTGGAGCAGCACAACAAGGTGAAGATATCGATGATGTTCCGGGGGCGCGAGATCGCATATACCGATATCGGCCGGAAGATCATGGAGGATATCAAGAATACCCTCGCCGACGGCTGTGTGATCGATCAGCAGCCGAAACTGGAAGGGAGAAACATGATCATGATCCTCTCGCCGAAGAAGTGATGGGATCGGTCAATTCAATTCTTAACAAAAGGGGTGATGGAATGCCAAAGATCAAGACACATCGGGGTGCGGCTAAGCGATTTTCCATGACGGGAACGGGAAAGATCAAGAGGAGCAGGGCCAATACCAGCCATATCCTGACGCCGAAAACGACGAAAAGTAAGCGGAACCTGCGAAAATCGACCATTATGGACAAAACCAATGAAAAGGCGATCCGGAAACTGATTCCGTATCTGTAGGGGGTGAAGAGTGAAGAGTGAAGAGTGTTTTCACCTCACGCCTCACCCTTCACACCTTACGCCTCACAATAAATGAGGAGGAGATAAGCAATGCCGAGGGTAAAGAGGAGCGTGACGGCTCAAAAGAAGAGAAGAAAGATTATGAAGGCGGCCAAGGGATTTTTGCTGTCCAGAAGCAAGCTGTTGCGAACGGCCACGGAGGCGGTCAGCCACGCGATGGCATATGCCTACCGCGACAGGCGGGTCAGGAAACGGGAGTTCCGGCGGCTTTGGATCACAAGGATCAATGCGGCCGCAAGGATTAATGAAATATCCTACAGCCGTCTGATCAATGGGATGCACAAGGCGGGCGTCGAGATCGACCGGAGGGTCCTCGCGGATCTGGCCGTTCATGAACCGAGCGGATTTTCGGAGATCGCAACCATCGCAAAGGGTGAGCGGCAGGCATGACGGGAGAGTTGAGGGTCCTTAGGGAACAGGCGGAGGCGGAGCTCCGTCAGGCCGGAACGGAAGAGGCGTTCCAGGCCATCCGCACCCGCTACCTCGGGCGCAAGGGGTTGCTAACCGGATTGCTCCGCAATATCGCAAATGTAGCTTCCGGGGACAGGCCCCAGTTCGGCAAGGAGTGCAACGAGGTCAAGGAGGAACTTTCCGCAAGGATCGACGAGCTTCTTGCGGGACTCGCATCCTCAAAAAAAGATGAGGTTCTCCTTGGCGAACGGATTGATGTCACCCTGCCCGGGAGAGGCGTCCGGCATGGGCGGCTCCATCCGGTCACGCAGGTGCGGGACGAGATCTGCCGCATCTTTGCCGGTCTCGGTTTCTCGGTCGTGGAAGGGCCGGAAGTCGAACTGGATTACTACAATTTTGAGGCGTTGAACATTCCCAAGGACCATCCGGCGCGGGACATGCAGGACACCTTCTACGTCGAGGAGAATATAGTCCTGCGCACCCACACATCCCCGGTCCAGGTCCGGATCATGGAAAAGACGAGGCCGCCGGTGAGAATTCTCTCGCCGGGCCGTGTCTACCGCCGTGATTCGGATATTTCTCATACCCCGATGTTCCACCAGATCGAGGGCCTGCTTGTGGACCGGGGCATCACCTTCGGCGATCTCAAGGGGGTTCTGACGGTTTTTCTCAAGCAGATATTCGGTGAGGATACGGCGCCCCGCTTCCGTCCCAGCTTTTTCCCTTTTACGGAACCGAGTGCGGAGGTTGACATCCGGTGCGTCATCTGCCGCGGCCGGGGATGCCGGGTCTGCGGGCAGAGCGGCTGGCTGGAGATCCTGGGGTCGGGTATGGTGGATCCCGAGGTGTTCAAAAACGTCGGTTACGATCCGGACGAATTTACCGGTTTTGCCTTCGGGCTGGGTCTGGAACGGATTGCGATGCTCAAATTCGGGATCTCGGACATCCGTCTTTTTTTCGATAATGATATGAGATTCCTGGAACAGTTTTAACGGGGACACGATGCGGCATCATGTCCCCATGGCGTCCGTGAGGCGAGCAAGAGAAATCCCTTATGCAAGTCAGTCTGAAATGGCTTCGAGATTATGTGGATGTCGATCTTTCACCGGAAGAGCTGGAGGAGCGGCTGACCATGTCCGGTCTGGAAGTGGACTCCCTGAACCGAATCGAACCCGCCTTCAGCGGGGTCAGGGTCGCCCGGATTGTTTCCATCAAGCCCCATCCCCATGCCGATCAATTGTCCCTCTGTGAGGTGACCACGGGAGACGCAACCCATTCCGTTGTTTGCGGTGCAAAGAACATCCACGCCGGTGATATCGTTCCGCTGGCGCCGGTTGGAGCGATCCTTCCCGCCGGAGATCTCATCCGTAGCGCCCGGATCCGTGACGAGGTTTCCGAGGGGATGCTCTGTTCCGGGGAAGAGCTCGGAATCGGCGGCGACGCCTCGGGGATCATGCTTCTCCCGTCCGATTTTCCGCTGGGAAAAGGGCTGGCGGAAGCGCTCGACCTGCGGGACGCGGTTCTCGATATCGGCGTGACCCCGAACCGGTCCGATTGTCTCTCCATCGTCGGCGTGGCACGCGAAGTGGCGGCCATCACGGGGAAGACGCTGCGTTATCCCGATGCCGTCGTCATGGAAAATGACGAGGAGATTAGCCGGATCACATCGGTTTCCATCGAGGATCCCGATCTCTGTCCGCGGTACACCGCCCGGATCATCAAAAATGTCCGGATCGGACCGTCGCCCTTCTGGATGAGGCGGAGGCTGGAAGCGGTGGGTCTCCGCTCGATCAACAATATCGTGGATGTGACCAACTTCGTGATGATGGAGCTGGGGCAGCCCCTGCATGCCTTCGATTTCCGCTTCCTTGCCGAAGGGAGGATCGTGGTCCGGCGTTCCCGCGCGGGCGAGACGTTCGTTTCACTGGACGGAAAGGAGCACACCCTGGGGGCCGACACGCTGATGATCTGTGACGGTGTGAAGCCGGTGGCCGTCGGCGGGGTCATGGGCGGGCTCAATTCCGAGGTCAAGGAAGAGACGGAGACAATCCTGCTGGAGAGCGCCTATTTCAACCCCGCTTCCATCCGTCGGACCGCGCGCGCGCTGGCGATGGGAACCGACGCCGCCTTCCGTTTCGAGAGAGGGATTGATCCGGAAGGGGTTGTCCGGGCGCTTGACCGTGCGGCGGGGCTCATGGCGGAGCTTTCCGGAGGAACGGTTTGCCGGGGAATGATCGATCAATACCCGGGAACAGTCGCGATAGTTAGAGACATTCCGCTGCGCGTCAAGCGTGTGCGGGAGATCCTCGGGACGGCGATTCCGGAGGAGGAGATCGTCCGGATCCTGAAAAGTCTGGAGATGGAGATCGACCGGGGCGGTAACGGGCTTCTCCGCGTTACACCTCCAACCTGCCGCTTGGATATCACCCGGGAGATCGACCTGATTGAAGAGGTTGTTCGGCTGTACGGTTATGACCGGGTTCCGACGACCCTTCCCGCCGTTTCGGTGATCGCTGCCGGAAGCATCGACGAAAAGAGGAAGACGGAGGCGCGGGTTCGGGAGATCATGACCGGCGCCGGTTATACGGAGGTGATCAACTACAGCTTTATCCCGGAGGCGGCAGTAGACCAACTCTGCCTGGATCCAGCGGATGAGCGGCGCCGTCATGTCCGGATCAGAAATCCTTTGACGGAAGAACAGGCGGTGATGCGGACGACCATGGTCTACAGCCTTCTGCGCAATGCCGCGAGGAACGCCGATGTCGGCCGTTTTGACCTGAAGCTCTTCGAGACGGGCCGGACCTTCATCGGCATGGGAGAGGGGAAGCAGCCGCGGGAACAGGACCGCGCGGCCTTTCTGATTACCGGCCGGCGCTATGAAGAGCGGTGGCATTTTTCGGGTCTGCAGGCAGACTTTTATGATCTTCAAGGGTGTGTCGAGAATATCCTGGATCTGCTGCAGATACCAGACCCCTCATTCCGGGCAGGCGTTCATGAGCCTTTCCTCGATCCGGGAAAATCCTGTGGTGTTTTCAGCGGGGAGGAGCAGGTTGGATTTCTGGGCGAGATGCATCCGGATATTCTCTCCCGCATGTCGTTTGGGGACACCTTGCGGCAAGGTGTCCCCGTTATTGTGTGCGAGATCGATCTCGATCGGCTGACCGCAAAATGCTCCGCGAAGACGACCTTCCGCGCCATCCCAAGATTCCCGTCGAGTTCGCGGGATGTGGCGTTTCTGATCCGCATGGGGGTGGAGGCCGGAGAACTTCTCCGGGCAGCGACGGATTCCGCTGAAGAATTACTTGAAAAAGTTAGAATATTTGATGTATACGAGGGGAAAAATATCCCTGTGGGGACCAGGAGCTTGGGATTGCGGTTTTCATATCGCAGTACGGACCGGACCTTGACGGATGACGAGGTGAATGAGGTCCATGCGCGGATTGTGAAGAAGATCGTTCATGCGTCAGGTGCGTCAATCAGATAGGAACGGATCAATCCATCGGAGGAGGCAGGAAATGACAAAGATCGACATTATTCAGGATGTGTACGAAAAGCTGGGATTTTCGAAGAAGGATTCGGCCAGGATTGTTGAGTCCGTATTCGATATCATCAAGGACAGCCTGACAGCGGGCGAGAAGATCAAGATTTCCGGTTTTGGTAATTTTGTCGTCAAGGAGAAGAAATCCCGGCGGGGGAGAAACCCCCAGACCGGCGACGAGATCGCCATATCGGCACGAAGGGTGCTGACCTTCAAGTCGAGTCAGGTCCTTCGGAAGGCGCTGAACGATTAATCCGAAGCGGTCCGCATTCTTAAGGCGGTGAATCCAATGCCGGGGACGGAACCCGGGACACCACTCATGATATCGGGGACACCTTGCGGCAAGGTGTCCCCGTCATTGGATGATGGATAAATCAATTCCCGATAAGTCCTATTTCCGCATCGGCGAGGTCGGCAGATTATTGGGCGTGCAACCCTATGTAATCCGCTACTGGGAGTCCGAATTCAAAACGGTCCGGCCAATCCGCACCCGTTCCGATCAGAGACTTTACCGACATCGGGATGTCGAGGAGTTGCTGACGATCCGGAAACTCCTCTATGAGGAGAGATTCACCATCAACGGGGCCAGAAAACAGCTCCAGCGGATGCGGGGTGAGGAGGCGGTCACGGGACGGGATCCGCGTGAAGGGCTTCTGGATGAAATCGAGAAGGGGTTGCGCCGGATCAGGGAAATTGTAAGTTAGGGTCAATACAAAAGGCCGACGGAAACCCTCCGGTTCCGATCGGCCTTTTCATGGTGGGGCCCAGGCAGCGCATCCTGCCGCTATTTCTTGTTTGCCCGCTTAGACGCCTTCAGCGGGTTGACCTTCTGCGTCGCTTCCTTGACATCCAGCTTCAAATGGGTTGCTGTCGGGCATTTGCCGGCCCGCCACTTTCCGGCCGGGTCCGGATAAACACGGCAGTACTTTACCGTCGCACATTCGATGACTTTGCCGCATCCCTCACACTTGTCGATGATGGCATTGCAACTGCCCCCATTGAATCCGCAGCCCTTCTTCGTCATGAAGCCGCATTCGATGCCGTTTTTGATCGTCTGACAAATCATGGTTCTCTCCTCTTTCGTTCTCTCTTCGGTCTATTCGTTGAATTCAAAAAAACCGACCCGCTTCCAAAACCATCTCCATGGCCAAGTCAGGTCGGTCAATCCCTTTCCTTAAAGGCGTGCCTTGCTACCAGAATATAAAATGGATGTCAAGAGAAAACTTCAAAATCCTATCTCGTCGAAATCGCGAAAAAAACGGCTGTGCTTTGGGTGGTGAATAGGTTGACTTTCGCGGGCCATTCATGTTAGGCAGGCGTTCGACGGGTGGCGGAAGCCGCTATCGTCCCCAGGCATGGATTTGAGGGCGGAGGGTTCACGCGCAGTGGATCAAGACTGCTGCGCCTCCGGTCAGCGAAAAAGACCCGGAAATGGCGGTTCTGATGAAAAGATCGACGCTGTTCAGCATTTTTATGCGGTCACTGACCGTTCCGGTTTCCTTCAACTTCCGAAGGATGCAGAATCTGGGTTTTGCCTTTACGATGTTCCCGCTGATCGCGGAACAGCGGAAAGATCCCAGGGAGACAGGGGTTTTTCTTGCGAGGCATTTGCAGATGTTCAACACCCATCCCTACCTCCTCTCTTCGGTCATCGGTTCCGTGGCCCGGATCGAGGAAGAAGGGTGTGCACCGGAGTCGGTGGAGGCGCTGAAAAAGGCGCTCATGGGGCCTTACGCGGCGATCGGCGATTCCTTTTTCTGGGGGGCGCTCCGGCCCTTTTCTGCCGTTGGGGCGGTGATCCTGGCTCTCACGGGGACTCTTCTGGCGCCGCTCGCCTTTCTGCTGCTCTACACCCCCGCTCAGCTTCTGGTTCGCGTTAAGGGGTTTCTCGAAGGCTACCGGTGCGGCCGAAACGGGATTGATTTTATCCGGGCGTTGGATCTGCTGAAAGAGTCCGTAAAATTACGTTATCTTTTGCTTGTCCTGATCGGTTCGCTGGCGGCCATGGCCGTCGATAACGCCAGCCGTTCCTGGAACTTTCCACTCGAAATGCCGGGCGGGGCGGTTGGATCGGTTTTACTCCTTCTTGTTTTTGCAGGGGTTCGCCTCGGGATCTCTTCGGTGAAGATCCTTTACGGAATGAGCCTCTTGTGCATGGTGCTCTCGATAAAGATATGGTAGAAGTACGAACGTTTGAAATTACGAACAAGTTGGGAATTCACGCACGGGTGGCCGCCAAGCTGGCGGAAACGGCCAATCGCTTTCAGGCGGATACCTTTCTGGAAAAAGACGGCGTCGAGATCAACGGACGAAGCATTCTGGGGATTCTCACGCTCTACTGCCCTCAGGGAAGTCGGTTGACCATTCGTGTTGAGGGAGTCGACTCGAGGGAGGCGATCGCGGCCTTCGCCGGCCTGATCGAGGCGAAATTCGGAGAGACTTGACGGCGGTCAAGACCGTTGGCCGCTTCAGCGGATATGCAGACAGAGGATAATCGATTTTATGGCGGATGATCAGAAGAAAACGTTTGTGATAAAGGGGATCGGTGTTTCGCCGGGCATTGTCATCGGAAGGGCCTATCTTTTCGACCGCCAGGATGCACAGGTTCCCTTTTACAATCTTAGCAATCCGGGCCTGATTTCCGCGGAGATCCAGCGTTTCCGTAAGGCCCTGCGGGAATCGGAAAAGCAGCTACTCGAGCTGAAGAACAAACTCGGAGATCTGGGCGGCGGCATGGAGCCGCTCTACATCATCGATGTCCACATCATGATTATGCGGGATCGCAAATTCATCGACCGCACGCTGAAGAACATCCGGGAGATGTCTGTAAACGCCGAATGGGCGGTCCGCATGACCTTGGATAAATACCGCGAGATCTTCGACCGGATGGAGGACGACTATCTCCGGGGGCGCATCAGCGACATCCAATATGCCGGGCAGCGGATTCTCACGAATCTCGCAGGAAAGGAGCGCGCGGCCATCCACTCGGGGGAGGGGGTCATCATCATTGCCTCCGACCTGTCGCCTGCCGATACGGCGCAACTGAAGATCGACAAGGTGCTTGGATTCGCCACCGATGTCGGCGGGAAAACATCCCATACGGCGATCGTGGCCCGGTCGATAGCGATTCCTGCCGTGTTGGGTCTGGAGAGCATCACCCGGGCCGTCCGGACCAACGATGACATCATCATCGACGGTTCTGCCGGTGTCGTCATTGTCCATCCAGATCCGGAGATCCGCAAACGCTACGAAGAGAAGAAAAGGCTGTACGAGAAGGCCCAGGACGATCTGCTGGATTACGCCCGTCTGCCGGCGGTGACGAAGGACCATTACGGTGTGGAGATCGGAGGCAATATCGAGTTCATCGAAGAGATTCCCTCCGCGGTTCTTCACGGCGCCGACGGGATCGGGCTTTACCGGACGGAATTCATCTACATCAATCGGGAGCAGCTTCCCGACGAGGAGGACCATCTCGCCCATTACCGCTCCGTGGTTGGAGTCAAGGGGCTTTCCTGGGCGACCATCCGCACCTTCGATCTGGGCGGCGACAAGTTCTTCCCGGACATGAAGCCTTCCCGCGAGCTGAACCCGCAGTTGGGGCTTAGGGGCATCCGTTTCTGTCTAAAGGAGGTGGCGCTCTTCAAGGTTCAGCTCAGGGCCATCCTCCGGGCGAGCGTCCTGGGAAAGCTCCGGATCATGTTCCCGATGATTTCCGGGATCGAGGAGATCCGCGAGGCCAAACGGATCTTTGCCGAGGTGAAAAACGAGCTGCTGGCCAAGGGGATGGAACTGGGAAAGGATATAGAAATCGGGATCATGATCGAGGTCCCGTCCGCGGTGATTGTAGCCGAGGAATTGGCAAAAGAGGTCGATTTTTTCAGCATCGGGACGAATGACCTGATCCAGTATGTTCTGGCGATCGACCGGATCAATGAGCGGGTTACCTACCTCTACGAACCCCTCCATCCGGCCGTCCTGCGCCTGATCAAACAGGTCGTGGATATCGGGCACCGGGCGGGGATCCGGGTGGCGATGTGCGGGGAGATGGCGGGAGATCCGGCCTATACCATGATCCTGCTGGGGCTGGAACTGGATGAGTTGAGCATGAATCCGCTGGCGATCCCCCGTGTGAAGAAGATCATCCGGGGAGCCACGTTGAAGGAATCGAAGGCGCTCCTGAAGAAGGTGATGACCTTCTCCTCCGTGTCGGAAATCCGGTCATTTGTCGGAGCGGTGATGCGCAAACGGTTTCCCGAAGATTTTCCGGTGAACGGTCCGTAAAGGGAGAGCGAGCATGTCCATCCTGTCGGCCATAAGGGGACACCTTGCCGCAAGGTGTCCCCATTGGACAACGGAAATTGACATTTACCATGCGGGGAGTCTTTATCGGGAGGAAAATTTCCCGCTTTACTGGCTGGTCCGGAAGGTTCTCTCGAAAGTCCAGTTCTCCGATGAGACGGCGGAGGGGCTGAAATCCCTCGCGGAGAAGGGCGTCGTCGTCTATGCCCTGAAGAACAAGAGCCAGCTCAACAGCCTGATTCTCCGCGAACTCTCCATGCGGAAGGGGATCCCTCCGCCCGTTTACTGCCACGGCATCAATATGATCACCTGGCAGCCGTATCCGATGGCCATCCGGGTGATCCTGTCTCATCTTTTCCGCCGGATCTTAAGGAAAACAGCCATCCATTCCAACAGAATGGACCATCTTAGCCGGCTCACGCTGGAGGGAAAGAGCTCCATCATCCATCTCGGGGAGTCCGAACTCTTTGAAAACCTGTTTGTCGAGGAGACCCTTCACCGGTTGCTGGAGGCGCAGGAATCATCCGCCGTGCCGATCTATCTCTGTCCGGAATTGATTACCTATGGGAGGAGGCGGGAGAAGGAAAAGGAGAGCCTGCTCAACATCTTCTTCGGTCAGAGCGACTCAACGGATCCCGTGCGCCGGGTGATTACCTTTCTCCGTTATTCCAACATGGCCTCCGTGATCTCTGCCGAACCGGTCAATCTTGCAGAGTACATCAAAGCCGGCGGCGATCGTCCCCGCGAAGAACTGGTCCGAGAGCTCCGGGAGGAGCTGATCGAGCGGATCGACGAGGAGAAGACGGCCATCGTGGGGCCGATTCTGAAGTCCCGGGAAGAGATCATCGGCATGGTTCTCCGGGACAAGGTACTGGTCTCTTTCATGGAGGAGATGGCGGCGAAGGCGAAGAAGGGAAAGAGGGATGTAGCGGCTGTCCGGAAAGAGGCGAGGAAATACCTGGAGGAGATCGCCTCCGATTACAGCGATATCTTTATCGAGATCTGGGAAAAGATCCTTACATGGCTCTGGAACAACATCTACGACGGCGTGGTGGTGGATGGCGAAGGCATTGCGAAGATCCGGCAGATATCCAAGAAGATGCCGTTCGTCATTATCCCCTGCCATCGGAGTCATTTCGATTATCTTCTGCTTTCATACAGCTTTTACAAGAACAACATTCAGATGCCGTTCGTGGCGGCAGGGACCAACCTTGCCTTCTTCCCGATGGGCTATATCTTCCGAAAATCAGGGGCGTTCTTTCTGCGGCGGAGCTTCAAGAGAAACGATCTCTACGCCGAGGTCTTTGCCCGGTACGTCAAGGTTCTTCTGCAGGAGGGGCTGCCGCTCGAATTCTTCATCGAGGGGGGGCGCAGCCGGACGGGGAAGATGGTGATGCCCAAGTACGGGCTTCTCTCCATGATTCTTCAAGCCTATCAGGAAAAGGCGTGCGATGATCTCGCCGCGATCCCCGTCTACATCGGTTATGACCGGGTGATCGAGGAAAAAGCCTATCTCGAGGAGCTGGGCGGCGTTCCCAAAGAGAAGGAGAAGACGACCGACATTATCCGGAGCGGCAAGCTGCTCCGGAAACGGTACGGACGCGTCTACATGAATGTCGGGGAACCGATCCTCCTCAAATCCTACCTGGCCGCTCAGGAAAAACCCCTGGAGGAAATGACGGTTGCGGAGCGGCAGGGTCTCTACCGCCGGATCGGTTACACGATCGTCAGGGCGATCAACAAGGTGTCTGTCGTGACCCCTTTTGCACTGACCGCATCGGGGCTCCTCTGCTATGACCGCCGGGGAATTTCGCTCGGGGAACTCCGGGAGGTTCTGGCGCTCTTTTTCGATTACCTCTCTTCCCGCAGGGTCTCGTTCGCGATGACCTTCGCCGACCGGGACAAGGCGGTGACGGAGGCGTTGAACCTTTTCGATCAGTCGGGGTTGATCTCCCGCATGGGGGCGGAGGAGGAGGAAGAGGAGATCGAGGAGGTTGTCTATTCGCTCGAAGACGACAAACGGATGAATCTCGAGTACTACAAGAACACCATCCTCCATTATTTTCTCCCCGTCAGTTTTGTAGCGACGTCTGTTCTGGCAACCCCTGAAGATATGCTTCCGTTGAACCGGATCCGCGACGACTATGCTTTTTTCAAGCGCCTATTCCGGCACGAATTCATTTTTGACGATCAAAAGGATGATCTGGAGGAGGTCCGGGAGACCCTCTCCTATCTCCGCGACCAGGGGATGATCGCCGGTTTCGACCGGGAAGGGCAGCCTTGGATCGAGGTGAAGGGACGGGGCAGGACCAATCTCCTCCCCTTCGGGGGACTCATCCACAACTATATGGAATCCTACTGGGTAGTCGTCCGGGGATGTTACTATCTCCGGAAGGGGCCAAAGGCCGAGAAAGACTGGCTGAAGTACATCCGGGGGCTGGGGGCGAGGATGTACCGGAAGGGAGAGATCCGGAGGGCGGAGGCGCTGTCCCAGTCCAACTACCAGAGCGCCATCCGCTACCTGGAGGATGTGAACATCATCTCCGTGACGGAGGTGTCTGAAAAAGGGGATAAAAAATTCACCAAGCGTTACGCCTTGACGGAAAACAAGGTGCAGATGGAATCCCTCCGCCGCAGGCTGTTCAAATTCCTGTAGTCAGACTTTTACGCACTTTGCGCATTTGGAAATCGAGATCCCTCCGCGCATTGGAGATTTTTCGACCCGAAAAATCTCCAATGCGCGCTTCCGGGATTCGATTTCCAAAGGTGTCGCAGCATTTTCCCCTATGACCGGTCGTCCGGCCGACTTCACGCGGGGACATGATGCGCCGCATCGTGTCCCCGCTTCACGCACGATGCGGCATCATGTCCCTATGGAGTAGAGCGCGGATCTCCCACGGTAAACGGCGGCGTCTCCCAGTTCCTCCTCGATCCGGAGCAACTGGTTGTACTTGGCGAGCCGCTCGGTCCGGGACATTGATCCGCTTTTGATCTGCCCGCAGTTCGCCGCGACGGCGATGTCTGCCATGCAGGTGTCTTCGGTCTCTCCGGAGCGGTGCGAGATGACCGTCGTGTAACCCGCCTCGCGGGCGCACTGGATCGTATCGAGGGTTTCGGTCAGCGTGCCGATCTGATTCAATTTGATCAGGATGGAGTTCGCCACGCCAAGCGCGATACCCTTTTCCAGCCGTTTCCGGTTCGTCACGAACAGGTCGTCTCCGACGATCTGCACCTTTCCGCCCAAGGTCTCCGTCAGAAGTTTCCACCCCTTCCAGTCGTCTTCGGCGAGGCCGTCCTCGATCGAAACGATCGGATGCTTTTTTACGAGATCCGCGTAATACTTAACCATCTCTCCGGCGGTCCGCTCCGGCTTCTTCTCGGCGGCCAGGATGTATTTTCCCTTCTCAAAGAAGGAACTTGCCGCGGCGTCGATGGCGATCGCGCAGTCCCTGCCCGGTTCGTAGCCGGCCTTTTCGATCGCGGTTGTGATCAGCACCAGCGCCTGTTCGTTCGATTTGAGGTTGGGGGCGAATCCGCCCTCGTCGCCGACGGCGGTGTTGTACCCGCCGGCCTTGAGGAGCGCCTTCAGGTGGTGGAACACCTCGGCAGCCATCCGGAGGCCCTCGCGGAAGGTTGTTGCCCCCACGGGCATAACCATGAACTCCTGGATGTCCACGTTGTTGTCGGCGTGCTGGCCGCCGTTGATGATATTGGCCATCGGCACCGGGATGTCGCGGGCGATCATGCCGCCGATATACCGGTAGAGAGGGAGTTCCAGGGCGGCGGCCGCCGCCTTCGCGCAGGCGAGCGACACGCTGAGGATAGCGTTCGCGCCCAGGGCGCCCTTGTTGTCCGTGCCGTCCAGCGCGATCATCTCGGCGTCGATCTCCCGCTGGTTTTGACAGTCCATCCCGACGATCTCCGGCGCGATTTTGTCGAGGACGTTGCTCACGGCCTTCAGGACGCCCTTTCCGAGGTACCGCTTTTTGTCCCCGTCCCGGAGTTCCAGCATCTCATGTTCGCCGGTCGATGCGCCCGACGGCACGGAAGCCCGTCCGGTGATCCCCGACAGCAGGGTCACCTCCGTCTCAACAGTTGGATTGCCTCGTGAATCCAGAATCTCCCTGGCGTTGATGTTGATGATTTCCGTCATAAGGGCCTCCTTGGGATGGGGTTTATGCTATCATTTTTGGAAAAGATGGTCTTAAGGTTCCACCGCTGGTCGGATTGTGCTGCTCTTGCATCTTCTATTATACCAATGGATGCGGTTTTTCAAGGCAAATGTCGGCGCGGGGAAGTGAAAGTTCCTTGATATGATGTCCGATGTCGGATAGAATCCCGTGCGATTGAGGACAAGATGGCGATGGCGGCAGAAGGCGGGTAGATCCTGCCGCGCGATGGCAGAAAACGGAAGGACAGGAATAACAGTGGCAAAGAAGGAAACGGCGGAGAAACCGATCTGCCAGAACAAGCGGGCCAGGATCAACTATTTCATCGACGAGACCTATGAGGCGGGGATCGCCCTCGTCGGAACGGAGGTGAAGGCGCTCCGTGACGGCCGCGCGAATCTCAAGGACAGCTACGCCCTCATCAAGGAGGGGGAAATCTTCCTCTATGAGGTGCACATCAGCCCCTATTCGCACGGCAACCGGGAGAACCACAACCCGCTGCGTGTCCGCAAACTGCTCATGCACAGGCAGGAAATCAAGCGTCTCTACGGCAAGTCCCAGGAGCGGGGCCTCGCCCTGATTCCGCTCCGGATGTATTTCCGCAACGGGAAGGTCAAGGTGGAGATCGGTGTCGGCCGCGGGAAGAAGCTCTACGACAAGCGGGAGGACATCAAGCTCAAGGAAGACCGCCGGGCGATGGAGCGGGGGATGCGGGCGAAGAACCGGGAGGGGTAAGAATCTTCAGGCAGGGCCATTGACGGACGTGGGCCATGAAAACTTGAAAAGCGTCTTTTTGGACCCTCTGCTGTGAAATTCCATTCTCCGCCTTCTTCCGTCGCGAAGGAGCATCCCCGAAGGCGTACCGGCGGCATGCGGATCTCCGCTTGACATGGCGGGAGAAACAAGGTAGAGATCAACCAGCTCATTCACATCGTTTCACCATCCACGGGGGCGTCACGGTTTCGACGGGGATATGTGAAGCTGCATAAGCGTACCGAGGTTCCTGCAGGCCTCGTTAAACAGGCA
>JAHIMW010000251.1 GCA_018896355.1 Pseudomonadota bacterium
GAGCTTTGCACAACATCTGTTTTTGTCTTTGCGAGGAGGCAACAGCCGACGAAGCAATCTCATAAGTCACCATGATCAGAGAGATTGCCACGGCGCATAAGCGCCTCGCAATGACGGGATGTGGGTTGTGCAAAGGTCTCAATATATGTCAGGGGGAAATTTTCTCTGAAATTCAATTCCTCTTGCTGATTTGTGGTGAAATGTTGCATGGAAGTGCAAAATTAGAAAAACACTATTTGAAGAAACTTATTATGGGGGGGCAACGTCCACAACCGCTTATTCTTATGTCTTGGTTCCGTCAGTCTTGCCATCGAAAGAAAGACGGCTGTTTACATTATCGCATGGCGGGTTTAAAAATGTTCATGTAAGAATAGTACAGGTTAACGAAAACCAACATATTCAAACCCCTTCTTGACAATAGTTTAAAAATGTGGCTTTATGATAACCATGGGTACTGAAAATAAGACAAAAATTAACCGCCTCATAGACCAGTGGACGACCGGCGCCACCAGCGCCACTTCCTCCCTCGTTGCTTCCGGCTTCAGTCGTGATTTGCTCGTCAAATACAAAAACAGCGGCTGGCTGGAATCATTTGGCCGGGGCGCCTACATACGCTCCGGGGACAGGGTGGACTGGCCGGGCGCCCTTTATACGCTCCAGACGCAATTGGGGCTCCCCGTTCATGCAGGTGGGAAGACGGCCCTGGAGCGGAAAGGTTATGCACACTATCTGCCGGCGAGTCAAAAGCGGGTCTTTTTGTACGGTCCACGGGGTCTTGCCCTACCGGCCTGGTTCAAGGGGGATCGTTTCGGTGTCGAGTTTGTCGTGACGCGGACGAATCTCTTTCCCGCCGATCTCCGGGAGGGATTCACCGAACTCAAGGAGAAGGACTTTTCCGTCCGGATATCAGCGCCGGAGCGGGCGATGCTGGAGATGCTCCACCTGGTGCCCCGGAAGGTCGGATTCGACGAGGCCCGGCTGGTCATGGGAAATCTGGCCACGCTTCGGCCGGAGGTGGTGCAGGGATTGCTGGAGGCCTGCCGTTCGGTCAAGGTGAAAAGGCTCTTCCTTTACATGGCCGAGAACCAGGAACTCCCCTGGCTGGCTAAACTGGATCTATCGAAGGTCGATCTCGGGAAGGGCAAGCGGATGGTCGTCCCGAAGGGCCGGTACGACGCAAAATACCGGATCACCGTACCTCTGGATCGCGAAGGAGGTACCACGTGATCGAGAGCGTCTATTTCCGACAAGCCGAACTGCTCCTGCGGGTTTTGCCTCTGGTAGATCGGGAGGCCGTCTTCGCCTTGAAGGGCGGGACGGCCATCAATTTCTTCGTCAGGGATCTGCCGCGCATCTCCGTCGATATCGATCTCGTCTATCTTCCAGTTGGTGAGCGCGACTTTTCTCTCCGCGAACTCAGCGCCGCCCTGCGAAAGGCCTTTATCGTTTACCTGATCAGCAGTGACCGGCCGATGGTAGAGCTTCTCAATCCGGGACTCTCCGATATCCGGTCGGTCTTCGAGACCGAATTCAGGGACAAGGCTGAGGAAGAGGTGACCTGCGAGGAGCTTGAAGAAACGAGAAAAGAGCTGGTGGCCAAGATCGCGAGCGACCTGACTCTTCCGGAGCGGCAATTCATCTTGTCGGTCAAGGAAGGGAAGCCGCAATGGGACCTGATCGGCCTGGAAGGCGTTCAAAGCCTGCCTGCCGTCCAATGGAAGCTCCTGAATATCGGTCGCATGGCTCCGGCCAAGCATCAACAGGCCGTCCGTAAATTGAGGGACTACCTGGGCGTATGACAAAATTGTAAAATGGCGGAAGTGCATGGGAATCGAACCCACCTGAGAAAATTATTTTATATGTAAATTCAATAGCCTATGTGTGCGGAAAAGGTTAAGGTTAAAGATGGGTTAAAGACTCCGTCTTTGCCATATCTTTATATGTTTCAGGAAAAGTGGGGTATTGACAACACCTACAAACAAACGTTCTCAGACGACGAAAATTCTAAGGATTAACGTTTGAAGTGGAGTATTACGCCCTGCACAACCGGCTGGCAAAGGAGCGCAGCGGAATTGCCAGTCCGAGCTGATGCGATTGTTAGCTGCTCAACAATCATTAATGTTCCAAGATATGGGTCGTTAATGAATAAACGCAAATTGCTTTTCGTAGAACTCTCTGGCAACAGCCTGTTTTTCAGCTACATAGGGAAAAATCTCGTTGTAATTCTCAAAAAGGAGATTAACTATTTTGGCATCCAAAAGGCTACGATCAGAAAACTGTTTAATAATCTGAACAATCCCCTCTTTGGACATGCCTTTTCTATACGGTCGGTCTTCAGCAAGTGCGGTAAATATATCCGCGACCATCAGTATTCGTGCTCCGGTACTTAGCTCGGCGGCTGCGCAATGAAAGGGATATCCGGAACCGTCAAGTCTTTCATGGTGATAAGCAGCCCATTGCGCAATTTGGTTAAGTCCCCCAATAGTATCAATCACAGAATAAGTATAATACGTGTGCGATTTCATAACGGACATCTCTTCTTTTGTAAGGCCTCCAGGTTTATCCAGAATGCTGTTGGGAATTGCCAATTTCCCTATATCATGCAGATTGCCTGCAACTTCCATAAGCCCTATTTCTGTGTCAGTAAGTCCAAAAATTCTTGCCAGCATGGATGCAGATGCAGCAACACCAGAAGAATGAGTTGAAGTAAAACGGGACCGGAAATCAATTATATTTCGAAAAAGCTCGGATATTATAGAGATATCCGAAAAGTCTATTTCTATTTTTCCGAAAGGACCTTCTTTAAGCAGAAGAGAATGCAATCGGTGGGAAACAAGATCCAGCCAGAATTCTTCGCTATGAGATACCGTGATGAAAAGATCCACAACTTGAGGATGTATTGAAGAGCCTGACGATGATTTTATTTTTGAGATAATATCTTCGTGTTGATGAAGAATGTAATGATCACGATTTATTGCGCGTTCGAGATAATCGGCAAGAAACAACAACTGCGACGCAAGAACAACGGGAATTTCAATTGACTCTCCCCAGTGCTGCCACTCTTTGTGGTGAAATCTGATGATTTTAGCCGAGTCCTTTAGCCAAGGTAGGTTATTGAGCAAAAGTTCACCACGAATGCAATGTTCTTCGGGATTTCCGACTTCAGAATTCCGAATGAAGATTTTTTCTTCCAATGAAAAAGCACCGATATCATGAAGAAGTGCTGCTATAAAATTTTTTTCCAATCTTTCATTTGGGAGACCTGCGGCTTTCCCCATTTCCCACACAACAAAGGCTGTCCTTTGTTGATGCTGTATCAAAAAAGGACTGGCCAAATCCATGGCGTCGGAAAGTGAAAGAACCAGATTCCCTAAATTAACGGTAATATTTCGCTGCATATCATTCTCCTGAAAAGATTTTTCCAGCTAACATTTTTCACGTATCGTTATAAAAACCTCTGCAACCTCCTAATCTTTAATAAAAACCCCCGCTCTTTGTGAGAATCGGTGTGTTGTCAGCCGGACCATACTTTCCTGCAATATGGGTTATACGGAATAGAATTTATTCAACGGTCTTTCATAAGTGTAAATCCACTATCACGATTTACATTCGAAATCTACTATATCACCGAATATTTTCAACCTACTGACTACAGGAAGCAGTGCTCGCCCTCGCTCAACCGAAAAATCACCCTCCCCAAAATCAACCTTTCAACCCGAAAGCAACGGCCCTAGGTTATTGAATCTGGTACAGCTTAACACCCCCGGGTCAGGTGTCAATAAAAAAACGTCTTGACAACAGAATTACGGCTGGGAGGCGTTGTCACAGCGGTAATACGGAAGTACCATCAATAGACAGATTAAAGATCTTTCGGTGTTTTGCCGATAAGATATCCAAAGGAGGCAAATAGATGAAAACCTGTGTAACCTTTCCAGTGACGGTAAACTCTCCGAGAGCGATCAGACAACCCAAAGCAGTCGGGTATAGATGGTCATCGAAACGAAGCCGGCTCAGGAGTTTTCAGCAGTTCATCGAATCGACCGATTGGGAACAGCGATATCTTTGCAATCACTGGATTGACAAAATGTGCCTTGGTGGCATTGTCGTTTCCGCTCTTTATTTTACGACCATTCTGGTATCATCCCTTCTGAAATAGATCTTTCGGAATCCATAATCAAAGGGGCCGCCAAAAAAGAATGATAGTCCAAGAAATTATCGCAAAATCTGTCCTTTCCAAATCACAGATCTACGACTACGCGATTAATCCTTATGTGGGGTGCAGCCATTCCTGCAGGTATTGTTATGCGGCATTTATGAGGAGGTTTACGGGCCACAAGGAAAAATGGGGCGAGTTCGTTGACGTCAAGATCAACGCACCGGAGCTTCTGGCCAAGGAAATTAAGAGAAAACAACTGGGTAGGGTCTGGGTCAGTGGTGTCTGTGATCCGTATCAGGTGGTGGAAAAAAGGTACGAGCTTACCCGAAAATGCCTTGAGATCCTGGTGAAAAATCAATGGCCCGTGACCATTCAGACAAAGTCATCTCTGGTCTTGCGGGATATTGAGATCCTGGAGAAATTCAAAGATATAGAAGTCGGATTTTCCATCACCACTGCGGATGAAAAAATCAGGAAGCTCTTTGAGCCTGGAGCCTCTCCGATCAAAGAAAGGATTCATGCCCTGGATGTCCTTCATTCAAAAGGGATTCAGACTTTTGCCATGATAGCCCCCATCCTTCCTGGAGCAGAGGGATTGATCGAAGAGCTTGCGGAGAAGGTTGATCACATCCTGATCGATAGGGTCAATTATTTCTATGCAAACCGGATCTACACGGAAAACAGGATGGATTGGGCCAAAGAAGATCCCTTTTTCATTGAGGGGGCCGAGGAGTTGAAAGAAGGATTCAAGAAGCAAGGGATTCCTGTGCGGGTGCTGTTTTGAATTATCGACCAGCACTTTATCCGGAAGTAATCCACAGGCCAATCTAAATGAATTACGAAAGAATACAGGTTGAATGTTACAGCGGCTATAAGATCAATGAGCGCCCTATAGCCTTTACTTATCAGGGGCATCACTGGGAGATACAGGAGATTGTTGATCGCTGGCATGAAGGAGACATTGATCCCACTCGACCGGAAGTAAGCTATTTCAAGGTAAAAACAACCGAAGGCAGGATTTTTATCCTGAGATATCTTTCTCTTTTTGATTCCTGGTCAATGCATCAAGCTTTCTAAAAACAGGGTCATCAGCCAAGAATATATTGGTGGTTTCAGTCTCATCATCAAAAATGAGAACTGCCGAACCGGTTTCAAGTTTTTGTTTTACACGTCTGAATTTTGTTTCCTGGGAAGCCTCGATTTCGCCATAATCGGTTCCATTTCTGGAAATAAATTCTTCAATAACTCCCTGTAAGGCTTCAGGGCTGATTTTATTGACTGGAATTTTATGGACAGACATTTAAGCTTGCCCCACCTGCTTTCGTTTAAGCCGGGTATCATCCCACAATTTCATAATCATTATGAAATGTTCGGCTTTAAAAACATCCCAGCCTTACTATATTGAAGCTACTCCGTCTTTTCCTCCGGACTGGCATCGGCAGCGGCTGCTCCACCATACAAGCCACGTTTTACAGTCCGGATCTTGCCCAGTTTGGTAGCACGGTTGATGATGTTCCAGATCTGGCTTTCAGCCAACCCGGTCTTCTCCTTTAACTCAGCCGTTGAGATTCCTTCCGGTGCGCCTTGAATGAGTGATACGATCGTATCAATGTTGGTTACTCTCTTTTCAGCGGGTGCCTTCGCTGCAATTTTCCTGACCCTCTTGGCAATAGCGGGTTTTACCACTTTGGGTGCCTTTGGAACTTTCTTGGTACGAGGGGCCTTTACCACCCTGGGCTTCTTTTCAGTTTTCTTTGCCGGCGCTGCCTTTACTGCCTTGGTAGCCCTTTTCACTTTCACTTTTTCTTTTACAGCTCCGGAGATTATCGCCAGGAGCCTATCTAAAGTGGTTTTCACAAATGATTCCGACCCCTCAACCTCGATTTCCTTTGTAACTGGATTGAATTTGACGCGTGATTTCTCTGCCATGATGTCCTCCTATATTTGTGTGAATAACTTCCAGTCCGGGTAAGATATTGATTGCCCCCCTTGTTTGTCAACCTTTTCAAACTCCTGGTCGTGATATGCCAACTGGATCAACACGAGAAAATAGTCCGGATCATCCTTTGCAGCCTTGTATTGTTCTGAAACCATGATGTCCTTATACTCTTCATAGAACCCGTCCAGCAATTCATGATAGGCATCTTCAGGTATGCTGGGTTCAACCGGATTCTCAAGCTCATCATCCGATAGGTCGGGTTTAATCTGCAATGATTTTTTCCTCTGCTCAATTGTCATATTAAAAACTTCATAATGTATTCTGTCGGTGTAATCATTTAATTCCTTTTGGAAAACAGCATTCAATTTCCTGGCTGCTGTCAGATATCCGTTTATAAACTGCTGTGAATCCGAAGAGACAGAGCCCGTTTCTTTGATGCTATTGTAATGTTCACGAAGGAGCTGCCCCAGAAAATTCAGGTAAATATCTTTGATGAACTCGTCAAAAGTACATTTTCCCCTCCCCTTGCGGGAGGGGATTAAGGGGAGGGGGAACAACTGACTGAAATGCAGGCCCTTTTCACCCCCACCC
>JAHIMW010000038.1 GCA_018896355.1 Pseudomonadota bacterium
ACCGGCGCCAGATAGCTCATCCCGCCGCTGAGTATTAACGAACAGTTCCCGCCCTCCAGCAGATAAATTCCCGACTCCTCCCGTCCCAGATACCAGAGCCGGTCCTGGATCTGTCCCGCTTTGCGGTTCCTCATCGAACACCCTCCAGTTACTTTCCGTAGACCAGGATATTGGCTCCCGCCTTCAGGCGCTTCACCATCCCGTCGAAAGCCCCCTGCTGTTTCTGGCGTTCGAGAAAGGCGGTGATCCGCTTCTTTATTTCACCATCGAGCTTTAAGACCTGGGCGGTCTGGTGTTCGAGGACCTGAATGATGTGAAATCCGAAATCCGTTTCCACAACGGGACCGATCGCATTTTTCTGCTGCGAGAAGGCCGCCTCCTCGAACGGCTTAACCATCTGGCCGCGGGCAAAAGTCCCGAGATCCCCATCGTTCTGTTTGCTCGGACAATCGGAATTCTTTGCGGCCAGATCGGCAAAATCGGCACCCGCCAGAAGCTTTTTCCGCAGATCTTCCGCCCTCGCCTTCTTGTCCGCTTTCGTCTTGTCGGTATCTCCCGGGACCTTGGCCACCAGCAGATGCCGGGCATGAACGGATTCCTGTTTCATGAACTTTTCCCTGTTTTTCTCATAAAAATCGGCGATCTCCTTGTCCGTGACCTTGACCTTTCCCCCAAGCTCCTGCAAGACCAGCTTGTCCAGTTTGATGTTCGTTCCGATTTCTTCGCGCATCTTCGCGACGTCGATCCCGTTTTTCTTCATGAGATCGTCCATCGTCTTCCCGCCGGGCAACTGGGCCTTCATGCTGTCCAGCACCTCCGTAATCTCCTTTTCACTGGCGATAACCTTTTTAGCGGCGACCTCCTTGTTCAGCAGGATGCGCATTACAAACTCATCGATCAGCCCCTTGCGAATTTCGGCCCTGGCCTGTTCAAGACGTTCGGCGGGAATCTGATCCTTGAGCAGCGTCAGCTTCTGTTGCATCTCCGCGTTAAGCTGTGCCTTCATCATCTTGACCCCGTCCACCTCCACGGCAATCCCCGCGTCGTCCGCCTTTATTCCGGGGACCGCAGGCTGCACGGCGGGCAAAGCGGCGACCGGCGCCGCCTTCTCAGCCGGACCCGGCGCCATCACGGGTTTGGCCGTCTGCGCCTTCTCCTCCTTTGTGCCGCAGCCGACAGTCATGCCCAGAATCAGTGAACCGGCCGTCACGATCATCATATACCGTCCTATTTTTTGAATCACGATCTTTCCTCCCATCGATAATTTTTATCTGTATGATCCTATTGCCGATTCGAGACCTTTGAATTTCTGTCCTTCCTGTCATTGCGAGGAGCGGAGCGACAAAGCAATCTCATGGTTTATCAAACGGTTATGGGATTGCTTCGTCGGCCTTTGGCCTTCTCGCAATGACAAATGCCGCGTTTTTCAAAGGTCTCGATTCTCCTTGCAGGCGTCAAAGGCAGGGCGAACCGGACAAAGGGACGGCGGAGTATATGCAAAAGCGTTGAGTACGTCAAGAAGGATGGTCGATCCTTTTTAAGCGTTCCCCGGGTAACATTTAATTTTGAGGAAATTCGCTTGGAATAATATGCCTTGACTTTGTTGAGAATGGGAGTACGCTTCAATCAACATAATGATTGACTTATAAAAATTGAGTACTTGTCCTTCCCATATAGGGAAGTAAAAAAATCTCCCAGCCCTGTCTCTTATGATGTGACAGGGCTTTTGTTTTTTTTTAACGTCAAGAAATGAAGGGCGTTGAATTCTCGTGAAGCCCGTGAAGGAGGGTAAAATGAATATCCATTTGGTTGAACCGTTGAATCATTTTGTGAAGCTGAAAGACAATGTGTGGGAAAGCGGTTCGTGGGGACTGGATGATGACCAAGCGAAAAAATTGGTCGGCGGTAAAATCTATTTTCATAAGAAGCGGCAGGAACCCTCTTTTTATGGAGGGACGATACTCGGATACAGGGTCCATCAGGATGGCGAGTATCAGGGAAAGATTGTCTTCAAGCTCCAACATAACCAGTCATGCAGAAATATCAGAACGGATAAATCCGGATGGAGCAAGGATATGAAGATTATTGAGCATGACCTGCAATAACTTTGAGAAACGAAGATGGTCGTGAAAGGTGACTCAGCATCGATTTTCTGTTGAGCCGCCTTTTTTATTGGTGGGGCTCCGAAAAGGTGAGCCATTAAAGCATGTTCCGATCCATAGACCGCTTCAAATCGGAGCGGCGGGAGGCAGCAAAAGTGAAAATGAAAATATTTACCGGCCAGGGCGATGCCATCGTACTTGAAGGTGAATTGAACGAATGGCTGGAAAAGAATCCCTACATCACCATAAAGAACATCGGGCAGAGTTATGTTTCGAGCGGAGAACAATTATTTACCCTGATGTCCGTATGGTACGACAATTGACGGTTTGGAAGAAGGATTGGAGACCTTTGCACAACCCACATCCCGTCATTGCGAGGCGCTTATGCGCCGTGGCAATCTCTCTGATCATGGTGACTTATGAGATTGCTTCGTCGGCTGTTGCCTCCTCGCACAGACAAAAACAGATATTATGCAAAGCTCTCGATTGGTGTGTCAAGGAGATTTGACCAGGAAACTCCGGAGTGATCTAAGATTCGGGAAAACGGGATCGCAGTTCTTCCAGAATCCGGAATTGAATGTCGGGCTCCGGTATTCCGGCAGGAATCCCCGCGATCAAGGGAATGGCTTGCCCCATTCGGTCGAGAAGGACCTTCAGACCCTCAAACATGGGGACGGGAGGAAATGCAGAGCGGCTGAGGTGGTGAACAAGCCTCATGGTCTTAAGGCCGTCAAACCAGACATGGAACTGACGTCGGAGATGTACGGCATCCGGGCAGTTCCGGCGGATGACCGGCCAATCGGTCGCGAACCGGGAAAGATCGAGATACGCCTTAAGATCGGGATGGATTTCTCGGGCGGCGGCCAGGATGGCCTCCGTTCCCCTGTCCGGATCGGCCTCCATCCCGGACAGCCATTCCCGAATGATCGCAAAAATTCGGGAATCATAGAGGCGGTACTCATCCGTCCCCCCGTTCATGAACCGCAGCATTCGCTGCCCGGTTCCGAAGGGCACCCTGTCCGAGGGACGCGAAGAGGGAAAAACAGTCGTAGTTCCAATATGGCCTATTTTCCGGAGCTTGGCAAGCTTGTCGAGGAAGTGAAAATCCTCTGCGGCCTTCCGCCGGTTCATCCCCCGGACGGCCGCATACGCCTGCGCCGTACAGGACATCGTCGAGCCGATCGCATGAAAGGCGTAGGGAGAAACTGCAAACGCGAGGCCCATTACATAGGCCCGCAGAAAGATCTCATAGCAGCAAATAGCCGCCAGCAGCCTCGAATCGGCAGGTTTCTGATGGGCATAGCCCGCAACGGCCGCCGAATCGTCCGTCATCGAAAAATGGGCGTGAACCGCGGCAAGATAGTTCTCCATCACCAAGGTATCCGCATCGAGACAGCAGATCACCCCTCCACCCGGCCCCCGTCCGTTGAGAACCGCCAGCACGGCATCCATACCGATCTTCCTTGCTGTCCCCACCCCGCCGTCCCGGTCCGGGATCTCCGCACCCGCGGATGAGGCATCGATGCAGCCCAACCGAAGCGAGCTGCCGGCAATCCGTTCGAGATCAGCCTTCCGCATGGCAGGCCCGGCTACGGATGGTTTGCGCCCGGCGACGAGTTCCTTGAGGATGGTCAGCGTTACCTGGTTGTCGCGGATCTCTGCTTCAGCAGCGACAGGCGGCCGATGGTTATTCACAACGCAGACAACGAGGGTCCGGCGGAGCTCGCCGGGCGGATTCGCGGCGATGCAGGAGAGCGTGCGGAAGAGAGAGGAACTTTCAGCCAGGGCCGGGATGACGATCGCCTGATCCACGCCTGTGACCGAGGCCGCCAGAAGGGGACGCGTCGGAGAGACTGCATAATTTTCAAGATATTTGTCGATGTTTCGAGGGGTATTCATTCCGCAAACCTGGTGATCAGGCCAATCGCGGCCTCTTCATCGGCGTCTTCAATCCAGTGGATCCGGACGCCGTTCCTCTCCATCCGCCGGAACCAGGTTTCCTGCCGCTTGGCAAACTGATGGATTCGGGTATTCAACGTCTGAAACAAATGATTAGCCGCATAGCACTATCAGGCAAGGCTGGGCCGCCGCGATCAACGGGGTCCTCCTCCCCTAACTGAGGGTTCATGTCGTTCAAAAGTTCTTTCACTGCCCTGACCATGTTTCGCAACCCACTCTTTTAGCGCGGCATCAATGCGCGCCTGCCAGCCGGGTCCTGTAGAACGAAAATATTCCAAGACATCGCGGCTGTAACGAACTGTTACCGGTTCCTTGGTCGGCATCTTCTGAGCCCCCCGTTGCCCCGGCTTTCGTTTCGGCAATACTGCCAAAAGCTCCTGCGGCAACACCTCGGCGGCAGGTCGGAAACGCTTCATATCTTCCCTGGTCAATTCCCGAACTTCCCCGGATTTATCGGTCAGCGGTTTCATCCTCATAATATCGAACCTCCCTCCTGTTTGCTCTTTACTGGGTCGTGGTCGATTTTCATGATTTTATCGTAACTACAATTAAGCAAATAGTCAAGGACAAATACGCGATCATTTTTTGTTCTTGACGTGTAACATCACATGCGATATCATTTGCACAAGCCCATCAAAGCCGTGTATATTATAAGTTTTCTTGAATTGATTGACAAGATCAAGGAGGTATGACCTATGAAACCAAAATTTGCAGATTACTCTTTTGAGGTCAAGCCTCTTTCCGCCGCAGAGGGGGGCGGGTTTCTGATCACTTTTCCCGATCTGCCCGGCTGCATGTCCGACGGGGAGACGCCGGAAGAGGCGATTGAAAACGGCAAGGACGCCTTTGACTGCTGGATGGGAGCGCAGGTTGAATGGGGGAGACCAATCCCGTCGCCTTTCTCTACCGGAATGCCCGGCAAGTTTGTTCAGCGTGTTCCAAAAAGCCTCCATGCAAAGCTCTCCGCTCCTGCCAAGCAGGAGGGCGTCAGTATCAATACGCTGGTCCTGTCCTTCATCGCGGAAGGCGTTGGGATGGAGAAGGCGCATGCCGGGAAAGCCGAGGGATGAGTTGAAGCAGGTCATGCCAATATTTCCTTGACACACAAGTCCATTGCTGCTTATACTTCCTCCACCAAAAGCAATGTCTTTTCAATTAATTCAATCAAATCCCGAGGAGCCTGCCATGAAGAATGTAGAGATGAAAGTCGAAGGCCACTTCCTGACTATTAAAGTGGATCTGACGAAAGACTTTGGCCCGTCATCATCAGGGAAGACCATTATCATCGCTTCAACGGAAGGCAATGTCGCTGTTGACGGGCATGAAGAAGCCAAGGTCGGGCTGAACGTTTATCGGAAAAAATAGCATGGAGACCGTCGATTTCGGGTTGAAACGCGCAGATTTGGGAGAGAGATTTTTTAGGATGGCTGGGGGATCCACTTCTTCCTGTAGTCAATGATTGACTGATTTTGGGAATTATGCAAGACTATCATCGGTAATCGTTACAGATTCCAGTCTGAATCTTTTAGGAACTAGGCCAATAGATGCATCTTTGATATGCCGTGGCACCGGCAACCGAGATGCAAACATAGAGATGATCTGATACCTACGGCATCTGAACTTGATTGCTCTACACAAGCATTCCCATGTCTGGGGGTCTAAGGCAATTTATATTTTCTAAGAGACCAAGAGATAGTGGGGAGGATAATGAATGTTAACATCCGCACAATATACAAGAATCCTCTCTCTTGACAATCAAGGACATTCAGTAAGAAATATTAGAAAACTTTATGGTTATTCGCGTAATACGATCAGGAAAGTTCTGAATATCAAAATACCACCATCTTTCAAAACACCTTTTAGACCTTCTAAACTTGACGAATATAAAGGCTTCGTAAAAGATAAATTCAATAATACAATCAAAGGACTGCAAATTTATGAAGGGATTGTAAAAGATGGCTATGATGGTTCCTATTCAACCGTAAGGCGTTATTTGTCTGAACTGGCAAAAGAAAAAGAGCAGATCTCCAATGAATCCTCCCGGACAAAACAAAAAAGGAATGAATATAATGCTGGATGGGCGCTTACCCTGCTGCAGGGGAAAATGAGTCTTGATGAAATTGAAGCGCGTTTTGAGGAACATATTGATATAGAAAGTATTAAAATACTGTATAATTACGTTATCGAAAACTCTCTCAGGTATAGAAATCGTTCAATAACAATTTTCGCACATATGAACAAAATTCCGGAGAGAACAATTGCTGAAATCTTAGGAGTTCAGAGAAATACTGTTCGTAGTTACGTAAGACAGTTCAAATCCGGTGGAACCAAAGAGCTTTTCGACTTCAGCAGAAAAGAAACGAAAATATATGAAGAGCAAGAATACAGAGACAAAGTGTTTTATATACTACATTCTCCACCATCATGTTTCGATTTTAATCGAACAACATGGCGAATGGAAGACCTTCACAAAACCATGGCAACCGAAGGTTTCGCATTGTCAAAGCCCAATATTAGAAAAATAATTAAAAAAGAAGGTTATAGGTTTTTAAAAGCAAGAAAAGTTTTAACCAGTAACGACCCCCTGTACCGAGATAAATTGAAAGAAATTACCGCAATCCTTTCAAACTTAAAGCCAAAGGAAAAGTTTTTCTCGATAGATGAATTCGGCCCACTTGCCATAAAAATGCATGGCGGTAGATCATGGACGCCCCCAGGAAATCACAAAATAATACCTCAATGGCAAACGAGCAAAGGGAGCTTAATAGTAACCGCGGCACTTGAATTATCCACCAATCAAGTAACACATTTCTATTCGCCGAAAAAAAATACAGACGAGATGATAAAGTTACTTGAAATCTTACTCAAACAATACAAAGATGAGGAAAGAATCTTCTTCTCATGGGATGCTGCTTCCTGGCATGCTTCTAAAAAAATATATATGAAGGTGGACGAAGTTAATGGGGATAGTTATCGAGAAATCCATAAAACACCAATCGTAACACTTGCGCCTTTGCCTTCTTGCGCTCAGTTTCTGAATGTGATTGAATCGATCTTTAGTGGTATGGCTAAGGCTATTATTCATAACAGCAATTATGTTTCTGTTGAAGAATGCATGATTGCTGTTGATCGATATTTCAGTGAACGGAACCAATATTTCACAGATAACTTTAAACGGGCCGGAAATAAAATATGGGGTAAGGAAACCACAAAGGCCGAATTTAGCGAAAGCAATAATTGTAAAAACTCTCGATACATGAACTGAAAATAGAACCATGGCTTATCGTGGACGTGGTGATAAACAATGGACTGACGTGCCATACGTATTGGATGCGCCTCTGACGCTAGGCGATAGCATGAAATAATAATTGGATAGAAAGGGGAATAAGAGATGAAAGTTACTTTACCTGTAGAGAAAATGTCGATTGAAGAGAAAATTCAAGCTATGGAAACTATTTGGGATGATTTATGTAATAAAGCAGATAGCATATCATCACCATCTTGGCACGCGAAAGTATTGAATGACAGAGAAAATGGAATTAGCCATCGAGAGGATGTTTTTATCGATTGGAATAGTGCTAAGAAAAACATAGAAGATTCCATATCATGAAAATTAAAATACTTAAATCTGCAAGCCAGGATTTGATTGATGGTTATCGGTTTTATGAAAAACAATCGGAAGGTCTTGGTGCGTATTTTTTAGACACACTTTATTCAGATATTGATTCTTTGGCAATTTATGGTGGTATTCATCCAATATATTTCGATAAATATAATCGAGCGTTATCAAAACGATTTCCTTTTGCCATTTACTATCGTCTAGAAAATCATACAGTGCTTGTATATGCGATTCTCGATTGTCGTCGGAACCCAGCATGGATAAGAAAAAGAATCGAATAAAAAGATATGCGCTCTTTCTTTAGGTAATGCTCAACGTCAAGACTTTTCAAAATCGTTTGTTTGTAGGTGTTGCCGATAAACAGCACGGTTCAGATTTTCCTTGATCTTACCTGAGCAGTTCGGAGTGAAAGCTACTACACAAGCTCTGATCTCAAGAATATTGAAATCATGGAGGCGGTATTCATCCATACCCCCGTTCATGAACCGCTGCATCCGCTGCCCGGTTCCGAAGGGCACCCGTTCCGAGGGGTATTCATTCCGCAAACCTGGTGATCAGGCCAATAGCGGCCTCTTCATCGGCGCCTTCTATCCAGTGGATTCGGACGCCGTTCCTCTCCATCCGCCGGAACCAGGTTTCCTGCCGCTTGGCAAACTGATGGATTCGGGTATTCAACGTCTGAAACATCTCCTCCGCGGTGATTTTCCGCTGGAGATAAAGGGCGATGTAGCGGTATTCCAGGCCGAAGGCGTCAATCCGCTCCCATCCGATCCCGCGGTCATGAAGGCGCCGGACCTCCTCGATCATTCCGGCCTCCAGACGCATTATCAGTCGGGCGGTGATTCTGCTGCGCAATGTTTCTCTTCCGCAGCGGATCCCGATCACCATCGGCGTAACGGTGATCGGCAACGCCGCTGCACCGGGATGGTCCCGCACGAATTCGGCGATCTCGATCGCGCGGATGACTCTTTTCCGGTCGAGCAGATCGGTGGTGTTGTGAGCATCCGGACAGAGCAGGCGGAAACGCCGTCGCAGAAGCTCCATCCCCTCACCGGCCATTTGATCGCGAAGGTCGCGATTTTCGGGAACGGCCGTCATTTGATATCTTCGGAGAATGGAATCCAGATAGAGCCCCGTGCCTCCAGCCATCACCGGGAGTTTTCCCCGCTGCGTGATCTGATCAAAGGCCCGGTAAAAACGGTCCTGGAAGGCAAAGAGGCTGAATTCTTCCCCCGGATCGCAGATGTCGATCAGATGAACGGGGACGGCCTCCCCTTCCCGGCCGTATTCGGAAAGGTCCTTTCCCGTCCCCAGATCCATTCCCCGGTAGACCTGACGGGAATCGGCCGAGAGGATCTCCCCGCCAATCCTTCGCGCCAGACGGACGGCGAGTCCCGTCTTGCCCGAAGCGGTCGGTCCCAGGACGACGAGAAGATTGTATCTTTCCCGGAACCTTCGGATCGATCCGTCTTCCATGATCATGGAATGAAACCCTTTAAAGTCGTCAAGATTGACGAACCCGTAAAAAGTCTAAAATCTCCTCCCCCTTAATGGGGTAGGGTTAGGGTGAGGGTGAAAAGTGGCTGCATTTTGGTCAGTTTTTACCCCCTCCCCTTAATCCCCTCCCGCCGGGGGAGGGGAAGAAAACAGTGTATCCCACCGGGGGAGGGGAAAATTCACTTTTTACGCGTGCATCAAGATTCGCGAGTAAAAAAAAGCCCCGGCCGCGTCAGGCGACCGGGACTTTCACGGTTGTAAATGTTTGCTTATAATGGCTGAACGTTTACCGCGGCAGGTCCTTTTTTGCCCTGCTCGATGTCAAAGCGAATCCGCTGACCCTCATAAAGCGTCTTGAAGCCTTCGCCCTGAATGGCACTGAAATGTACAAATACATCTCCGCCCTCATCATTCTCGATAAAGCCAAACCCCTTTTTCTCGTTGAACCACTTTACCTTGCCTTCTGCCAAATCCGTACACCCCCCTTTCCTAAGATTTGTCCAAGCGGGCTTCACAACCTTGAGACACAAAAAAACCACCCCTGTTCAGGAGCGCGCCCTGAACCGGTGGTGGATAGATTGTTCTGCAAGATATGAACACCCAACTTTTCCCTGCCCCGCCCTTCATCATTATCCCGTCAAACCCAATGTAAGGGCTATTTTCCGGGCGGATGGGTTTGCCTAACATCGATTTTTTGAAAATGCAAGCATTTTTTATCAACTTAGGAGGCTGTTCAAAAATGTCCAGATGCGAGGCTCCCGAAATCCTGAGCCGCGAGACGTACTTTTGGGTACGTTGAACGGCGAAGGATGAGGGGAACGAAGCAGATGGGCGTTTTTCAACAGCCTGTTATATGGCAGGCCGCCCAATGGCCCGCGCCATCCCGCTCCAACAAGGGCTCCCGTTTGTCACAAACCCCGATCCGGACCGGACATCGTGGATGAAAGGCGCACCCCTGCGGCGGCGCCGCCGGTGAGGGCATCTCTCCGCACAGAACCGTCCGTTCCGATTTTCTGAGCGGATCCATGGAGGGCACGGCGGAAAGAAGCGCCTTGGTATAGGGATGAGCCGGAGCGCCACAGACCTGCTCCGCCCCTCCCAACTCAACGATCTTCCCCAGATACATGACGGCAATCCGGTCGCTCATGTGGCGGACCACCCCCAGGTCATGGGTGATGAAGAGATAGGTCAGGTCAAACTCGCGCTGCAGGCGCTTTAGCAGATTGAGAATCTGAGCCCGTATGGAAACGTCCAGAGCCGAAACGGGCTCATCCGCGATCACAAGCCTTGGCTTCAGAATCAGCGCCCGGGCGATTCCGATCCGCTGCCTTTGGCCGCCGCTGAATTCATGCGGGTAGCGAGTCAGTTGCTCCTCATCCAGGCCGACAACGGATGCAAGCTCTCTGAGTTTTTTTTTGATTTCCTCCCGCCCCCCAGGATAATGGTGGATATGGAGGGGTTCTTCGATGATGCCGCCCGCCGTCTGCCGAGGATTGAGGGAGGAATAGGGATCCTGAAAGATCATCTGAACCTTCCGGCGGAACGCATTCAGCGCGCCCCCCTTCCACGCGAGAATATCCTCGCCTTCGAACCGAATCTGCCCCGCCGTCGGCGCCTCCAGTCGCAGAATCGTGCGCGCAAGGGTTGATTTTCCGCAGCCGGATTCGCCGACCAGACCCAGGGTTTCACCGTGTTGCACCTGCAATGCAACCCCATCCACCGCCCGGATGACGCCCGCCCCCCTCGAGAGAAATCCCCCCGGCGCTGGAAAATGCTTCTTCAAATCCCTGATGTCGAGCAGAAGGTCATTCATCCGATTTCCCCATACTTCCAGCAGCGGCATAAATGGTCGGGGGCAACCTCCTCCAGAATAGGCGCCCGTTCCCGGCAGAGGGGAAAGGTGTCGGGACACCGGTCCCGAAAACGGCACCCAGTGGGAAGATCATACAGCGGAGGGACCACACCGGGGATGGCCTTCAGAAACGCCTCCCTGCCGGCCGGTCCTTTCATGCTTGGAACGGAGTTCATCAACCCGAGGGTGTAGGGATGAAGCGGCGTTGAAAAAAGATCCCGAACGGAACCGTGTTCTACAATCTGACCGGCGTACATCACGGCCACGGTCTCCGCCGCCTCGGCGACGACACCGAGATCATGGGTAATCAGGATCACGGCCGCGCCCGTATCCGCCCGGAGAGCGGCAATGAGATCGATCATCTGCGCCTGGATGGTCACATCGAGCGCGGTCGTCGGTTCGTCCGCCAGCATCACCCGCGGCCGGCATGCCAGCGCAATCGCGATCATCACCCGTTGCCGCATGCCGCCGCTCATCTGGTGCGGATAGTCTCTCACCCGTTTTTCGGGAGAGGGAATGCCGACCATGCGGAGCATTTCCGTGCTTTGGGCGAGAGCCTGCCGCCGGTCCATCCCCTGGTGGAGGCGGAACACCTCGGCGATCTGTTCCCCGACGCGGAAGACCGGGTTGAGCGAGGTCATCGGCTCCTGAAAGATCATCGAGATCTCCCGACCGCGTATCTTTCGCATCTCCTCTTCGGACAGCACGAGAAGGTCCCGGCCGTTTAAAAGGATCTCCCCGCCCGCGATCCGGCCGGGAGGCGAGGGAACGAGCCTCAGGATGGAGAGAGCCAGCACGCTCTTCCCGCAGCCGGATTCGCCGACCACCGCGACGGTCCGCCCCGCCCCGACCCGAAGATCGACCCCGTCGACCGCCCTGACAATGCCGCGCTCCGTCTCAAAATTGGTGCGAAGACCTCTGACTTCCAGAATCGGTTCCATTCCGCCGGCCATTCTCTGTCGTCCTCGTAAAAAAGTCGTCATACCCGCGAACGCGGGTATCCAGGACAAAGGCAACATCCAGAAAAAACTGGATTCCCGTTTTCACGGGAATGACGGACGGGTAGGATTACGGCCTTTTTCCGAGTCCATCATTTCCTGTCGTCCCTATTTTTTCCCGATCCGATACCGGTTCCGGAGAAACTGAACCAGCAGTCGTACCCCAACCCCCGAGGCGCCCTTGGGAATATAGGGTTTTTCCTTCGTGAGCCAGGCGGGACCGGCGATATCCAGATGGACCCAGGGGGTATCGCCGGTAAACTTGCTCAGAAATGCAGCCGCCGTGATGGCCCCGCCCGCCCGGCCTCCGGAATTTTTGTAATCCGCCGCATCGCCCTTTATCAGTTCGTGATACTCCTCCCAGAGCGGCAGCTCCCACACCTTTTCTCCGGTGAGATCGGCGGCCTCACGGATCTCCTGCTTCAGCTCGTCATCCGTTCCCATCATCCCGATGACGTGATCACCAAGGGCAACGACACAGGCCCCCGTGAGGGTCGCCAGGTCGATGATTGCGGCGGGCTTGTAACGGCCGGCATACGTGAGGGCATCCGCCAGGATCAGTCGTCCTTCGGCATCGGTCGTTACGATCTCGATCGTCCGGCCGGATAGGGAGGCGAGGATGTCGCCGGGTTTGTAGGCATTGCCGCCCGGCAGGTTCTCCGTCGCCGGCACGATGCCGACCAGGTTCAGCGGCAGCCCCAGCTCCGCCGCGGCCCGTACGGCCGCAATCACGGCCGCCCCGCCCGCCATGTCCGTCTTCATCTGGTCCATCTTTTCGGACGGCTTGATGGAGATCCCGCCGCTGTCAAAGGTGACCCCCTTTCCAACCAGCGCGATCACCGGACTCGACTTCTTCCCCCCGCTGTATTCGAGGATGATCATTTGGGGCGGCGCGTGGCTTCCCCGGGCCACACCAAGCAGCGCGTTCATCCCGAGTTCTCTCATCTGTTCGGCATCGAGCACCGTGCAGCGGATGTTCTTCCCCTTGGCGCTCTCGCGCGCCTCGTTTGCGAGATCCGTCGGGGTCATCTCATTCGCCGGCGTGGAAACGATATCGCGCGCAAACGAAACCGCGGCGGCGATGATCTGGGCCGTCCTGGCCGCGGCGCGGACTGCCTTGTAGGCCGCAACATCCGACTCCAGAATGGTAAACCCGGCGATCTCGCGGTTCGGCTCCCGATCGACGGTCTTGAACGGCAGGAAACGATAAAGGCCCAGAAGCACCCCTTCCACGGCGCCTTCGGCCATCCGTTCAAGCGGCATGTCGATGCCTCTGAAATGAAGCGCGGAGGAAAACTCGCCGATGTTCAGGGATCGGATATGCTGCGCAGCCTTGGCATACGCCCCCCGCAGACGCTCCAGCGTAAAATCCGCTCTCTTCCCCAGCCCCGCGATGACGATCCGTTTGACCGGAAAACCGCCCCGAGTGTAGATGACGGCAATCTGATCCGTCCGGCCCGTAAAATCGCCGAGGCGGATGATTTCGCCGATCAGACCGCCGCTCCTCTCGTCCAGCAGCGCGGCCGCCCCCTCCAGCCCTGGTTCACCCTCGAAGTGGGTCACGACGGCCGCTTCGGTTTCATGTTCCGCCAAGCTGCCTTTTCTGACTTGAATCTTCATCTAAATCCTCCATGCAACGGCTCGTCGGGTTTCAGTGATGATAGCGGTCTTTCCAGGGAACGGGGGGGTTCCGAAAGGTGATTTCCACGGGCGTATCCATCCAGGCGCACCGCCGAAATCCCATAAAAAAAGGGGCAAGCCGAAGATTGCTGCCCCCTTTACGATCTGGAGGCGGCACCCGGACTTGAACCGGGGAATAACGGTTTTGCAGACCGCTGCCTTAGCCACTTGGCTATGCCGCCGTTTGGAGAAAAAATGGAGCGGGCGAACGGATTTGAACCGTCGACGTCCACCTTGGCAAGGTGGCACTCTACCACTGAGTTACGCCCGCCCAGTATGTGATGGCGCGTGACTATAACAAATAAAAACTGTTTGTCAATCAAAAATATTCTCCCCTTTTGCACTGCAGACGGATAGGATGGCATTAATCATTTCCCTAATATTTACAATTGTTTTGGATATTCGGCCGTCCCCCCGATAGAAGATTTCGTCGTGGAGGTTTCAGGTGGAGTTTTCACCCCTTTTTCCGGATGCCCGTCCGGTAAAACTTGAGGAAGTAATCGATCCCGGAGGTGACCGTAAGGACCAGGGCGATGTAGAGGATCACCATGCCCACCTGATGGGCGTCGGCGCCGAGAAACGGGTAATGGATCATCAGCGCAGAGACGGCGAAGATCTGGCAGAGCATCTTCCGTTTCCCGAGCGGGCTGGCCTGGATGATCAACCCGTCGGAAATGGCAATGTTTCGGATGCCGTCCACGGCGAAGTCCCTGATGATGATGACGGCGACGATCCAGGCGGGGATTCGGCCGATCGGAATCATCAGGATCATCGCCGTGTTGACGATCAGCTTGTCGGCGATCGGGTCGAGAAATTTCCCCATCGTTGTAACGATTTTGAATCTCCTGGCGACGTATCCGTCGAGAATATCGGTCAGCGCCGCCGCGATGAAAAGGATCGCGATGACGAGGCTCATGGCCGGCCCCGGGGAGAGAAGAAGACCGAAAAGGACGGGAATCACCCCGAGCCGGAGCATCGTGATCGTATTGGGGAGGTTGAACATCTCCCGCTTCCCTTCCGGAATGGGCAGCCGGTCAAACGACTTTTTCAGTAAATCGATCATCACCGGGGATCTCCTCCTTTGTCCACATTTGTTTCTAAAAACCTCATCGAAGACATGCTAACGTTTTATTTCGCTTTTATACTGTTCAAGGCATTTCTGAGAGCAGAAATAGACCGTTTTCCCGTCGATCTGCGTCCGGCAGGCATCGCCAACGGGAACGTAGGTGTGGCAGACGGGATCTTCCACAAGGTCCTCACCGGCGGCCGCGGTTTTGATCTTGGCCGGACCGGCTTTCCCCCCCATCCGCGGAAAGCCTTTCCGGAAAAGTTTGAACAGAATATAAATAACGATGATGCCGATTACAAGCCTGAGTATCATTTTTCAACCTTCATTTTCTATTCATGAGAGTTTCACTCGAAAATGCACCTCAAATCCCCCTGTATCCCCCTTTGTTAAAGGGGGACTTTATTATTCCCCTCTTTGACAAAGAGGGGTTAGGGGAGATTTTCATTGCCCTTTGTGACGGCGTGCCGTCATGAGGGTTTCATTCCCCGGTCTCTGCCGGAGCGTAAAGCTCCACAACTCCCGGGTCGGTCAGACGATCCAGCAGGCCGCGGGCCGAAACACCGAACGCGGGATGGATCGCATAGGAGGCGATCTCGCAGAGCGGATCCAGAACGAAACGCCGGCGATGCATCTCCGGGTGAGGAATCTTCAATCCTTCCCGATCGACAACCTCTTGACCGTAGAGGAGAATGTCCAGATCGATCACCCGCGGGCCCCATCGCGGCCCTTCTGTCCGCCCCATCTGCCTTTCAATCGTCTTCAATGCCTCGAAAAATTTCGCCGGAGACAAATCCGTCCTGACTTCCGCGACGGCATTGATGAACCACCCCTGCTCCGTCGGCCCGACCGGCGCCGTCCGATAGAGAGAAGAGCAACGAAGTACCCAAACTCCCGGAGTCGCCCCGACGCGCCGCACCGCATCCCGGCACTGGGCGGCAGGATCTCCCAGATTTGCGCCGATCCCGATGAAGGCGACTATTCCCCGGATACCCTCGCCCGATGAACCCTGGAACCCCATGATCTTCACGATGCCGGTTTATGGGGACACGATGCGGCATCACCTTTATGGGGACACGATGCGGCATCATGTCCCCATAAACTCAGGCCGATCACATCCTGCATGTCGTAGAGACCGTTTCCTCGGCCGACGACCCAGAGGGCTGCCCGGATTGCGCCGCGGGCGAAGTTGTCCCGGCTGTGCGCCCGGTGAATGAATTCCAGCCGCTCCCCCTTCCCGCCGAAGATCACCGTGTGTTCCCCGACGATATCCCCGGCCCGGATGGTCTGAATCCCGATCTCGGGTTTCGTCCGCTCCCCGATCATCCCCTTCCGGCTGTAGACGCCGACCTCATCCAGATCGCGTCCGAGGCTCTCCGCGATGACCTGGGCCATCTTTATGGCGGTGCCGCTCGGGGCGTCCTTCTTCAGATGGTGATGCGCCTCGACGATCTCCACATCGTAATCATCGCCGAGGAGACCGGAAACGTCCGCAAGGACCTTGAGCATCACATTGACGCCGACGCTCATGTTCGGGGCAAGGACGCACCGGGCGGAGGCCGCGAGTTCCCGGACCCTGTTCATCTCCACCGCCGTGAATCCGGTGCTCCCGATCACGATCGCCTTTCCCGCCGCCGCCGCAATCTCCAGGTGGCCCAGGGAAACGTCGTGGGCGGTGAAATCGATCACGACATCGCCGCGGTCGATGCAGCCGGGAACGGAATCCCCGATCAGAATCCCCGTCCGGCCGAGGCCCAGCCCCTCGCCGACATCCTTCCCGACGGCGGGATGTCCTTTCCGTTCCACGGCGCCCGCCAGTTCAATGCCGTCCGTCTCCGCGATGAGGCTGATGATCCGTCCCCCCATCCGACCGCCGGCGCCCGTTACGATGGCCCTGATCATGATCTCCCCTCCCCTTTTACCCGATCAAACCGTATTCCTGCATCGCCTTCTTCAAGACGGCTTGGTTCTTTTCCGTCATCGGACAGAGCGGAAGCCGCAGCTCGCCGTCGATCTTTCCCATCATCGCCAGCGCCGCCTTCACCGGGATCGGATTCGTTTCGATGAAAAGGGCGTCGATCAGCGGACTCATCCGGAAGTGGAGCGCGCGCGCCTTCTCCAGATCGCCTGCCGCAAAGGCGTCGACCATCCCCGCCATATCTCCCGGGACGACGTTGGAAATGACGGAGATGATCCCCTTGCCGCCGATGGCAAGCAGCGGCAGCGTGAAGATGTCGTCGCCGGAGAGGACGTCGAAATCTGCGCCGCAAAGCTGGATCTGATCGCTCATCTGCTTGATGGAACCGGCGGCCTCCTTGACGCCGACGATGTTCGGGATTTTCGCCAGCCTTGCCAGGGTCTCCGGCAGCATATTCGTTCCGGTACGGCCGGGGATGTTGTAGATGATGATCGGGATCGGAACCTTTTCCGCCACGGCCCGGTAGTGCAGGTAGAGACCCTCCTGCGTCGGGCGGTTGTAATAGGGGCAGACCATCAGGGCGCCGTCGGCCCCCGCCTCGAAGGCATGGCTCGTCAGGCGGAGCGCCTCCGCCGTGCTGTTGGATCCTGTCCCGGCAATGACCGGGACCCGCTTTTTCACCGCATCGACGGCGATTTCAATGACGCGGTCGTGCTCCTCATGGGAAAGTGTGGTCGATTCGCCCGTGGTGCCGCAGGGAACGATGCCGTCGGTTCCGGCGGCGATCTGCTCCTCGATCAGTCGGCGGAACGCCTCCTCATCCACCAATCCATTCTTGAACGGTGTTACAATTGCTACGATTGCGCCTCCAAACATATACCCTCCTTGCCTTTCTCTCAGCTATTCTCTCAGCTATTCAAAAAGTCCGGGATCTCTTCACCCCGGACGAGGTCTTGAACGCTCTCCCGTTTCCGGATCACGTACCAGCGGTCGTCCCGGACCAGGATCTCCGGAATCCGGGGACGCGAATTGTAGTTGGACGACATGCTGAAACCATAGGCGCCGGCGCTCATCACCGCCAGCAGTTCCCCCCTCTCGACGGCGGGCATCCGTCGCCCCTTCGCCAGGAAATCGCCCGATTCGCAGATCGGGCCGACCACATCCGTTGTTGTAATCTCCTCCCTATCGGGCTGAATGACCGGCTGGATCTTGTGGAAAGAACCATAGAGGCTGGGGCGGGCGAGATCGTTCATCCCGGCATCGACAATCACAAATCGCTTTCCTTCATTCTCCTTCGTGTAGAGCACCCGTGTTACCAGAATCCCGGCATTGCCGACGATCACGCGGCCGGGCTCGAAGATGAAGGTGCAGTCTATCTCGGTTGAGGCGTCGATGATCGCCCGCGCGTATTCCGAGGGATTGGGCGGGGTCTCCTGATCATAGGTGATCCCCAGGCCCCCGCCCAGATCGAGGTAGTGGATCGCGATCCCCTCCTCGCGAAGCCGCCGGATCAGATCCTTCAGTCTTCCGAGCGCGTCGATGAAGGGCGAAATCTTCGTGACCTGCGAGCCGATATGACAACTGACCCCCTTGATGTCGACGTGCTCCAGCCTGGCCGCATGACGGTATGCGAGAAGAGAGGCCTCGACATTGATTCCGAATTTATTCTCCTTGAGGCCGGTGGAGATGTGCGCATGAGTTTCGGGGTCGACATCCGGGTTGACCCGGAGACCGATGCCGGCCCGAAGGCCCAACTCCCCGGCACGGTCGTTGATCGTCTCCAATTCCTGAAAAGATTCGACGTTGAACATCAGGATGCCGGTCCGGAGGGCAAGATCGATCTCATCCTCCCGCTTTCCGACGCCGGAATAGACCATTTTTGAGGGGTCGACGCCGGCCTGAAGCGCACGGTAGAGCTCACCGCCGGAAACAAGATCCACGCCTCCACCCTCCCGCGCAAAGATCCGGAGAATCGCCGTGTTCGAACAGGCCTTGACGGCAAAACAGACGATGTGGGGAACATCCGCAAACGCGGCGGAAAAGACCTGGAAATGGTGCCGGAGCGTCCGGTGGCTGTAGAGATAAAAGGGGGTTCCCTCCTCCCGGGCGATCCGCTCGACAGCCGCCTCCTCGCAAAAGAGGGCCTGGTTGCGATATTGGAAATAATTCATTGTATCTTTCTATTCTCTCCTTTGATGATAATACCCTCCGCCGAGGATGCGGCGCTGAGATCGGCGATCGCCGCCGGCAGTTGCACCCGCGGGGGTATCGGATCACCCTTCTTCCCGCATCCCGCAAAGAAAAGGACCCCTATCCAGAGCGCGGCAAGCACCACCCGGAAAAAGCGATTACGCCTCATCTGCCTTCAATCTCCGCAATCCGCCTGCGGACCGTCTCCTCCGCGGTTCCGCCGATCTCCTGCCGGGCCCGAATCGATTGGCGTACGGTGAGGCACTGGAACAGGTCCTTTTCAAAGCCTTTATAGAACGTCCGGAACTCCTTCAGCGTCAACCCGGTCAGCGCCTTCCCCTGCTGAATGCAGAAAGCGACGATCCTTCCGACGATGCCGTGGGCCTCCCGGAACGGCACCCCTTTCCGGACCAGGTATTCGGCCAGATCCGTCGCCGTTGAAAAACCTCCTCCGGCTCCCGTCTCCATCCGCTGCCGGTTGAACGTGAGGCGCCCGATCATCGCGGTCAGAACCCGGAGAGACGATTGCAGCGTATCGACCGTGTCAAAGAGAGGCTCCTTGTCCTCCTGAAGATCACGGTTGTAGGTCATCGGCAGCCCCTTCAGGATCGTCAGCATCGCGACGAGATTCCCGTAAACCCGGCCTGTCTTGCCGCGGATCAGTTCCGCCACGTCCGGATTCTTCTTCTGGGGCATGATGCTGCTCCCCGTCGTGAAGGCGTCGGCAATCTCGACATAGCCGAACTCGTCGGTGGACCAGAGGATCAGATCCTCGCAGAAGCGGCTCAGGTGCATCATGACAAGCGAGGCGGCAAAGATGAACTCCGCAACGAAATCCCGGTCGGAAACCGCGTCCATGCTGTTTGCGGTCACCTGCGGAAAACCGAGCAGGCGCGCAACATAACGGCGGTCGATCGGCAGTCCCGTCCCGGCCAGCGCCGCCGCGCCGAGCGGCATGACGTTCACCCGCTTCAGGCAGTCCCGGAGGCGGGCATCGTCCCGGTCGAGCATCTCCCGGAAGGCCAGCAGGTAATGGGAGAGAAGAACCGGCTGCGCCTTTTGCATGTGGGTGTACCCGGGCAGGATCGCTCCCATTTCCTCTTTGGCCCGTTCGACGAACCCGGCCTTCAGATTTCCGAGAAGGGTCAGAATATCACCGATCTCCGCCCGCAGGTAGAGGCGGATATCGAGGGCAATCTGGTCGTTCCGGCTTCGGCCCGTATGGAGTTTCCCGCCGGCCTCGCCGATCCGGGCCGTGAGGGCCTTCTCGACCGCCATGTGAATATCCTCATCGTCGGGATGAAAGAGAAAAGTCCCCGCCTCAATCTCGGACCTAATGGCGAGGAGGCCGGTCCGAATCGCCGTCGCCTCCCGCTTTGTGATGATCCCCTGCTTCGCAAGCATCCGGGCGTGGGCGATGCTCCCCTCGATATCGCAGCGGTAGAGGCGGCGGTCGTAATGGAGCGATGTGGTAAAGGCCTCCACCTCACGATCCGTCGACTCGCTGAACCGCCCTCCCCATGGTTTCTCGTCTTTCTTCATCTCTCTTTACCGGTCAGGAGTGAAGCGTGAGGCGTGAGGCGTTAAAACCTCCTTACCCCTCACCCCTCTCTCCTCACCCCTCTCTCCTCACCCCTCTCTCCTCACTATTCATCCCCGCGCATTCAACATCGCCCGGATCTTCAGCCGCAGCGCATTCAGGCGGATAAACCCCGTCGCATCCTTCTGGTTGTAAACCTGATCCTTCTCGAATGTCGCGAAGTCTTCGCTGTACAACGAGAAGGGGGACTTTCTCCCGACGACGACGCAGTTCCCCTTGTAGAGTTTCAGCCTCGCGGTCCCCGTCACGCGTTCCTGGGTATCGTCGATGAACCGCTGGAGGAGCTCCCGCTCCGGGGCGTACCAGAAACCGTTATAGACGAGCTGTGCGTACTTGGGGATCAGCGAGTCCCGCATCAGCATCACCTCGCGGTCCATCGTGATCGATTCGACGGCGCGGTGAGCCGCCCAGAGGACGGTTCCCCCCGGCGTCTCGTAGACCCCTCTCGACTTCATGCCGACGAAACGGTTCTCAACCATGTCCATTCGGCCGATTCCGTTTGCCCCGGCGATCCCGTTGATGTGATCGAGCAGTGCAGCCGGGCTCATCACAACACCATCCACGGAGACGGGGTTTCCCTTTTCAAAACCGATCTCGACATAGGTCGGTCGGTCCGGGGCCGTTTCTGGGGAAACCGTGAGGACGAACATCTCCTCCTTCGGCTCCGCCCAGGTGTCCTCGAGAATACCCCCTTCGTGGGAGATATGGAGCAGGTTCCGGTCGCTGCTGTAGGGCTTCTCCCTGGTCAACGGAATCGGGATCCCGTGCTTCTCCGCGTAATCGATCATCGAGGCGCGCGAATCGAACGTCCAGTGGTCGTCCCTCCATGCCGAGATGATCCGGATCGCCGGATCGAGCGCCATGTAGGTCAGCTCGAACCGCACCTGGTCGTTCCCCTTCCCCGTGGCCCCGTGGCAGACCGCGTCGGCCCCCTCGATCTTCGCGATTTCCAGTTGACGCTTGGCGATCAGCGGCCTCGCAAGCGACGTTCCCAGAAGATAGGTCCCCTCGTAGATCGCATTCGCCCGAAGGGCCGGGAAGACGAAGTCCCGAACGAATTCCTCCCGGAGATCGTCAATGTAAACCTTCGCGGCGCCGGTTTTAATCGCCTTTTCCCGAAGCCCCGACAGCTCCTCTTTCTGACCGACGTCGGCGGCGAAGCAGATCACCTCGCACCGGTAGGTCTCGATCAGCCACCTCACGATCACGGAGGTATCCAGTCCCCCCGAATAGGCGAGGACAACCTTCTTCACCTCGTTCACGAATCCATCCTCCTTAACTTGACGACATCGTAAAAAGCGAAATTTCCCCTCCCCCGGCGGGAGGGGATTAAGGGGAGGGGGAAATAACCGACTGCAATGCAACCATTTTTCACCCCCTCCCTAACCCTCCCCCGTCAAGGGGGAGCGGTTTGTGACATTTTACGAGATCCTCCTACTCATCGCATCAAGATTTCCATCACGGCCTTCTGTACATGGAGGCGATTCTCCGCCTCGTCGATGATCACGGAGCGGGGGCCGTCGATCACCTCCGCCGTGATCTCTTCGCCCCGGTGGGCGGGCAGGCAGTGCATGACAAGGACGTCCTTTTTCGCCCGGTCGATCAGGGCCCGATTGACCTGATAGCCCTGAAACCGCTTCATCTTCTCTTCCCGTTCGGCCTCCTGCCCCATGCTGACCCAGACATCGGTGTAGACGACATCGGCGTCGCGGACCGCCTCCGCCGGATCCCGGTGGAGAAACACCCCTGCGGACGCCTCGGCGATCCCCCGCTTGAGGATCGCCGCATCCGGATCATACCCGTCGGGGCAGGCCAGGTCAAGGTGAAACGGCAGCTTTGCCGCGGCATTGATCCAGGAGTTCGCCATATTGTTCCCATCGCCGACATAGGCGACCTTCAGCCCCTCGTAGGCGCCCCGTTTCTCGATGATCGTGAAGAGGTCGCTCAAAATCTGGCACGGATGGAGCAAATCGGTCAGGCCGTTGATCACCGGGATGGTCGCATGGCGGGCGAATTCCTCCACGGATTCCTGGGAAAAGGTCCGGATCATGATTCCGTTCAGATAGCGGGACATGATCCGCGCACTGTCGGGAATGCTCTCCCCGCGGCCGAGCTGCGTATCCCTGTTGTTGAGAAACAGAGATACCCCGCCCAACTGGAACATCCCGACTTCAAATGATATTCTCGTCCGCGTGGAGGATTTGTCGAAGATCATCCCCAAGGTCTTGCCCTTCAAAAGGTGATGCTCTTTCCCCTCCCGGAGCAGCCGTTTCAGGCGGTGCGCCCCTTCGAAAATGGATTCGAAATCGGCCCGTTCCAGGTCATATTCGCTGAGCAGATCCTTTTTCATTTTTCCTCCAGCACCCCATCCAGGATCCCGATGGCCCTCTCCACATCCTGTCGTGTCAGGATCAGCGGCGGAACAAAACGGATGACATTCCCGTTCGTGCAGTTGATCAGCAGCCCTTTCTCCATGCATTTTTGAACAAACTCCGCCCCGGGCACGGTCAACTCGACCGCGAGGATAAGCCCCTGTCCGCGGACCTCCCGGATCCGTGGGTTCTTCTCTTTCAGTTCCCCGAGCCGGGAGAGGAAATACGCACCCACCTTCCGGCAGTTCTCGAGGATCCCATCCTCAAGGATGGTTTCCAGTGTGGCCAGGGCGGCCGCGCAGGCCAGCGGATTGCCGCCGAAGGTCGATCCGTGGCTTCCCGGAACGAAGGCCGCGGCGATTTTCTGCTTCGCGAGGAGCGCCCCGATCGGGAAGCCGTTCCCGAGGGCCTTCGCCAGCGTGATCATATCCGGCACAACCTCCGTCTGTTCGCAGGCGAAGAGCGTCCCCGTCCGGCCGATCCCCGTCTGGACCTCGTCGGCAATCATCAGGAGCCCCTTTTCATCGCAGATCCGCCGGATACCCGGGAGATACCCGGGATCGGGAATGAGGACGCCGCTCTCCCCCTGGATCGGCTCGACCATTACGCCGCAGGTCTTCTCCGTCACGGCCGCCTCCAGAGCCGGAAGGTCGTTGTAGGGGACATACCGGAAACCCTCAGGAAGCGGCTCAAACCCGGCGTGAAACCGTTCCTGCGCCGTTGCCGTCACGGTCGCCAGCGTACGGCCGTGGAAGGAGTCCTGCATCGTGATCAGTTCGTATCTCCCCGGCATCTGTTCCGAGGCATATTTCCGGGCAAGCTTGATTGCCGCCTCGTTGGCCTCCGCCCCGCTGTTGCAGAAGAATGCCTTGTCGAAGGGTGAATTCTCCACAAGGAGCCGCGCCAGCAGAATCTGCGGCGCGATATGGTAAAGGTTTGATACGTGGGAGAGGTTCTCCACCTGCTCCTTGATCGCCGTGACGACTTTGGGATGGGCATGGCCGAGGGCGCAGACGGCAATTCCCCCGACCAGATCGAGGTAGCAGCGGCCTTCGCTGTCCCAGACATGGACGCCCAACCCCCTCGTCAGCACAAGCGGATGGCGGGTGTACGTAGACATGATGTAGCGATCGGACAGGTCGATCCATTCCTGTGTGGTCATTTTTTCCTTGCCTCGCAAATAGTGGGCATGCACCTATAACACGATCTCCGTCCCGATCCCCTGGTCCGTAAACATCTCCAGGAGAATCGTATGCTTCAGGCGGCCGTCCACGATATGGGCCTTTTTGACCCCGCCCCGGAGGGCCTTGAGGCAGCACTTTACCTTGGGGAACATCCCCCCTTCGATCGTCCCCTCCTCGATCATCCGGCGGATGGTCCGTTCATCCATCGTATGGATCAGCTCTTTGTTGCTGTTGAGGACCCCGGGGACGTCCGTCAGTAGAATCAGCTTCTCCGCGGCAAGGGCAGAAGCGACCGCGCCGGCAACAAGGTCGGCGTTGATGTTGTAGGTCTCTCCGCCGTCCCCGACCCCCGTCGGGGCGATGACCGGGATGACGCCGTCCGCCATCAGCGTGGTGATCAGCTCCGCGTTGACCGCCTTGACCTTCCCGACAAGGCCGATGTCGATGATCTCGGGCGGCGTCTCCTTGACCTTCTCTGCGTTCAGATAGTACTTCTCCGCCCGGATCAGGTTCGCGTCCTTGCCGCTCAACCCTACCGCCCGCCCGCCGTGACGGTTGATCAGGCCGACGATCTCCTGGTTCACCTTCCCCACGAGGACCATCTCGACGATGTCCATCGTCTCCTCGTCGGTCACCCGCATCCCGTGGACGAATTTCGACTCCTTCCCCAGCTTTTTCAGCAGGCTCCCGATCTGCGGGCCGCCGCCGTGGACCACGACGGCGTTGATCCCGATATACTTCATCAGGACCAGATCGCGGGCGAAATTGTTCTTCAGCTCCTCATCCACCATCGCATGGCCGCCGTACTTGATCACGACGGTCTTGTTGTAGAACCGGCGAATGTAGGGAAGGGCCTCCACCAGAATATCGGCCCGCTCCATGGATGTCTTCATAACGTCCATCGACCTCTCCTCGTCCATTTCTACCCGACTGCCTCTCCGGCCTTTATTGGGATTTCGGGCCGGCTCCCGGACGCCGCAACGCTTACAAGATGTACCGGCTCAGGTCCTCATCATCGACGATCTCGTCCAACTGATCGGCAACATAATCGCCGTCAATCACCACCTCCTGACCCCGCATCTCCGGCGCATCAAAGGAAATTCCGTCAAGAAGGCTCTCCATGATCGTATAGAGACGCCGCGCCCCGATGTTCTCCATCCGGTCGTTCACCAGCGTGGCCGTCTCCGCAATCGCGGCAATCGCATCCTCCGTAAAGGTGATCCGGACCCCTTCGGTCGCCATCATCTCCGTGTATTGCTTGATGAGGGCGTTGTGCGGTTCGGTCAGAATCCGGATGAATTCGTCCCTGCCGAGGGAGTTGAGCTCCACGCGGATCGGAAAGCGCCCCTGCAGCTCCGGGATCAGGTCCGACGGTTTCGTCGCACTGAACGCACCGGCCGCAATGAAGAGGATGTGATCGGTCCGGACCATTCCGTAGCGGGTGCTTACGGTCGACCCCTCGATGATGGGCAGGAGGTCACGCTGCACCCCTTCCCTTGAGACGTCCGGGCCGTGCGTCCCGTCGCCACCCACGATCTTGTCGATCTCGTCGAGAAAGACGATCCCCGACTGTTCGACCCGTTCAATGGCCGTCTTCGTCACCTTTTCCATGTCCACGAGACGCTGGGCTTCCTCTTCCGCCAGAATCTCCAGCGCCTCGGGCACCTTCACCCGCCGTTTTTTCTTCTTCTGCGGGAAAAGATTTCCCAGCATGTCCTTCACGTTGAGTCCCATGTCCTCCATGCCCGCGGAGGAGAAGATTTCGACCATCGGTCCGCTCCGGACCTCGGTCGTCTCGATCTCAACAAAACGACCGTCCAGACGACTCTCGTGGAGCAGTCGCCGGAGCTTCTCGCGGGTCGTATCCTGCTCAGCCACGTATTCCGCCTCGATCATCGTCCCGTTTCCTTCGGGGATCATCTCCATCGCCTTCTTCTCTGCCGGTTTCGGCGGGAGAAGGATGTCGAGAATCCGGTCTTCCGCCAGTTCGGCGGCCTTTGTCCGGACGCGTCCCTGCTCCTCCGACTTGATCATGCCGATCGAAAGCTCCACCAGATCGCGGACCATCGATTCGACGTCCCGCCCCACATAGCCTACCTCGGTAAACTTCGACGCTTCGACCTTGATGAACGGGGAGTTGTCGAGTTTCGCAAGCCTTCTCGCGATCTCGGTTTTGCCCACGCCGGTGGGCCCGATCATGATGATGTTCTTCGGGGAGATCTCCTCCCGCATCTCCTCCGAAACATTCTGGCGGCGCCAGCGGTTCCGAAGCGCGATCGCCACGGCGCGCTTGGCCTCCTGCTGTCCGATAATATACTGATCCAGTTTTTCTACGATCACCTTCGGTGTTAATTCATCCTGTGACATGGCTACCCTTTTTCCTTTTCCTTGCCTTTTTCCTTGCCTTTTTCTTTTTCCTTGCCCTTTACCGGTTTTTCATCCGGTTCCTCTTCAAGATCGATTTCCTCCACGGTGATGTGGTCATTCGTAAAGATGCAGATCTCGGAGGCGATCTTCACCGACTCCCTCGCGATCTCCGTCGCGGTCAGATCCGAATAGCGGACCATCGCCCGGGCCGCCGCAAGAGCGAATGGTCCGCCCGAACCGATGGCCATCACGTTGTCGTCCGACTCGATCACATCGCCGTTTCCCGAGATGATCAGAAACGAATCGCGGCTGACGGCGATCATCAGCGCCTCCAGATGGCGGAGCACCCGGTCCGTTCGCCAGTCCTTCGTCAGCTCTACGGCCGCCCGCACCAGATTCCCCTTATACTGTTCCAGTTTCTGGTCGAAACGGTCGAAGAGGGTAAAGGCGTCCGCGGTCGCCCCGGCGAACCCGACGATCACCTGGTTGTGGTAGAGCCGCCGCACCTTCCTCGCCCCATGCTTCATGACCGTCGTATCGAGCGTCACCTGACCGTCTCCCGCCACGGTGACCTTCCCCCGATGCCGGACCGCCAGGATGGTCGTTCCCCGGATCTTCATCTTATCTCTTCCCTCCTCCGGCCCGCGGGTGCGACCGGTCATAGATCTCCATCAGACGGCTCACGCTGACCGATGTGTATTTCTGCGTCGTCGAAAGGCTCCTGTGTCCCAGCATCTCCTGAATGGAACGCAGATCGGCGCCCGCGTCCAGCAGGTGGGTTGCAAACGTGTGCCGCAGCGCATGCGGGCTGATTCTTCGGCCGATCCCGCTTTCCCGGACCACCCGTTCAACCACCCGCGCCACCCCCCTTGGATTCATCCGCTTTCCCCTCGTGCTGAGGAAAAGGGCGGTTTCCGCGTCTATATCCGCTCCTTCCTTCCTGAGCTCCGGTCGTTTCTGCAGGTAGGCTTCAAGCGCCTGCAGGGCCGGCCGACCGACCGGAACGATTCGCTCTTTTCGTCCCTTCCCCCTGACCTTGACGAGCCCCTCGTTGGAACGGATATCTCCGAGATCGAGTCCCGTCAATTCGCTCAGGCGGATCCCCGCGGAATAGAAGAGTTCGATCATCGACCGGTCCCGTCGTCCGGCCGCGTCCTCCGGAAATTTCACCTGGAGGAGAGCCAGCATCTCATCCGCCGAAAGGACGACGGGGATGTATTTCTCGCACCGGGGGAGTTGAACGAGCTCCGCCGGGTTCACCGACACCTTCCCTTCCCTGTGAAGGTACCGGTAGAAGGAGCGAAGCGTCGCCACCTTCCGGGAGATGGTTACCTTTCGGCACTTCCCGCGGTAAAGGGAGGCGAGAAAGGAGCGGATCACCATCGGATCGATGGGGATCGCCTCCTCCACCCCGCCGGAAATCTCCCGCGTCTCCAAAAATGTCTGAAACTGCTTTAGATCGGTCAGATACCCCTCCCTTGTATGTTCGGAGAGATTTCTCTCGACCTTCATATGTCTGCCGAACTCGTCGATGGCCCGCTCCAGAAGACCCATCCGTTGCCTCAAGAAAAAAGCTGTCACATCTTGTACTTTCCAAAGTCCTCCGGGGAAAGATTTTCAAGAAACTCCGCAAGTTTCTCTTTCTTCAGCCGGTCAAGATCCGTCATCTTCGTCCCGAAATCGACGTTCCGGGACCTTTCGATCACCTTGTCCTCCACAAAGATGGAGGCGCCGGCGCGGAGGGCTACCGCGATCGCGTCGCTGGGACGGGCATCGACGATGATAGGCTCTCCGGCGAGCCGAAGGTGGATGTTTGCGAAGAAGGTGTTGTTCCGAAGATCGTGAATCTCCACCCGCGCCACCTCGGCCTTCAGGACCTTGAGAATCTCGTTCAGGAGGTCATGGGTCATCGGACGCGAGAAGGTGATCTTTTCGATCTCGGTCGCGATGGCGCTCGCTTCGAAGATGCCGATCCAGATCGGAATGGCTTTCTTCTCCTCGAGGTCCTTTAGAATAACGATCGGGGTATTTGTGATCGGATCCATCGTCAGACCCGATACCTTCATCTCAATGAGCATCTGCGCCTCCTCGTTCCTCCACCTCGCCCCGCAGCGAATGGGCGAAGGCCTCCACGATCCGCACGGAAACCGTTTTGCCGATCAGTCCCGTTCTCCCCGGGAAATTGACGATCCGATTTCCCCGTGTCCGCCCCGTCATGTCCTCGCAGCCGTTTCGGCTCGGCCCCTCAACCAGGACCGTCTCCCGCCGTCCCACACAGGCCCGGTTCTTATCCAGGGTGTGCTCTTCTTGGAGAGCCTGAAGCGCCCTCAGCCGTTCCCGTTTCACACCCTCGTGTACGGGCCGATCCATCCCGACGGCGGCAGTCCCTTCCCGTTCCGAGTACTGGAAAGAGAACAGGTTATCAAAACGGATCTCCCGCATCAGTTCCAGCGTCTGCTGAAAATCCTCTTCCTCTTCCCCCGGGAATCCCACGATCACATCGGAGGTGATGCTGATCTGCGGACAGATCCGTCGAAGCTCGGCCACCTTCTCCCGGTATGCTTCGGCCGTATAGCCGCGGTTCATCCGCCGCAGCACCAGGTCCGATCCCGACTGCACCGGGAGGTGGATGTGTTCGCAGAGGGAGGCGATCTCCCCGAAGGACGCGATCAGCCGCGGCGACAGATCCTTCGGATGGGAGGTGGTGAAGCGGATCCTCCCGATCCCGGGGACCTTTCCGATGGCGTTGATCAACTGCGTAAAATCTGTTTCCCCCGGCAGCGTATGCCCATACGAGTTCACGTTCTGCCCGAGGAGAGTTACTTCCCTGATGCCTCGGGCAGCCAGTGTTTCGATCTCACGAAGAATGTCCGGCAGCGGCCTGCTCTGCTCCCGCCCGCGGAGATGGGGCACGACGCAGTACGCGCAGAAGTTGTTGCACCCCTGCATGATCGTCACGAAGGTGCTCACCGCCCCTGCGGCCGGTTGCGCCGGAATGTCCAGCGAGCCGACCCGGTCGCAGAATCCCGTCTCGACGATCCGGCCTCCGGCCCCTTCCAGTTCGCATACCATTTCAGGAAGCCGGTGGATCTGGTGCGTGCCGACAACCAGATCGAGGTACGGAACCCTGCGAAAGAACCGATCGCCCCACTGCTGGGCGAGGCAGCCGCCCACACCGATCAGAAGAAGCGGGTTTCTCTCCTTCAGCTCCCGGAAACGCCCCAACTGACTGTAAATCTTCTGCGCCGCCTTCTCGCGGATGCTGCATGTGTTGACGAGGATCAGGTCCGCCAGCTCCGGATCCTCCGTCGTCCCGTATCCCGACTCCTCCAGCAGAACCGCCATCTTCTGCGCATCCTGCACGTTCATCTGGCAGCCAAAAGTTTGAATGTAGAGCTTTTTCTTTCCCAAACCGACCTTTCCTCACCGCAACATGCTTAACTGAATTAATATAGGAAGGGGGGATAGTCAACAGCTTTTTATGGAATTGCGGGATTTTTTTATGTATCGCGTTTCAGGCAATTGACAAAAAGGCATTCCTGCGTCATTATGCCCATAAAGGGGACAGCCAGGGGACAGATTTAAAAATCTGTCCCCTGGCGGAACTCGGTTCCGACAGCTTCGCCAAAAGTCGAAATCTTGCACATTAATTCATCCGACGGGAAGGAGAAGAATCGATGCGACTCTCATGGGACGACTACTTTCTGAAGATGGCCGAAACCGCATGCCTCCGCTCGACCTGCCTGCGGGCCCAGTTCGGGGCCGTTCTCGTCAGGAACCACACGATCATCAGCACCGGGTACAACGGCGCCGCCGCAGGCGTCCGGAGCTGCCTGGAGCGGGGGGAGTGCGTCCGGGAGCGCCTCCAGATCCCGAGCGGTGAACACTACGAGATCTGCCATTCGGTCCACGCGGAGGCGAACGCGATCATCCGCGCGAGCTTCGAATTGATGGACGACGCCACGCTGTATATCTACGGTCTTCAGCAGCAGAAACCCCGCAGCGGGATGCCCTGTTTCATGTGCTGGCGGATGATCTTCAACGCCGGCATCGGCCAGGTGGTTTTTCTCGACGACGAGGGACAGAAAAAGACGGTGAACGTCAAGGTGGTCGACCGCGGCCGCATCCTCTCCTACGTCGCGCCGGAGCCCTGAATTTCAGATGCTCCAGCGCCCCGGCGGCTCAGATGCGGGTGACGAAGTCCTGTCTGGACGCGATGTGATCATACCCATGCCGCGCAAGCCGCTCCCTCCGCACTATTTGCCGAAGGTTTCCGCGGGACGATCGATCACAAGGCCCGTACCCCGCACCTCGGTTTTTTGCCTCGCGGGATGGATCTTCTCCAGCGCCACGGCCGCCGCGTTCTTCTCATGGAAGGAACAGGGTTCGTAGCTCCAGCCGGCGGCAAGACGCGCCTCTTCCCTCTTCAGCGCTATCCAGGAAAACCGCCCGATAAGCGGGGCAACCAGACGGGTCTTCCAGCCGAAGGCCGTGTAGATATCCTCCAGCAACTGCGCCGCTTTTTCTTTTTGGCGGGGATCGTCCCGATACCACTTTCTCATCGCCCAGACCACGCCGGCATAGGTGGAGCGCAGCGGGAAAGCCTCCCAGGCGACACGCTTGCGGATGCGCGGCCGGGGATCTTTGCCGTACCGCTGCCAGCCGTCGAGCAGCACCCGGATCATCCGGAGCAGGCTCGGCCCATTCACCGCGAAGTCGCGTCGGAAGGCCTCCAGCAGATATTTTTCCTCCAGCCCCGCCGGGATGTGCGGATGGCGGTAATTGAAGCGGTACTGTCCGTGGGCGTCGGCAGCGGGAAACTCCGCTTCCGGCAGCAGCGAACCCTCCTGCCTGTGTTTTTCATAGAGGGGCGTTCCCGGAATCGGCGTGTAGAGCATAAACTGGTGAAAGACAGTCTCATGGCCGATCGCGTAATCGATAATGGCATCCATATTTTCCGGCCGGTGCTCCTCCAGGCCGATGATCGAGGACCCCAGCACGCGGATTCCGTGAGACTGCAAGAGATCGACCAACGCGCGCGTATCGACCCCTTCGAGCTTGTCATAGGCGCTCTCCTCACCTTCCAGCCCCATCCAGACCCAGCCGACCCCCAGCCGCACCAGTTGATCGATCGTATAGGACTTCAAAGCCCGCGCGGAGCTGAAAACATAGATGGCCCAGCTTTTCCCGTTGGCCTCCATCAAGTCCAGCAACCGAAGCGCCCGCTTCTTGTGGAGGAGAAAATTCTCGTCCAGGGTGAAGAACGATTTCACCTTGAGTTTTTCCTCCATTTTGCACATCGCGGCAAAGAGTTCATCCCCCGTTTCAAAGAAATTGACGAATTTCCCTTTTCCACCGAACAACGCGGAGGTGGAGCAGAAGTTGCAGCCCATCGGACATCCGACCGACGGGATCAGGATCGCCGCCGTGCCTCCGGGCCGGTTGTCGAGGCCAATCCCCATCGTCCGGCCGCCAAAACCCGAAATCGCCAGCGGGTGGATTATTGGGGCCTGGTCGCCCTGCCCCAGATAGCGCTGAAACCAGCGAACCCCTTCGCCGCGTACGATATGGTCGGCATCGATGATCTCCGCGAGCCCCTCCTTGTTGCTGATGTGGCCGCCGATGATGATCGCGGCGTCCGGCCGGTACCGACGGATCAGCTTGCACATCTTACGGACCTTGCCTACATTCGGAACGATGCCGCTGATCCCGATGATATCGTAGCTGTTTTGCCGGATCTCCTCGCTGAACGACTCCAGCGTCGGGAAATCCAGCAGGGTGCATGGGGCCTCGATATTGCTCTGGATCATCATCAACCCAAAGGAACGGTGGAACATCCGGAGCGAGAATCCCCCCTGGACACGGGTTACCTGATTCTGATACAATTCCATCGGGTTGATTTTGCGGCTCCCGTACTCGTCATCCCGTGCGTAAGGCCCGAAGACGCTCGCGAGCAGAACTCGGGCGCGGCTTCCGAGCTGATGGACCGGCTGATTTCTTTCCGGCATGATAACCTCCTTTGGGGGCCGTCTTATGGCGGCACGGAAGCACGTTAAAAGATATTGCGTAGAATGAAAAGAGGCAAGTTGTTGTTTTACAATACTTTTACAATGAGCTGTTCCTCTTCAGGATCAAACAGGGAAAATTTCCACCCGATCCTGGCCGTATTGGACGGGATATTGGATAGTTCTATTCCCCGGATATCGCCCTGCCCTGCCCTGGATATCAGCTCTGAGACCTTTGAATTTCTGTCCTTACTGTCATTGCGAAGAGCGGAGCGACAAAGCAATCCGACGCAGTCGTTGCGAGGGCTTCCGCCCGAAGCAATCTCATCAATGCAGTAAATTATGGGATTGCTTCGTCGGCCTTTGGCCTCCTCGCAATGACAAATGGCGCGTTTTTCAAAGGTCTCGCCCAGGATATCAGCTCTTGACAAGACTTAAAAAATAATCATAGTGCTCCGACAAAAATATTGTTTAGAGGTAATTGCAAAAGTACCAATAAATCCCCTCCCCCCTG
>JAHIMW010000039.1 GCA_018896355.1 Pseudomonadota bacterium
CGTCGTTATTGTCGAGCCATGATCACGTCATTCCGATGCAGGGAAACTGAGAGAATATTCAAGGGAAAGTTTTCCGCAACCCTGCCGCAGGCGATTCAGAAGGCGGCGGCCCGGAAATTGGAAATCATTGACGCAGCCAGGGATCTGGAAGATTTAAGGACACCGCCCTGCGGCTGTCTCGTTTTTTCGGGAATTCTGCTCAATTTTGGATGAATCTTCAAACACGATACGAGCTTGAATCGGCGCGCGATTTATCGGCGTCCAGCATTGACCGGGAAGTCAGGCCGCATGCGGCCGCGTAAGACGCGAGGTATGGTGGACCCATATTCACATAATCCCCATGATCCTCAACGAAACAGGCTTTGATGGATGTATGTGGTCAAATCACCGAGCCTGTTCGTGTAGCTGCCGTATTCATTGTCATACCAGCCGAATATCTTGGCGTGAACGACGGGGATCCGTATGGTCGATTGTGATAGCGTCTTGAGAAACGCCTCCGGTAGATCGGGGACATTGGAGAGGTCCACATCAATGAATGCGGTCCGGGTATGGTTGAATTGTCCTTCGATTACAATGGCCGCATCCATTCCGATCAGATCGGTCGATACGTTCTGCTCTTCCGAATAGACCACCATATGGTCGTGATCGTTCGCCGCCTTTTTATAGATGTCGTTGAGCCTGTCTCTGCTCAAGGGGGCATGAGCGCCGTCCTTGTTTGCGCGGGCTTGAAAAGTCGCATTCAAGACGATCAATGATTCCGTATTCGTAGGCACCCGGATCGAATCCGCCATAAAACCGATATTTTTCACCTCCGGAATCACCTGGCTGAGCGCTTCGGCTGCATTGGTGGAAGTGAGGATGATGTTGTTCAGCGTGCTTCTGCTCTTGCGCAGATCCTTTTCGCCGGCCTTCGGCGTCTTGTCGAGGATGCTCTGCGAGTTGGTGACGGCATGAACCGTTGACATCGATGCGGTGAGGATCCTGCTGGTCGCCTGATCTTCGAGGAGCGGCTTGATCATGTGCGCGAGACCGGTTGTCGTGCAGGAAGCCGCTGAAACAATCGGGTGTTTCTTATGGTCGAATGCGGTGTGGTTGATCCCGTAGATGAGCGTGATCGCCTCGTCCGGCATGGCCAAAGCCTTGTTTTTTATTTTGAATGCCGAGGAATTGATAACGACTTTGGCGCCGCCGGCAAGGTGTCCGGCAATGGAACCGTTTTTATCATCCGGAGCGATGGTAGGATCCTGAAATTTTCCGGTGCAGTCCACCACCACATCGACGCCGTGGTTCCGCCAGCCGATATCGGCGGGGTTTCGCGCCTCCCGCAGGATGGTGACGGGGATGCCGTCGATGAGGAGAGCACCCCTCTTTTCATCAACAATCCGGATCATCCTCTCCGCGTTGACGCCGCGCAGAAACCGGTGGATGGTTCCGTAGGTCGCATCCTTTTCAATCACTTGAGCGATGGCCGAAAGTCCGGTACCGACCCCTCGGCCGACATTGACGACGATTTCCTGAAAATATTTTCTGCCGATATGGTGCCAGAGCGTAAGTTTCCCAATTCGCCCCAGGCTGTTGACGCCGAGAACCGGCCGCCTGCATTCAAAAACCTCCACTTGACTCATACGCCACCCTCCTTTCTTAAAACAGCCACGAATACAGCTCTTTTGGAAACCAAAGAGGTTCCCCCGCTCAGAGGCTGTTTGCTACGAGCTTCAGGAGATCGATCATCCGGCGGGAGAAGCCCCACTCGTTGTCGTACCATGCAAGAACTTTGATCAGATTGCCCTCGATCACCATGGTCGATTTTCCGTCCACGATGGCGGAATGCGGGTTGCCCAGATAATCGATCGAGACCAGTTCTTCATCCGAATAGGCGAGGATCCCCTTCATCTTGCCCTCCGCCGCCTCTTTCAGCGCGGCGTTGATCTCTTCGACGGTCGCAACTTTCTCGATTTCGGCGACGAGGTCCACGACCGAGACGTCCGGTGTCGGAACCCTCATCGAGAATCCGTTGAGCTTTCCCTTCAGTTCCGGTAGCACCAGACCGACCGCTTTTGCGGCCCCGGTGGTCGTCGGGATCATGGACATGGCTGCGGCCCTGGCCCTGCGAAGGTCCTGATGCGCAAGATCCAGGATTCTCTGGTCATTCGTATAGGAGTGGATGGTGGTCATCAGCCCTCTTTTGACCCGGAAGTTCTCATGCAGAACCTTTGTGAAGGGCGCAAGACAATTGGTGGTGCAGGAGGCGTTGGAGATGATGTGGTGCTTTTGTGGATCATACAGGTAGTCATTGACTCCCATGACGATCGTGATGTCCTCGTCTTTGGCGGGGGCGGAAATCAGCACCTTTTTGGCGCCGCCGGAGGTGATGTGCACCTGCGCTTTGTCCCGGGAGGTGAATAGACCCGTCGATTCGATCACGATATCGACCCCCATCTCCTTCCAGGCGAGCCGGGCCGGGTCCCGTTCGGAAAAGACGCGGATCTCTTTGCCGTCGATCACGATCGAATGCTCTTTTGCCTGGACATCGCCTTTGAAGATTCCGTGTACGGAATCATATTTGAAAAGATGGGATAAAGTTTTCGCATCCGCGATGTCGTTGACTGCGATCCATTCGATGGACGGATCGCCTTCCGCAGCCCGGATGATGTTCCTCCCGATCCTTCCGAAGCCGTTGATTCCTGCTTTGATGGTCATTTAAGCGTTCCCCCTTCTCTTGGCCCGTGCCGGAGCATGGGCGTTATTCATGTTGGTCTGATTGTATCACCATACCCAAAAGTGTCAATGCATTATACAAGGATGATCTTCCCGGAGATGTCTATGGCTGCGAAACAAAAAATCGATCCGTCAGCGGCTTTTTTTATGCCGACACGATCGCAATATGCCGCCACAGGGCAGCCGCTGCAGAGAGGAGAAACGGGGCGGCAGGTGTTCCTCCCGAAAGCGACGAGCAGCGTGTTGTAGCGGGACCAGTTTTCCGGGGGCAGTTTTGCCCGAAGCGCGCGTTCCGTCTCGTCGGGGGTTTTCGTCCGGACGTAGCCGAGCCGGTTGGAGATCCGGTGCACGTGGGTGTCCACGCAGAGACCGGCCCCGTTGAAACCGAGGGTGACGACGAGATTGGCCGTCTTTCGTCCGACCCCCCGGAAGGTCAGAAGTTCTTCGGTACTGTCCGGTACGCGGGACCGGTAACGGTCGATGAGCTCCCGGCAGACATGGAGGATCGTTTCGGTCTTGTTCCGGTAAAATCCGACGGGGTAGATCGCATTCCGGATCTCCTCTTCGGCAAGACCAGCCATCTCTTCCGGCGTGGAGGCGAGGGCGAAGAGCCGCTCCGTCGCCGCCGCCGTCACTTCATCCTTGGTCCGGAGGCTGAGGAGCGTGGAGATCAGGATCTCAAAGGGGTCGCGGTGTTCCAGGGCCAGCTGCGTAACGATAGGAAGCTCTTTTTTCTCCAGCTCCCGCTCCAGAAGGCGGATGATTGCCGCCATATCCCTGTCGTCCATCCATCTTCTCCGCCTGCGAGAGGCCAGTTCCATCTACGCGACTTTAAGACCTTTTACGGGGTTGTCAGTCATAGCCCTCGTCGTTGGCCAGCATATCCAGATGGAGCGTGGCGATGTCCTCCACGTCCAGGTCCGCCTTCTGTTTCGCCCCCCGGAAGTCGACGATCTTGATGTAACGCTTGCACTCGTTGCAGACATCGACGCGGTAACGTTCATCCCCGTCGATCGTGAAGTAGGCGAGGCTCTGCTGCTCCTCGTTGCCGCAAAAGGGGCATTTGATGTGCCGGTAGATCCAGTCGAAGCCGCACTGATTGCAGAAAAGGTAACGGTTTTCCTTCTTGCCCCGAATCTCGCCGATCTTGGGTTCGCGGCCGCAGATGGGGCAGTAACCCTCCTCCCATCCCGCCTTCGCGGCGGCGGCGCCGTAGCGTGTCACAACCATCTCCAGGGCCGGCCTCAGGCTCTCTTCAATGAAAAGCTCTACAAGATCGAAGGAGGGATTCTCCTCGTCTGCCGCCTCTTCTTCCTCGGGCAGCGGGTTGAAGGATTCATAGATCAGGTCGTTGAAACGGATTTCACCCTCGATGATCTTCCTTGCCATTTCATCGGTTTCGCCGGGCGCCCTCTTTTCCGCGATTTCAAGCAGGGCCAGAAAATAGTCCTGAGGTTCGATGAGGTTGCCGGTGACCGAAGAGAAATCGACGAGGGGGAATCCCCCAGCCATCTTCGCAGGGATCAACTTTTCATCGACGGGGAATGTTTCCCGCTGCATCCGGCGGCGGTATTCCTCGCGGAGGATCATGATCTCCTCCAGGATATCAAGAAGTTCCGTGTAATGGGGGCTTAGGGCCCGGTGTGTTTGTATCGTCTGCAATGAATCTTTCAATATCGTCGCCATGCCGGCTGATCTCCTTTTGTATTGTACGAAGTATGGCGGTCTATATCCCCTTTCCTGCTCAAGTTCAAGTTATATTTGCCGAGGTTTCGGTTGGGCCTGCGCTGCAAATATGCATTCAAATACAATATATTACAAGTATAGCTTTGGCCGGCACTGCGATCTGCGGCAGACCGGGGCGGTCGCTCTTCCCGGGACCCGTGATTCGGGATCTGCAACGCGCCGTCAAGGTGCCTAACAGGGCCGTCATTGTCAAAAGAAAACGTCAAAAAAACTGTTGATTGTGCTTGACGACTCCGGGGAAAATCCATATACTGCACCGGCTTTCATGTGTTAACACAGCTACATCTATCAAGGTACAGGTTACTGTGGGAATCCCGCGATAGCTGTTTGTTGCATTCGCTTCGGAGGCAGATGTGACCCTTTGGGATTCAAGCCGTACCCAATAACCGTATTAACCGAGAAAAGGAGGGAAAGGTATGAAGAAGGCAATGTTTTTTTTAGTGGTCTTTGTTGTCATGGGGCTGGTGGCGGGTGTCGGGAACGTCTCGGCGGCCCCGTATCCCGAGCGGGCCATTGAAATCATCGTTCCGTTCGGCGTCGGCGGCGGCAGCGACACGGCGGCAAGGGCCGTAGCGGAAGGAATGAAACCTCTTCTGAAAGTGCCGTTGGTGATAAACAATATGTCGGGGGGCGGAGGGACCAAGGGGATGCTCTATGCCTCCCAGCAGCCGGCCGACGGCTATACGGTCCTGGCGATCACCACCTCTCATCTCATCGATGCCGTTAAACCGAAGACGCGTGCACAGCTGCTGAGGGATTTTGATCCCATCATGCGGATCCAGTGGGATACGTCGGCGGTGACGATTGCCGGCGATTCCAAGTTCAAGACGCTTGCCGATCTGATCGAGTATGGAAAGAAGAATCCCAAGATGCTGAAATTCGCCGGGACCTCGCCGGGGGGCTGGTCTGAGATCCAGACGGTGGCCTTTTTCAAGGGGGTGGGTGTCGATGCGACGTTCGTCCCGTTCGATTCCGGGGCGGAGATCAAGGCGGCGATCCTCGGCGGACATATCCATGGCGCGGTGGAGGAGCTTGCCGAGACGCTGCCGCTGATCGAAGCGGGCAAGCTGCGGTCGCTCGCGGTGATCATGGAAAAACGGCATCCGGCCCTTCCCAACGTTCCCTGTACCGCGGAGTTGGGCTTCAATTACACGCACGGTTTGATGAGGGCCTGGGGGGTTAAGAAGGGAACGCCTCCGGACCGGATCCAATACCTTCATGACGTGATCAAGAAGGCCCTGGATGTGCCGATCTATAAGAAATTCGTTCAGGACAACCACCTCTATGCCCGTCCGGGATACCTGGGTCCCGAGGAGACGAGAAAATACTGGGACGACGAGGTCAAATTCTTCACGGAAACCCTTAAAACTCTGGGTTACGTGAAGTAATCCTCCCTTTTCAACATCCATCGGCGCTGTGCGGAGAAGGCTCTTGACTCCGCACGGCGCCGGATCATCGAGGGAAACCATGAAGAAAGGTGAAATCGTTCTCGGCGCGTTCTGCGTCGCATTTTTTTCGTTCATGTTTTACGAGGCATTCAAATTGCATGGGGTCGGGCGCTTCGGTGAAGTGGGCAGCGGTTTCTGGCCGATGCTCTCCCTCGTGGTCTCCGTGATCCTCAGTCTGAGTTGGCTTGTTTCGACCTTCGTAGCGCTCGCCAAGGAAAAGGGCAAGGCCGCTGAGAAACCCACACCGGAGACCATCGCCGCGGCGGGGAGTCGCCGGAAGAAGGTTGCGCTCAGCGTCGTCTGTATTTTGGTTTATATCATCGTGATGCCCTGGATCGGCTTTATCCTGTCGACTTTTCTATTCGTTCCCGCGTTCGCCATCGCACTGGGAGAGAGAAGAAGGCTGGTCCTGATCATCTCGCCGTTTCTGATCACCGCGATCACGATTCTTGTCTTTGCGAAGTTCATCACGATCCCGTTTCCCAAAGGTGCGGGTATCTTCGTCGAATTCAGCCGCCTTTTTTATTAGCCATCGAGGTGCCATAACATGTTCGACCATTATTTGAATGCCTTTGCAACCGTCCTTCTCCCGCAGAACATCCTGGCGATGGGGCTGGGAGGACTCTGGGGTCTGCTGGCCGGCGCCCTCCCGGGGATCAGCACGTCGATGGGGATTGTCCTGCTGTTGTCCTTCACCTATACGCTCTCACCGATAACAGCCTTCTGCATGCTCGTGGCCGCCTACTGCGGGGGAATCACCGGCGGCTCCATAACGTCGATCCTCTTCGGCATCCCCGGAGAACCCTCCTCGGTTCCCACCGTGATCGAGGGGCATGCGCTTGCCAAGCAGGGCCATGCCGCCTATGCCCTGTGGACTTTCCTGCTCTGTTCCATCTTCGGCGGAATCTTCAGTGTGCTGGTCATGATGGCGGCGACGCCGCTGATTGCCAATTTTGCGCTGAGGTTCGGTCCCCCCGAGTTCTTCGCGCTGACCATCCTCGGGTTGAGCGTCGTTTCAGGCCTGTCGGGAGGCTCGCTGCTGAAAGGTTTCCTCTCCTGTTTCTTCGGGCTTTTCCTGGCGACGATCGGGACCGACGGTATTACGGGGGGGGAGAGGTTCACCTTCGACACGATGGTCCTGTTAGGGGGGATCAACTTCGTCACCGCGATGGTGGGCCTGCTGGCCGTATCGGAGATCCTGATCGAGGCGGAGGAGCCTTTCAAGGAATACAAAGGACACGTCGGCTATCGGGGCATGAAGGCGGAGATGCCGAAATTCTCGCTGTTTAAAAAGAACTGGTTCAATCTGATCCGCTCTCCGATCATCGGTACGGTCGTCGGCGCCCTGCCCGGCGCAGGGGCGACCATCGCCTCGTTTCTGGCATACGGTGAGGCGGCGAGAACATCGAAGGAGCCGGAGAAATTCGGCCACGGCGCCGTGGATGGTCTGATGGCCGCCGAGTGCGCGAACAACGCCTCCACAGGCGGATCGATGACCATCCTGCTTTCATTGGGTCTTCCGGGCAGCAACACGACCGCGATGATGATCGCAGCCTTCATGATCCATGGTATGCAACCCGGCCCCCTGCTGCTTTCCACCCGGCCTGAGATCGTTTACGGGATCTTCGTGGCGATGCTGCTCTCCAATCTCTTCCTGCTGGTCTTGACGATCGTGGGTATCCGGCTCTTTCTTGAGTTGAACCGGCTGCCCTATTCGGTATTTTCAGCCGCGATCATCATCCTTTGCGTGATCGGGGCCTTCGGGCTGCAGAATAGCATGGACGACCTCTTTATCATGTTCGCCTTCGGGATCATCGGCTATGTGATGAGAAAATTCGGCATCCCCGTCGCCCCGGCGATCCTGGCCCTCGTTCTGGGAGATATGGCGGAGCTTGCCCTGAGAAGGTCGCTCCTGCTCTCGCTCGGGGATCCCATGATCCTGATCAGCCGGCCCATCAGCGTCGTCCTGCTGGCCGGCGCCGTGTTCTCCATCGTCTATCCCCTGTTCAAGAAACCGAAGATGCTTCAGGAATTATAGGGGAGAGACCCGATGGAAGAAGTCACACGATTATTGGCTGGTTTTGCCAGCCGTCTTGAATTCGGTACATTGGATACCGATTTGATTTCGACGACTGCCTCAATGCGAAGATTCATCCCGGGGCCCCGGTAATTCCGGCGGCCATCGCCTCATTCATGCGCAGGGAAGAAGGATGACAGGATGCAGAAAACCCGTTGTCTTGTGATTGGAGATTGCAAAGAGGGACAATCTCCGGCATAAGATTTGCTGAGAATGTCAAAAAAAGAGGAAACCCTGCGAAAGGAGAGTATCATCCAATGAGAGATACGGGTTCAGTCCCGAAGGAAGCGGCTGAAGTGCTGAAAAGGACCAGCACCGGCATGGTCATCGACGCCCTCGCTCTGGTGGGGGTGAACGGAGGGATCCGGGGTGTCCGGCCCGCCCGCGGAAGTGAAGACGCCAGGGTTCTGGGGAGGGCCGCTACGGTCCTTTTCGGCCCGCCGCGTCCCGACAGTCCCAATCTGACCATGTACGAGGCCATTCGCAAATCCCCCGCAGGCAGTGTTCTGGTGGTCGACGGCAAGGGGATCGACGCCCATTTCACCGGCGACAACCAGGGAGAGTGCGCCAAAAGGCAGGGGCTGGCGGGCATGGTGGTCTACGGCGGGGCGAGGGACATCGCCGGTTATCGGTCGATGGGGATGCCCCTGTACTGCACCGGCTCGGCGACGGTCGATAAGCCACCGGACATCCGGATCGTCGGCTACAACGTGCCGGTGGATGTTGGCGGGGTGACGGTGAAGCCGGGCGACATCATCATCGCGGATGAGGACGGCGTCGTCTGCATCCCCGACGAGGCACTTGCGGCGACCCTGGAGAAGTTGCAGGTCATCTTCGAAGTTGAGGAAGCGATGGAAAAGGCGATCCAGGGCGGGGCTCCCGTGGATGAAATCAAGGCCATCATCGCCCGGAAGAAACCCAGGAAGTAATGGATCGAGTGAGAGCAAACAACAAATCAATGATAAAGGAGAGATGCCATGGATTTTGGATTATCGGAAGAGCTGGTGATGTTGCGGGACATGGTGCGCGGTTTTGCGGCTGGGAAGATTGCGCCGTTTGCCGACGAGTGGGATGCGAACCACTATTTTCCGTATGAGGAAGTGGTAAAGCCGATGGGAGAACTGGGCCTGTTCGGGACGGTGATTCCGGAGGAGTATGGCGGCAACAACATGGGTTGGCTGGCGGCGGCGATCATCACCGAGGAGATCGCCCGGGCCTCGAGTTCACTGCGCGTGCAGGTGAACATGCAGGAGATCGGATGCGCCTACACGATCTACCGGTACGGGACGGAGGAGCAGAAGAAGAAGTACATCGCGAAGCTGGTGAACGCCGAGATCCTGGGCGCCTTTGCGATCACGGAGCCGCAGGCCGGCTCGGACGTGATGGCGATCAAGTCCACGGCGGTGGACAAAGGGGACCACTGGCTGCTCAACGGGACGAAGACCTGGATATCGAACGCGACGGTGGGGGGGATCAACATCTACTACGCCTATACGGAGAAGGAGGGCGGCGGAAAGAGCCTCTCGGCCTTCATCCTGGAGCTGGACAAGTTCAACGGGATCACCGTGACCGATCTGGACAAGATGGGCTCTCGTTCGTCGCCGACGGGGGAGATCATCCTGGAGGATACGCGGGTGCCGAAGGAGAACATCCTGGGGAAGCCGGGAGATGGGACGAAGATCGTCTTCGGATCTCTTGCCCAGACGCGGCTGTCGGCGGCGGCGGGCGGCGTGGGGGTGGCCCAGGCCTGTCTGGATGCGGTGACGAAATACGCGATGGAACGGGAGCAGTTCGGTCAGCCGATCGGGCAGTTCCAGATGAACCAGGACCTGATCGCGCAGATGGTGTGCGAAATCGAGGCGGTGCGGCTGATGGTCTACAAGGCGGCCTGGCAGAAGGACCAGGGGAATCTGACGAACAACGCGGAGGTGGCGCAGGCGAAATACCTGGCGGGCGAGCTGGCCTACAAATGCTCCCAGTACGCAATGCGGATCTTGGGCGCCTACGGGTATTCAACGGAATACCCGGTGGCACGGTACTATCGGGATGCCCCGACCTACGCAATGGTGGAGGGGTCAGCGAACATCTGCAAGTTCATCATCGCCCAGGATCAACTGGGGATCCGCAAGGCGAACCGGTAGTTTACACCCATTTATCGATGAGGAAGGAATTGAAGAGATGAGACCTTATTTTACCAGAATGGACGATATCGGGAAACCGCTGCGCCCGGCGCAACGGGAACGGATGATGGAAAATGCGGTTCAGGCCGAGGCGGTCATGAAAAAGATCGATGCGGAGGTGGAGCGGATTAAAAACGTAGGCATCCCGGCCGAGAAGATCCGCGAGCGGGGAGAGATGACCGTATGGGACCGGATCGATTATGTTGTCGATCCGGGAACCTTCTGCCCGCTCCATACCATCTTCGACCCGGAAAACGAGGAGTCGGGCAGCACCGGCGTGGTGGACGGCCTCGCGCGGATCGCCGGAAGGTGGTGCGTGCTGATCGGCTTCAACAACAAGTGGATTGCCGGGGCGTGGATCGCCGGGCAGGCGGAGAACAACCTGCGGGTGACCGATCTGGCGAAGCTGATGAACCTGCCATTGGTCTGGCTTGTGAACTGTTCGGGCGTGAAGCTGCCGGAACAGGAGAAGGTGTATGCGAACCGGCGCGGGCAGGGGACCTGCTTTTTCCGCCACGCGGAGCTGGAGCAGATGGGGATTCCGGTCCTGGCGGGTATTTACGGAACAAATCCGGCCGGCGGCGGTTACCAGGGAATCAGCCCGACGATCCTGCTCGCGCACAAGAATTGCAACATCGCGGTGGGCGGCGGCGGGATCGTAAGCGGCATGAGCCCCAAGGGCGCCTTCGATGAAGAGGGCGCCGAGGAGCTGATCAAGGCGACCCGCCATTTTAAGGCGGTCCCTCCGGGAAGCGTGAAGGTCCACTACGATTCAACGGGGTTCTTCCGGGCGGTCTTCGAGACGGAGACGCAGGTCTTGGACGCCCTGAAGGAGTGCATGACGGACATCCCGGCGTACAACCCGCGCTTTTTCCGAGTCGCGGAGCCCGCGGTGCCGAAGTACGCGCCGGCGGAGATCGCCTCGATCGTCCCGCTGAACCAGAAGGCGGGATACGATTTCGACAACGTCCTGGCAAGGCTAGTGGACAATTCCGAGCAGATGGAATTCCGCCCGCAATACGGCCCGGAGGTTTATACGGGGCTGGTGAAGGTGGACGGCTTCCTGCTGGGGGTGATCGGCAACCGCCAGGGTCTGCTTCCGAACTATCCGGAGTACACGAATGAGTACATCGGCGTCGGGGGCAAGCTCTACCGGCAGGGGCTCGTCAAGATGAACGAGTTTGTGACGCTCTGCGGCCGGGACCGCGTTCCGATCCTCTGGCTCCAGGACACGTCGGGGATCGATGTCGGGGACACGGCGGAGAAGGCCGAGCTGCTGGGACTGGGGCAGTCGCTGATCTATTCCATCGAGCAGACGCATCTGCCGATGATGCTGGTGGTCCTCCGGAAGGGGACGGCGGCGGCCCATTACGTGATGGGCGGGCCGACGGCGAACAACAACAACGCCTTCACGCTGGGGACGCCGGCGACGGAGATCTACGTCATGCACGGCGAAACGGCTGCGGCGGCGAGTTACGCCCGCCGGCTGGTCAAGGAGAAGGATGCGGGCCGTCCGCTCGGGCCAACCATCGACAAGATGAACGAGATGGTCAAGCACTACGAGGAGACCTCTGAGCCCCTCTACTGCGCGAAGAAGGGGTTCGTCGACGAGGTGGTCCGCTTTGAGGAGATCCGCCGGTACATGGTGGCCTTCGCAAACGGGGTGTACCAGAATCCGCGTTCCATCTGCCCCCACCACCACATGCTGCTGCCGCGGATGATCCGGTCGCAGGTCGTGACGGGGCTGGATCGGCCGGCATGAGTATCCCAAAAAGATTGATGGTCGCCAAGAAGGAGAGAAGATGGGAGACCGGTTGCTGGTTGAAAGAACGGAGAGGATTTGCACCATCAGTATCAATCGACCCGAGAAAAGGAATGCCTTGTCGCCTTTGGTGTTCACCGAACTCATCGATCTGTTTCAGCGGCTCAGGGACGAGGACGAAGTCCGCTGCGTGATTCTTCGAGGGTGCGGCGAGAAGGCCTTCTCCTCGGGTTTCGATATCTCCGATCTTCCGGTGGACGCCAGTCCGGAGGTCGCGGAAGCCGCAAAGGGCGATACCCCCCTGGATAACGGCATGAAGGCGATTTCCGATTTCCCCTACCCGGTGATTGCCATGATCAACGGGCTTGCCTACGGCGCCGGATGTGAGCTGGCTGTGACCTGCGATATCCGCATCGCCGCCGACGATGTCCGGTTCTCCATGCCGCCGGCGAAACTGGGGATCGTTTATCGCTGGAGAGGGATGCTGAAGTTCATCGACGTAACCGGTCCCGCCAACGCCAGGGAGATTTTCTTTACCGGGCGGGCCTACGGGGCTGTTCAGGCCAGGGAAATGGGGCTTGTCCATTACGTCCTGCCCCGCGAGGAGCTCACCCCGTTTGTGTACCGCATGGCCCATGATATTTCGGAAAACGCCCCGCTGTCATTAAAGGCGACCAAGACGATCTTCAATCGAATCCATCATGATCAACGGCTCAATCCGCAGGATGTTCAGGAAATAGAGAGGCTTCGTTATGAGGCCTTTCGGAGTGAAGATTTGAAAGAAGGGCGGCGCGCTTTTCGTGAAAAACGAAAACCGGTCTTCCGGGGACGGTAGAAGGCCACCACTTTTCCAATCAGCCGGGTGGGCATCCGTGTGAGCAAACCATTTCAGATTTTTTAACAGGAGGATGATGATGTTGAAGAAGATCGAACATATCGGCGTGGCTGTCCAGAACATTGAAAAGTCCATTCCGTTGTTCAGGGATCTGCTGGGGATTCCTCTGGAGAAGGTCTACGAATCGGATTCGATCAAAACAAAAATCGCCTTTTTCCCGCTGGGCGAGTCGACCATCGAACTGATCGAAGCGGTGGATCCGTCGAGTCCGGTGGCGAAATTTATCCAGAAGCGGGGGGAAGGGATCCACCACATCTGCTTCGGCGTTGAAAACATCGAAAAGGCGCTGCGCCATTTTGAAGCCCAGGGGATCGAACTCCTCAACAAGACGCCGAGAAGGACGGAGAATGGCGATCTCATCGCGTTTTTGAACCCGAAGAGCACCAACGGCATCCTGATCGAGCTGGTCGAAATGGAAGCAGAATAGCGATCGATGGGGGGTAGGAATATGGCGAAAAAAACGGGAGAGGCAGAGGTGCGCCCCGTTGTTTCCATTCTTGGCACGCCGGTGAAATGTTTTTATGGGCCGGAGGATCTGACGGACTTCGATTATAAGGAGAAGCTCAATGATCCCGGGGAATACCCCTTTACGCGGGGCGTCTATTCGACGATGTACCGGAGCTCCCTGTGGACGATGCGGCAGTATTCGGGGCAGTCGACCTCGGATAGCACCAACGAGCGCTTCAAGTATCTGCTGAAAAATGGTCAGACGGGGTTGAGCCTGGCTTTTGATCTGCCGACACAGATCGGTTTGGATTCCGATATGCCTTTGGCGGAGGACGACGTCGGCAAGTTGGGCGTAGCGGTGGACTCCCTGGAGGATTTTGAGCGGATTTTCGACGGGATTGCGCTGGATCAGATCTCGACGTCGTTTACGATCAACGCGACGGCGCCGATCATTCTGGCGATGTATGTGCTGGTGGCCGAGAAGCAGGGGGTGGAACCGAAGCGCCTGCGGGGGACGATCCAGAACGATATCCTGAAGGAGTACATCGCACGTGGAACATGGATCTTCCCCCCGGAACCTTCGATCAAGCTGGTGGGCGATCTGGTGGAGTATTGCAACAGGGAAATTCCGCGGTTCAACGCGATTAGCGTCTCCGGGACGCATATTCTTGAATATGGGGCCAATACGGTACAGGCGGTCGCGCTGGCGATATCGATTGCGGAGGTCTATATCCGGGAGGTCCTGAAACGGGGATCCCACATTGACGAGATCGCCCCGCTGTTCTCGTTCCATCTGCCGATCGGGGGGCGTGATTTCAACTTTTTCGAAGACATCGCCCGGCTTCGGGGGGCGCGCAGGTACTGGGCGAAATTGATGAAGGAGAAGTATGGCGCCAAGGACAAGCGATCGCTTCAGTTCCGGTTTTCCACCGGCGGGATGGGAGGCGGGCTGACGGCCGAGCAGCCCCTGAACAATATTACCCGGGCTTCGATCTATGCGATGGCGGCGGTTTTTTCAGGGACAAGGTCGCTCAATCTGGCCTGCTTCGATGAGGTTTATGCGATTCCGTCGGATCTTGCGATCCGGACCTCTCTTCGGGTGCAGCAGATTCTGGCCAATGAGACGGGGGTGGCCGATGTCGTGGATCCCCTGGGCGGCTCCTACTATGTCGAAAAGCTGACCGATGAAATGGAGGCGAAGATCGGGGAAATCATCGGAAAGATCGAGAGCGACGGCGGGATCGTGAAGCTGATTGAGAGCGGCGCCATTCAGCGGGAGCTGGCCAGGCAGAGCTATGCGATTCAGAAGAGGATCAGTTCCGGGGAAAAGGTTCTGGTCGGGGTGAACAAGTTCAAGGTGAAGGAAGAGGAGAGAGACCTTGAGGTTTACAAGACGGATCCGGAGACGATCAACCGTCAGCTTCAGCGGCTGAAGGCCGTGAAAGAGAGCCGCGACCGGCAGAAGGTGGAAAACGCCTTGCAGGAGCTTGAGTCGGCGGCCGGCCGCGGCGACAATCTCATTCCTTATCTTTTCGAGCCGCTCACGGCAAAGGCGACCGTCGGCGAAATCATCGATACCCTGAAAAAAGTTTACGGGACTTTTAAAGAACCGACGACGGTTTAGCCGGCTGTTGAAAAACGCCCATCTGCTGCGTTTCCCTCATCCTTCGCCGTTCAACGTACAGTGAAGTACGCCTCACGGCTCAGGATTTCGGGGGCCTTGCATCTGGGCATTTTTGAACAGCCTGTACAGAATCTTTTTTAACAGGCTGTTCGAGACCACTGGGGAGGTTTTCATGGAAACGGAAAAGACGATTCGTATACTGATTGCCAAGATCGGCCTGGACGGGCATGATGTCGGCGCCAAGGTGCTGATCTTCTGGCTCCGGGACCAGGGCATGGAGGTGATTTATACGGGATTGCGCCAGAGCGTTGAGCAAGTGGTGGAGGTGGCACTCCAGGAGGCGGTGGATGTGATCGGGGTGAGCATCCTTTCGGGGTCGCATCTCTCCATTGCGAAGAAGTTGATGAAGAGAATCCGTGAGCGTGATCTGGATGACGTTCTGGTCATCTTCGGCGGGACCATCCCGAAGGATGATGTCGCGGTTTTGAAGAGCGCCGGTGTGCACGGCGTCTTCCCTTCCCATTCGAAACTTGAGGAAATTTCGGCATTCATCAAGCGGAATGTCAAACACGGCGGGGGCGAAGAAAAATGTCCGTGAGCGAATCGCTTGACATCCCGAAGTGACTTGTATAAGCAGACACGGTTTATAAATTGTCGGGTCGGGGAAGAACGATCCGATCAACGGGCCGTCGGCGTTTGAGGACGGTTCAGAATGGAGGTAGATATGGATAATTTTACATTCGGAATGACGATGCTCATCTGCGGAATGGGGGGAACGCTCCTGACCCTCTGGGTCATGAGCCTCATCATGGGCCTATTGGGAAAGCTGTTCCCTGAAAAGCCGGAAAAGAAGGAGGCGTAGATCATGGCGGACGCAATCGTAAACGGACTCGGCGGCCTGACCGTCGGCTTTCAGGTGCTCGTTGCGGATTGGCGCAACACCGTGATGATTCTGGTGGGATTTGTGTTTCTCTACCTTGGGATCAAGAAGGACTGCGAGCCTCTCCTTCTGGTTCCGATCGGGTTCGGTTGTATCCTCGCGAACATTCCCCTTTCGGATGTGATGAGCGAGGAAGGATTCATCCGGACCATTTATAACGCTGGTATTGCGACGGAACTCTTTCCGCTGCTGATCTTTGTCGGCATAGGAGCGATGACGGATTTTGGTCCCCTGCTCGCCCGTCCATCCATATTTCTTCTCGGCGCCGCGGGCCAATTCGGGATCTTCCTGACGCTGCTCCTTGCACTGGCGATGGGTTTCCCGCAGTTAGACGCGGTCGCCATCGGGATCATCGGGGCGTGTGACGGGCCGACGGCCATCTATGTCACATCGAAGTATGCCCCGCACCTGCTCGGCGCCGTATCGGTCGCCGCCTATTCCTACATGTCGCTGGTGCCGATCATCCAGCCGCCGATCATGAGGTTCATGACCACGAAGAAGGAGCGTGAGACCGTGATGAAGCCGTTGGCCAAACCGGTCTCCAAGACGACGAAGCTTCTCTTCCCCCTGGTCATTACGATCCTCGGCGGCGTTATCGCCCCGAAGGGTCTGCCGCTGTTAGGGACGATCATGCTGGGAAACCTGATGCGGGAGTCCGGTGTCGTGACCCGCCTGACGAAGGCGTCGGAGAATGAGATAGCCAATGTCGTGACCCTCTTCCTCGGTCTCTGCATCGGTGCGACCATGGTGGGCAGCGCCTTCATCAAAGCGCAGACCCTGATCATTCTGGGGCTCGCCTTTGTGGCCATCTGTCTCGACACGGTCTGCGGCGTCCTGATGGGCAAGTTGATGCGGGTCGCCACCGGCGGGAAGGTGAACCCCCTGATCGGCGCGGCCGGGATCTCCGCCTTTCCGATGGCGGCGCGCGTCGTCCAGAAAGAAGGGGCCAAATGGAATAAGAAGAGCTACCTGCTCATGCACGCGATGGGCGCCAACGCCGGCGGCCAGGTCGGCTCGGTCATCGCCGCGGCGGTCATGCTGTCGGTCCTGGCGGGGATGGGGATCATCCGCTGATCGCAACGCTTTCGGATTGATGGCGCCGTCTGATTGACGGAAGGAGAAACAGCATGGATCAGGAACTGCCGGGGTGTGCACGCTGTCCGTTTGAACCGTCGGGGCGCATCTGTCAGGACGAGGAGGGCGAGGCGCCGCCCTTCTGCCCCACGGTGAACAGACCGGGAGTGATTGAAAAATCACTGGAAGAACTGAAGAAGCCGGAGATCCTGGAATTTGCCCGGCAGGCGTCGATCCAGGAGGGAGAGGGGTACACGGACAAGGACCTCGGCTACGCCAAGGCGAGACCTCTGAAGCCACGGATTCTCGAGATCGTCGAGTTCGCCGGCAAGATGAAGTACAACAAAATCGGACTCGTCTTCTGTATCGGTCTTCGCAAGGAGGCCAAAGTTGTGGAAAGCATTCTTGCCGTGAACGGATTTACGGTCGTCTCGGGGCTCTGCAAGATGGGCCGAGTGCCGAAAGAGGCGATCGGGGTCCGGGATGATCAGAAGATCAAGATCGGCTGCTTCGAGTCGATGTGCAACCCCATCGCCCAGGCGTTTCTGTTAAACGAGGAAAAGACCGAGTTCAATGTCATGATGGGCCTGTGTGTGGGCCACGACTCGCTGTTTCTGAAATACGCCCAAGCCCCCTGCACGGTCTTTGCCGTCAAGGACCGCCTTCTGGGGCACAACCCGCTGGCCGCCATCTACAACATCGACAGCTATTACCGGTCGCTCAAAACCGCGACCAGGCCAAAGGAGAAAACAGATGAAAGTGAATGAGGAAGTCTGGAAATTTATGCAGCACCATCTGGGGTATACCGATGAGGAGCTGGAGATTTTTCGAAATAACCCCAAGAATGTCGACATCGTGTCCAAGGCTCCAGCTCTGATGAAGAAAACGATTATTGCAGAAGTCGTCGCTTCAAATGGCTGTAACAGTCAGCACAAAGTAGGTGACAAGTTTTATTTCGATGGTTCCGGGAATTTGCTTACCAAACTGAACCCCAAGCGTATTTGCGTTCATGCTATTAGCGCTCTTTCCGGCCCAATATATGTTTCAAACGAATTATTTTATGCCGGAGTGGATCCCAATGAAATGAGGCTTAATCGTGTGGGTTGCTTCGATGTAGGGGTTCGTTGTGGTGGCTGGGGACATATCGTTTTAGAAGTGCGAATGGAAGAAAGGAAATAGCACGCAAGTTTTGGCACATAACCCGGCGCTCCTGCCGATCGCGCTGACGCGCGGCAGCTGAGCTTTTCGTTGATATGCCTGAAGAAAGCCCTTGCAAATGCTAAATATTGTACGTTATAATGTACAAAATTCAGAAACAATGCGAGGTGTAAAATGCAAAGATTAAAAATTGATCAAGATATCAAGCCACTATCCGAGGTAAGGATAGGTATCGCAAACTTCATAAAGCAAGTTCATGACACAAAAAGACCTGTGATTATTACGCAGCATGGAAAAAGTGTTGCCGTTTTATTGGATGCTTATGAATATGAAGCAATTCAAGAGAAACTTGAGCTTTTGACGGATGTTCAGGCATCCCTTAATCAACTCGAAAATGGACAAGGAATTGCTCATGAAGATGCAAAAGAAGAAGTTTTGAAGAGAGTCCAAAGATGAAAATTGTTTGGTCGCCGTTGGCTATTGATATGGCTTCGGAAATCGCTGAATATATAGCCCAAGACAAACCATCCGCAGCAGAAAAATGGATTAACACGGTATTTTCAAAAGTTGATCAGCTAAAATCTTCTCCTGAAATCGGCAGGGTTGTCCCTGAAATTAGAAACGACCAATTTAGAAAGCTGATTTACGGCAATTACCGCATCATTTATCGCATTGAAAAAGAACAAATATCAATTCTCACAATTCGGCACGGTAAGCAGATACTGCCAATAGAAGAAATTTTGGCATAACAGCAGTTTTGAGAATATATCCCCCTTGCAGTTGGCGTTGTGGTTGGGCGTGCTGGACGGCGGCTGTTCTTGACTGGCTTCCGATGAACAAGAAAGCGGCAGTCCCTCTACGTTTTGGGAAACCGGTCTGTTCGACTCAGGTCCGGAGCATCGATATTTTTTTACAGGGGGTTTTATGAGCGCAAACTATGAAGTGAAGGAAGGCGTCGCCGTCATCACCATGAACAACCCACCGGTCAACGGCCTCGGCCATGCGACCCGCAGCGGCATCTTCGAGGGGCTGAAAAAGGCCCTCGCCGACGGCGCCGTCAAGGCGGTTGTGATCACCGGCGCAGGAAGGGCCTTCTCCGGCGGCGCCGACATCAAGGAATTCAACACGCCCAAAACCTTTGCAGAACCGAACCTGCGTTCAGTCATCGAGGCCATCGAGGCCACGGACAAGCCGGTGGTCGCCGCGGTCCACTCGGTGGCCATGGGCGGCGGCCTGGAACTCGCCCTGGGCTGCCATTACCGTGTGGCGGCGCCGGGCGCGCAGATCGCGCTCCCGGAAGTGAAGCTCGGCCTCCTGCCCGGTTCGGGGGGCACCCAGCGCCTGCCGCGTGTGGTCGGCGTCGAAACCGCGCTCAACATGATCGTTACCGGTAGTCCGACGCCTTCGGAGAAGCTTGCCGGCACGAAGCTCTTCGACCGGATGATCGAAGGCGACCTGATGGCCGGCGCCGTCGCCTTCGCCGGGGAGGTTGCCGAAAAGAGGCCGCTTCCGAAGGTTCGCGACATCCATATCGACCTGCCGAACCACGAGGCCTTCTTCAAGGTCGCCCGCGATACTGTCGGCGCCGCAGCGAAGCACTTCCCCGCGCCGCTCAAATGCGTCGACTGCGTCGAGGCCGCCGTCACCATGACCTTCGAGGAAGGGATGAAGGTGGAGCGGGATCATTTCCTCGCACTGGTGCAAACCACGGAGAGCAAGGCGCTGCGTCACTATTTCTTCGGCGAGCGCGCGGCAGCCAAAATTCCCGACGTGCCCGAAGAGACGCCGAAGCGTCCGATCAAGACGGCCGCGGTGATCGGCGCCGGCACCATGGGGGGCGGGATCGCCATGAACTTTGCCAACGCCGGCATCCCGGTTACGGTGCTGGAGATGAATCAGGAGGCGCTGGACAAGGGGTTGGCCACGGTGCGCAGGAACTACGAGAATTCGCTGAAAAAAGGACGCCTCACGCAGGAGAAATTCGAGCAGCGCACGGGCCTGATCAAGGGCACCCTCTCCTACGAAGATCTGAAGAACGCCGATATCGTCATCGAAGCGGTGTTCGAGGAGATGGGCATCAAGGAGAAGGTATTCCGGAAGCTCGACGAGGTGATGAAGCCCGGCGCGATCCTCGCTTCCAACACCTCCGCCCTCGACGTCAACAAGATCGCGGGCTTCACCAGGCGTCCGCAGGATGTGATCGGCACGCACTTCTTCAGCCCGGCCAACATCATGAGGCTCCTCGAGATCGTGCGCGGTGAAAAGACCTCCAAGGACGTCCTCGCCACCACCATGTCGCTCGCCAAGAAAATCAAGAAGATCGGCGTGGTTTCCGGCGTATGCGACGGCTTCATCGGCAACCGTATGATCGAGCAGTATGGTCGTCAGGCCGGTTTCCTGCTTGAAGAAGGCTGCCTGCCGGTGCAGGTGGACAGCGCGATGGAAGATTTCGGATTCGCCATGGGCCCGTTCCGCATAGGTGATCTTGCCGGCAATGACGTGGGCTGGTACGTTCGCAAGCGCCGCTACGTCGAGCGCCCGGACGTGGTCTACTCCAAGACCGCGGATCTGCTGTGCGAGCAGGGCCGCTTCGGACAAAAGACCGGCGCCGGCTGGTACGATTACAAGCCGGGCGACCGCAAGCCCTATTCGTCGCCGTGGGTGAACGACATGATCGTCAACCACTCCCGGGAGATCGGCGTAGAGCGGCGCGAGATCAGCGACCAGGAGATCGTCGAGCGGCTGGTCTACGCGCTGGTCAACGAGGCCGCCTACCTCCTCGCAGAGGGCATCGCGCAGCGGGCTTCGGACGTGGACATCATCTATCTCACCGGTTACGGCTTCCCGATGCACCGCGGCGGCCCGATGTTTTATGCCGATACGGTGGGGCTGAACCAGGTAGTCGCGGCGATGGAGAAATATGCCGGGGGCCGTCACGGGAAGTTCTGGAAACCCGCGCCGCTCTTGGTCAAGCTTGCCGCCGAAGGCAAGACGTTCAATGAATAACCCCCATGCCCGGGTCGGGCACAATGAAGGATCAATCACCCCCACCCTTCCCTCCCCCGTCGAGGGGGAGGGATACAGGAAGGGGGCATTTTCATATTAATGCAAGGAGATAAAAATGCTGAAAACCAGACTTACCGAATTACTCGGAATCAAACACCCGATCATCCAGGCCGGCATGGGTCCATTCAGCAACAATAACCTTTGCGTCGCCGCGGCCAATGCCGGATGCCTCGGACTGCTTTCAACAGGCGGACTTTTCGACAAGGAGGGGCAACCCTGGATATACAACGCATTCGTCGAGAGCGGAGAGGCCTCAATGGATGACGATATGGCCCAGGTGCTCGAAAAGGTGCTGAAACGGACCTATCGCCTGACAAAAGAAAAAGGCGGCGTTTTCGGGATTAACGTGATGGTATCGGCGGAACTGGTCGACAAATCGCAAATCCTGATCGACACGGCCATCCGGGTCCGAGAGGAGAACCCCGGAATGAAAGATCATTTCAAGGTGATCTTCACCTCGGCCGGCGACCCCGTCCCCTGGCGCGACAAGATCAAGTCCGCCGGATTTACCTGGCTGCACGTCGTCCCCTCGGTCAAGGGGGCGCTGCGATGCAAGAAAGCGGGAGTGGACTGCATCGTGGCTTCCGGGCATGAAGGCGGTTTTCACATCGCCTGGGAGCCGCTCCACTCGATGGTTTTATTGCCTGCCGTGATCGATGCGATTGCCGATCCGAGTTTCCCCGTGGTGGGGGCGGGCGGATTCTGCGACGGCAAGACCCTGGCTGCGGCCATTGCGATGGGCGCCGCCGGTGTCCAAATGGGGACAAGACTTCTGGCCACCGAAGAGAGCGACTTCCATCCGCTATGGAAGGAGCAGGTGGTTGCAACCGGGGACAGGGGAACCCTGGTGGCCCGCGGTGTTGTGGGGCCCGCCCGATGGTTGAAGACCCCCTCCAGTGTGATCCATCTGCAGAATACCGTCGTGAAGTCTCCCGGCGTATTCACAGGCATTCCCGATGACTGGTCAACCGTTCCACTGGAATTGATCGCGTATGAAATAGAAGGCATCAAGGCCGTCTGCACCGGTGATCGGGAAAAGGCGATGATGGCGGGCGGGGAATGCGCGCAACGGGTGAAAGACCTGCCCAAGGTTCAGGATTTGATCGACAGGATCATGGAGGAGGCCACCGGGATCGTAAGAAACATACATCGGAATCTGGCCGCCTCTTCAACGCCATGAGGACCGTTCACTGGCTCATTCCCCATCCCACCGGGAGAGATCCTCTATGAAGGATTTATGAAACCGAGTGCGATAGGGATGGGCGTGGACACGAGTATATTCATGGTTTTTTCTTGCACGCCGGGCAGTCAGGAAAGCAGGCCGGACAGAGGATATGGAGGGAATCACAGAGATGGAAATTCAAAACCGATTTCCGGCATTTCCCGCAGACCAGTGATTCCAGGCTGCGGGTGATGGGGTTCACGGGGATCGAAACAAGACGCGATTCCTTGCGACGCTGCAGGACAACTTCCATCATCGTCACCGGCAGCTCCACGCACAAGGCGCTCACCGGCTCCATGACAATCTCCAGCGCATACTTGTCCCGGGCATCCCGGATCTTCTTGAGATAATCGGCCTTGGTCGCCTCCATGCGAGAAGTTGCCCGCTCTCGTTCCTCTGGGTCGCGGCCTTTTTTTTGAAACCGCTTTTCGATCTCCCCGGCCAGGGTCAGGTAGTATTGTTGGAGGCGAGTCAGATCCCTCTCCAGCCGCCTGTTCAAGTTATTGATGAAGTCGTGAAATATCTCGCGGGCGGCAATCTGCGCCTGTTCCCGGATTGCCGGAAGGGTCAGGCGCGGATCGGAGGCAGTTTCAAGGCTTTCTGAAACAGTAAAATCGGCGGACGATCCGGGAGCGCCCACGCCATCCCGCTCCTTGCTCCCCCCCTGTTCGAAAAGGTAGGGAAGCTGCGTCGCCATGCCTACCGGGATCGTCCGTGTCCGTTCATTTACCGTAACGGCAACCAGACGCTCGGAGCGTGTGTCCGCCGTGGCCACCATACGGAAATGGACCATAAGATAACTGCACCTCCCCGGCCGCGCCTCCTTCAACCGAAACACGCCATTCTGGATCGTCAGGTGCGAGGCAAGAAATCCATCCGGGTCCTTCACGGGAAAAGTCAGGCGGGGGAAGGCAACCGCGCTGAACAGCCCGGCCGAAAAAGCCAGCGGTTCAAGAACCTCGATAAAATCGCGTCCGCCATGCACAAGGGACAGTGACTGGCCGTCTCCCCTGGGCATATTGAATACCTCCAACTCGCCGACACGCAGGCTCTCCTGAATATCGCGAGGAAAGAGCACCCGTAACCCCGCGTCCCCAACCTCTTCCACAAGGCAGTCATGGCGGCTCAGCAGTTGCGTGAAAAAAGCCCGAAGTTCCATCAGAGATCATACCACCTGTAAATGCGAAGCGCTGAGCGCCGGGTGTTTTTCTTCTCAGTCCTCAGCACTATGTTTTAATCACACCTCATAATCGTCGCCAAAAATCATCTCGTCCAGGGCCTTTGTCTGCTCATACGTCTTTTTCGCCGCCAGGATTTCGTCGCCGAGACGGGCAAAGTTCGCGTGGCGTTCATCATCGGCGCCGGAGCGGAGCCAGACATCGAGAATCAGGCTGCTGAAGTCGCGATCTGTCTCCAGGTTTCCCAGGATCGTGTCAATCTCGCCGATAACCAGCTCAAACATATTGATCTTGTCGTCGAGAATCCGCATCATGTAATCCTCTATGCTCCCCCGGAGACAGAGGTTGAAGATGAATACGTCCCGCTCCTGGCCTATCCGGTGGATACGGCCGATCCGCTGTTCGAGGCGCATGGGATTCCAGGGGAGGTCGTAGTTGATCAAGGTGTTGCAGAACTGGATGTTCCGGCCCTCGCCGCCGGTTTCGGTGCTGAGAAGAATCGGGATGTCCCCCCGGAAGGCTTCAATAGCGGCGTCTTTCTCTCTGGCCGTCATGGCCCCGCTGAAGACGGCAAACGGATAACCGTTATCCTTCAGGAGACTGGACAGATATTCGAGAGTCTGCAAATAACGGACAAAAACAAGCTTCCTCTCCTGGTTCTGCTGAAGTAAAGAAAGCAGCTGCAGACCCTTGGATGTCGTCCTGATATCCGCGAGCTTCCTTTGGATCTCGGCAAATATCGTCTGGACGGAGCCATCGGTACCGCCCCCGGACAGGCGCGCGAGAAAATGACCAATGGACTCCCTCAGGGCGAAAGGAGAGCTGCCCGCCGCCATCTGCAGATTCCGGACGGTGAAGAGCTCCGGGGACTTCGCCGTTTCGTGGAGAAGCCGGATGCCGGCGCTCAGTTTCTCATAGGTCTCTTTTTCTTCCTCCGTCGGGGGGACGTAGAAGGTCGTCGCAAACCGTTTGGGCAGCTTGACATCCACCATCGAGCGTGTATTGCGGATCATCACTTCCCGCAACAGTTGTCGCAGTTTTTCCGGATTATTGGGCTGGCGGAGGTTGCCCCGTTTCACATATTCCTTTTTGAAGGCCGCTTCGGTGCTGAGGAGCCCCGGCTGGAGAAGTGTGATGAGGTTGTAAAGTTCCAGCAGGTTGTTCTGGACCGGAGTTGCGCTCAGCAGAAAGATGAATCGTTTGCGGATGGCGCTGACGAGACGGTGGTTCAGCGTCTGCTTGTTCCGCAGGTAGTGTGCTTCATCGACAACCACAAGATCGTAATCAATCGCGGTGATAACGTCAAAATGCCGCTGGGACTTGGCCATGTTGATCGAGGCGATGACCAGATCCTGCTCCTGCCAGAAACGTTCCCCATCCTCCCGGAAAGCATCGTGATCCGGCGTTACGAAAGACAGAGCGAATTTTTCGGCCATTTCCTCCTGCCACTGGGAAACGAGGGTCGGCGGTGTCAGCACGAGGATCTTGCGGGCCAGCCCCCGGAGGAGATACTCCTTGATCAGCATTCCCGCCTCGATGGTCTTGCCCAAACCCACCTCGTCGGCAAGGAGCACACGGCCGCGAAAGCGCTTGAGGACATTGGACGCCGTCTCCACCTGATACCAGTAGTGGTTGACCCCTTTCAAGTGCTCCAGGCAGATGAGTTCCTCGAATTCCCGAACCAGACGCAGGCGGTGGTAGTGGAGCCGCAGCAGATAATCGGCTGGGGAATCGGGAAGGGAGATGGCGATCTTCTCGCCAAAGTCCGGTCCCGACTCCCTGAACTGAAGAGGAGCCTTGAGCCGGAGGTTCCGGGGATCTGTAAAAGGAGATAGATCGAGGGCCGGGAGGGAGGGCGTCGGGTCTGGCACAGGAGTGGGGACAGGTTTCTTATCTATCCTCGTTGTATCCGCCGTCAATGGCGATAGACCCGCTGCCCTTTCCGGTATCGGAAAAGGAGAAGGCGTCGGTATTCTTTTTCCGCCTGAAAGAGGCTGAAAGGAAGGCTGTGGATCGAAGCGCACATATCCGATGAATTTCCTGCTTTCCTTGATCCACGCCTTCGCCCGCTCCTTTTCTTCCCGTGCCGACTTGTCACGGCGCACCTTCATGCGCTCCAGAAATTTCTCCAGCAGCTCGATCTCTTCGGCATAACGGCGCTCCTCGAAGTAGCAACCGGCAAGGCTGAATATCGCGTTGGTGTCGTCTTCGTCCTTCCGGATGAGCTTCTCAATGCAGGGGATCGCCGCCGCGTAATCCCGCTCGTACTCCATGGCAATACCCGCCCGCATGCGGAGGGCGTGCGACCAGTCGGGCTTGATATGGAAGACCTTATTCAAATAGAGCAAGGCAGTTTTGTAATTTTTCGCTCTGTAGGCGTCTGCCGCCAGATTCATATTCCATTCAGCGTCGTACATCCGGGACTGCTTGGCCCGCTCCGATTTGAGCCTCTTTTCTCTCTCCTTTTTCTTTTGGAGTTTTTTATCCGACATAGCGTTTCCAGATCATCATGCTGATGGACAGCAGGGCCCGACGTCAGGCACGAGAAGATACAACCGGTGTGTAATTTTACCCAAGGTATTGCTTTTTAACGGGGGAAGTATAGGCAAGACGGGCCTGTATGTCAACGAGATATAGTCACTTTCGGAAATGAACAAACCTATCTCATCGACCAATTTCTGTAGTTCCAGTTTCCAAGCGGGGCTATGCGCGGGATTTATACTTCCGTTCTCTCCGTAATCAGCGATACGTTAGCAAAAAAAAGCGTAGTTGCCTCGAACTGTCTACAAGTCAATAGTAGGAACCGTATTCAGGAATTGAAGAATACGGGTTGAAAGTGAGCATAACTGATGAAGCTCACCCCTGCCGCTATTCCGCTACGCTCCATAGCGGTCCGGTGCAGTGCCTTGTTAAGAAGTATCAAAAATTTGTACCATGGTCGAGGCTGGCGGACCGAGTGAAACCTTCACTTCCCGGTACGGTTAAGTGTTGAACTTTTACTTGAGGACCAAGACCGGGTTGAGGGATTGCAAATTGAATCTGCTGAGGTTGTCCGAAGTTCTCGCCAATGACCGATAGATCAGCGTCAATCGGAAAAAGCTTAGACTGGATTTTATGCACCAAGCCATAGTCCTTGGCTTCCTGTGGATTAAGCGTCGTCCGGTTATTCATATCATCTTGGACTTTTTCTGCAGGCTTTTGGCACGTATCCGCAATGACACGCGATATATTCTTATAGTCAATTTGTAGGCCCTTAAGTCGCTCTTCCAAATCCTTTTCATCGAGAGACTGGTTTCCCGCGAACTGGGCTTGGACACCATGAATTAAGAATCTCGCGTGTGGCACAGAAAACCTTTTACTTCCTGCACAAAAGACGACAACTCCTATCGAGTCTATGCTGCCGAAATTGTAAGTGTAGATCTCGACCGGGGCTCCCTTCAAAAAATTGCAAAGTGATAGTCCATGAAACACCATACCGCCAGGTGAAGAGATCATTAGATGGATTCTCTCACACTTCTCTTTAAGTTTCTTGTCGAAGGTACGGAAAAGTGCATCTGTGGTTATGGGATTAATACCTGCCATGAATCTGATGTATGCCTCTTTCATGTCTTTCCTCCTTTCTTCTCAACGTCAGGGGTGAGCGTTTGGTGAGCCGCGCAGCTGGTCACCAATAAGCCCTACCCCCTTGTTAGATCTGTCTTATCTCCTACAGTGCAGAACCGCTCTTTACTGGATTATTGTTTCTGCAAGCGGCGAGGCGAACCAGCAGGCGCGACTCGCGAGATATCAAGTGGGACGCCCTGCGGAATGCGCCAATGGACATTTCCTTCTGCTCTACAGAGGCGGACGCGATGCCCACCGACAAAGGAAAATTTCTCATCCTTGATCCAAATCTTCTCACCGCAGAATTCATGCCGAGTTCCAAAAAAAGACAATTGCCCCCAGTCTTCGTTATTAATTTTTTTGACGGGTATTATAAGACATTTTGTTGACATGGCTTCTATCGGCGCCTGACGCCCTGTTTTTTTAGTACTTCAAGCGTATCATTTACTTCCTGGACGGAAATGCACAGCGCGTCGGCAATCTCTTGCGTATTTATTTCGGTGCGACCCAAGACCCGGATGGCTTGAATATGGGCCAAAATCGCAAGTTGTAATTGTTTTTTAGAGGCAGGAAGGGGACCTGGGGATGGGGATGCCATGAAATTGCCGCTGGTGCTGCTTGCTGTGGACCCGGTGACATGCTGCCCTGTGGAGTAGCCTTCCATTTCGATTTTCCCCGATTCTCCCTGATTCTCACCCAGTTGGTTGTTTTTCGTGTCGGATTGGGCCATGCTCCCGTTCATACTTCTCCTTTTGAATACTCAGCGCCTTTATTAGTCCATCGACCAATCTTGGCGGTATGATTAGCTGCAGAATTGGTTCGACTGGCACAGCGCTGCCCTTCTTCGCCAACTCAGTCTGTTCGGGTGTCAACTGGGCGGGGGCACGTAGAACCGAGACCAAGAAATCATACTCTGTATGTGCCACAGCCGCGTAGTTAATGTAGTAAGAAGGCGTATCTGGTTTTGGATCTGGCTGTATCTTTATCTCTATCCGATCAGGCAAAGGCTCACTTTTGGCTTTCTTGCCAGGTCTCTTTTCTGCCATATCACTCCTCCTTTGCCTGATTAGCATAACGTCAAGGGCCTGCCCAGAGCAACATGTTCGTTGCAGCTTGGGATGCCTATTGGTTTCACTGATTTGCCTTTCATTGCCTCGGTCTTCGAAAAATTTGATAAGGTATTGCTTTCGAGGGGTCAGAGTATAGGGGGGCTGTTTTTGCTTGTCAAGGGATATTATGCATCGACCTGCAATTCAGACACTAATGAGGTCTGGAAGGTGAGCGAGAGGGTGAAGGCGTGAAAAATATTCAGCGTCCTAGTTGTTGGGGAGCCGTTACGGTGCCGGGGGTGCACATTGCAGGGAGAGCGTTTTGAGGGATAGCAGA
>JAHIMW010000040.1 GCA_018896355.1 Pseudomonadota bacterium
TGCTTGAAACGGGCGTCAAGGTGATCGACCTTCTCGTGCCCTTTCCGCGGGGCGGCAAGATGGGGATGTTCGGCGGCGCCGGCGTCGGCAAGACCGTCGTCATGATGGAGATGATCCACAACATCGCCATGCACCACGGCGGCATCTCGGTCTTTGCCGGTGTGGGCGAGCGGACCCGCGAGGGGAACGACCTCTACCTCGAGATGAAGGCCTCGGGGGTCATCAAACAGGCGGCCCTGATCTACGGCCAGATGACCGAGCCTCCGGGCGCCCGGGCCCGCGTGGCCCTGACGGCCCTGGCGGCGGCGGAATATTTCCGGGATGTGGAAGGACAGGACGTCCTTCTGTTCATCGACAATATTTTCCGGTTTACACAGGCGGGCTCCGAAGTATCGGCGCTGCTGGGCCGCATGCCCTCCGCCGTCGGTTATCAGCCGACGCTGGCCACCGACCTCGGAGAGCTTCAGGAACGCATCACCTCCACCGACAAGGGGTCCATTACGGCGGTTCAATGCGTCTACGTGCCGGCAGACGACCTGACGGATCCGGCGCCGGCGACGACATTTGCGCACCTTGACGGAACCGTCGTTCTCTCCCGGCCGATTGCCGAACTCGGCATCTACCCGGCCGTGGACCCGCTGGATTCAACCTCCCGCATCCTGGACCCGAACGTGCTGGGCGCAGAACACTACAAAGTGGCGCGGCAGGTTCAGGTGACGCTCCAGTAATACAAGGATCTCCAGGACATCATCGCCATCCTCGGCATGGACGAACTCTCCGAGGAGGACAAACTGACCGTAAGCAGGGCGAGAAAGATCCAGCGGTTCCTCTCCCAGCCCTTCTTCGTCGCCGCGCAGTTCACCGGCACGGAGGGCAAATTCGTCAAGGTGGCCGACACGGTCCGGGGATTCAAGGAGATTCTGGAGGGGAAGCACGACGACCTGCCCGAGCAGGCCTTCTACATGGTTGGCGGCATCGAAGAGGTCGTGGAGAAGGCGAAAAAACTCACCGAATAATCGGAGGCGCTTCAAGATGGCTCGCGAATTGACACTGGAAATCGTAACGCCCGAAAAGATCGCCTTCACAGGGGTCGTCGAAGAGGTGACCATCCCCGGCACGGAAGGCGAATTCGGCGTTCTCAAGGGCCACGCCTCCCTGCTGAGTTCGGTCGATATCGGGAAGCTCAGCTACACAAAAGACCACAAGAAGACCTATTATGCGGTGACCACGGGTTATGCCGAGGTCTCGGCCTCCAAGGTCACGGTCCTCGTGGAAACCGCCGAAAGATCGGATCTGATCGACCCGGAGAGGGCGAAGCGCGCCCGGGAGAGGGCCGAGGAGAAAATAAGGAAACTGCCCAAACAGGATATGGAGTTCGAAAAGGCAAGGCTGGCCCTTATGCGGGCGGTGATCCGAATCAACGTCGCTGGAAAATCTTAGTGCTGAGGACTGAGGACTGAGTGCTCAGAACTCAGCACTCAGCACTCAGTCCTCAGTCCTCAGTCCTCAGCATCAACAGTGATATCGATGACTTCGAATTCGCGGATACCGCCCGGTGTCTTGACACTCACCTCGTCGCCGACGCGCTTGCCGATCAGCGCCCTGCCGATTGGCGAGGTTACGGAAATGCTGCCTCTTTCGAGGTCCGACTCGTGGGGTCCCACAAGCTGGTAGGTGATCCCCTTTCCGGTACAGATCTCCTCGATGGCTACGGTCGAACCGAAGACCACTCTCTCGCAGGTCAGGTTCTTCAAGTCGATCACGTTCGACATCGCCAGGTTGTTTTCCAATTCCTGCATTTTCCCGTGCAGGAAGGACTGCCTCTCCTTGGCCGCCGAGTATTCCGCGTTTTCCGAAAGATCCCCGTGCCCTCTCGCGATCTCGATGTCCTTGATGTTCTGCGGGATGGAAACTGTCTTTACAACCTCCAGTTCCCGCTTCAACCTTGCAAATCCCGCCCTGGTGATCGGTATCTTGTCCATAAAACTTCTTCTCCCGCCCGGATATTCTGGGTGCCTCGCAGGCAGGCAATACCCAGCCGACCGGCTACAACACGAGGTTTGATCCTTAATCGAGAAAAGACAGGCTGTCAAGGAAGAAATGAGACGGGGGAGAGACTTGTCACGTTGCGGAAACTGTGTTAGAGAAGATCATTACGGCCCGGGACCGCTGGGACCGGAACATCCGAAAGCGCCATCCGGTTTTCTTTAAACGGGGAAAGAGGGCACTCGGCTTCCATGTTCGATATATATAATCGTGATATCAATTACCTGCGTGTTTCCGTCACGGACCGGTGCAACCTCCGCTGCAGCTACTGCATGCCCAAGGAGGGGTTCTCCCGGATCGGTCACGACGACATCCTCCGGTACGAGGAGATCCGCCGGATCATCCGGATCGCGGCGGGGCTCGGGATCACAAAGATTCGAATCACCGGCGGTGAACCGCTGGTCCGCCGGGGCGTCGCCGAATTTATCGCCTCCCTTCGCGCAATCCCGGAACTGAAAGATATCAGCCTGACGACGAACGGCATCCTTCTCGAATCCTGTGCAGAGGACCTCTTTGCCGCGGGAATCCGGCGGATCAACATCAGCCTCGATTCCCTGAACGCCGACAAGTACGCCCGAATCACGCGGGGCGGGGAGATCCATGCCGTCCTCCATGGAATCCGCAAGGTCCGGGAAACCGGCTTTTCTCCAATCAAGATCAACATCGTTGCCATCAAGGGGTTTAACGACGACGAAATCCTGGACTTCGCCCGGATGACCATCAAAAATCCCTATCAGATCCGATTCATCGAACTGATGCCCCTTGGCCATGCGGGAATCGAAAACAACGGCCGCTATATTTCCAACGCCCTCGTCCGGGAGCGGATCGAGTCGTTCGGCCGGCTTGAACCGGTCAACGGTCCGGGGAACGGGGACGAGGGACCGGCGCGAATCTATCGCCTCGCCGGCGGTGCGGGGGAGATCGGGTTCATCAGCCCGGTCAGCGGCCACTTCTGCGGCACATGCAACCGCCTCCGACTGACGGCGGAAGGCCACCTCCGGACCTGTTTGCTGTCGGATGACGAAACGGACCTCAGGGGCCCCCTCCGGGCGGGATGCGCCAACGCGGAGTTGGAGAAACTCATCCGGGAGGCGATCGCCCGGAAACCAAGAGAGCACCAAATCGCCTGTACGGATCACCTTATCAAGAAATGCATGAAAGAGATGCCGGCGATCGGCGGGTGAAGGGTTCTCCCTGTACCGGCGAACGGAAATGGATTTTCACAAGGCGCCGGAAAGACGATTCGGCGACGGGAAAGAAGATGGGGACGCAGGTTGAGACGGTTCATGACGACTGGCGGGTGATGCCCACCGGCCGCTATCTCGACGGGAGGATCAAGAGCCTTATCCTCGATCTGACGGCGCCACGCGCCGGGGAACGTCTCCTCGACATCGGGTGCGGCAGCGGCGAACACCTCAGCCTCTTCCGGCGGAAGGGGTGCGACGTGACGGGGATCGATCCGTCATCCCTCCTGCTCGACCAGGCATGCCGGCAGCTCCACAGCCGTGCCGAGCTCCGCATCGGCCGGGCCGAGGACCTCCCCTTCTCCGACAACGAATTTGACATCGTCACGTTGATCACCTCCCTTGAATTCACCAGCGACCCCGGTCTGGCAGTCGCCGAGGCGATCCGGGTCTGCCGGGGGCGGGTCTTCATCGGGGTGATGAACCGCTGGTCGATGATCGGCGCCCAGGGGCGCCTGCCGAGCCTTTTCAATCCCCAAATCCGCACAAAAA
>JAHIMW010000041.1 GCA_018896355.1 Pseudomonadota bacterium
ACCGCCTTGACCCCGAGGAGCCGGGCCATGGATTTGGTGGAAACTTGCCGGTCCCCGTGCATAAGGATGATGAGGGGCTCTCGACGGTCGTCCTCCATGACGAGGGTCTTGATCACCTGGTGCTCTTCGACCCCCAACTCCCGCGCCGACACCCGCGTACCCCCTTGTTCCTCGTAGCGGTACGGGCGCAGCGTGTAGGCCATTCCATTTTTCTTCATGAAGAGGATGGCGGGGGTGACCGGTATCCGCTCTTTGACCATGCTTTTCCCCTCAATCAACAGCCATAGTATAACCATGAAATGGCGGAAGGTCAATGACCTGTCGCGGGGGCTACGGAACGGGCGATCCGTACGAGGCCTTCTTCCGGAGGCTCTTCGGGATTCAGGATTCCACCGGGAAATTTCCACAGAGAGCCTAAGCCTGCTGGGGCTTGGCCTCTTCTTCCTTCTTTTTTTTCTTCTTGGCCTTCGCCTCCGGGGGCGGTTCCGGCGCGGCTTTTTTCGCCTTGGAGGGCTCTTCCTTCGGCTTCGCCAGGCGTTCGGCCTTCACCGCGGCAAGTTCCGCCGTCCGCTGCACATTGGCTGCGATCGCCCTCAGACGGGTTGCCGTCTCTTTGAGTTTCGCCTTCAGTTCTTTGACGAGCGCGTCCCGCGCGATCTTCTTTTCGTCTATCCCCTTTTCGGCAAGAAGGGTCAAGCGCTTCTGAAGCTTCGCCTCCAGCGTGGCCTTCTGTTTCAGCCGTGTTTCCTTGCTCTCGGATGCCATGGTTGTCTCCTTTTTTTGTCTGTCCGGTTCTGTTCTTAAAGCCGCTTCCGGCGAACCGCCCGGTCAGCGGAAGCGTTCTTTTATCAGGGTTTCAGCAAAAAATCCAGTTCATTTGCCGTGCTTGATCGATTTCCAATCTCTCCTTCGGCAACATTTTATTTGAGGCCATTCGCGATCTTGCGTTGTCCTTGACAGAGCCCTTTTTTTCTCCTATGTTACAGGACGGATCGGGCGTTCTGACGTAGAATCCAGCACAACGGTTCCCGTTGCCGCTTCAATAAGGAGAAAGATTATGAGAAAATCAAATATCACGATTCTAACTGTGCTTCTAACGGTGGTGTGGCTTGCGGGGTGCACGAGCTACGAGCGGCAGGTGGTGCCCTTCAAGATGCCTGCCGCCTATCCAAATGCCACTGCGGTGGCAGGCGCGACTATCGCCGCCAAAGTGTACGATAACAGCGAGGAGGCGACCGCGGCCTTCGGTTTTGACATCCGCGGCGCAGGAATTCTCCCCGTCCAGGTTATTTTCGACAACACGGGCGGCCATCCGCTGGAGATCCTGACGGAGAAAACATATCTTGTCGATGAGGAGGCCAACCTCTGGCCGATCCTCGATCAGAGAATGGCCTATGACCGACTCTCCGGGAAGACCGAGTTGGGGAAGGTTATGCCGGAGGCCGCGAAGGGGGGTTTTCTGGCCGGCGCGGCCGGCGCGGTCATCGGTGCGGCGATCGGAATCGTAACGGGACAAAACGTGGCTGCGGCCGCCGGGAAGGGGGCTGCGGTCGGGGCCGCGGCCGGGATAACGATGGGCGGGGCCAAGGGGCTGGGGGAATCGGATGTCCGGCAGCAGATCCAGGAGGATCTCCGGAACCGCTCCCTCGCAAAGCGCGCAATCCCCCCGCGGGAAGTGGCCCATGGTTTCATCTTCTACCCGGGGGAGGCCAAGAAGCCGAAAGAGCTGCGGATCAGCATCCAGGCGATGGATACGAAGCAGATCTATCCGCTGATCCTGAAATTTTAAAAACCTTTGGAGTGGGTCTGTGGATTTCAATCCCTGCATGAAACACAAGGTGGTCCGCAAGGCGGTGCGCATGTTCGCCGAGGCGGAGCTCGGCCCCATCGCCCATGATATCGACCGGGACGCCCGCTTCCCGACGGAGGTCATGGAGAAGATGCGACCTCTGCACTTCTTCGGCCTCCAGGCGCCGAAGGCGTACGGCGGCGCGGAGATGGACACGATCAGCTACGCGATCGTCATCGAAGAGATATCGCGCATCAGCGCAGCGGTCGGCCTCTGCCTGACCGTCCACAACAGCGTCGGGATCTACCCGATCGTCCGTTTCGGGACGGAGGAACAGAAAAAACGGTTTCTGCCGGCGATGACGGGCGGCCTGCAGATCGGGGCCTTCTGTCTGACCGAGGCCAACGCCGGCTCCGATGCGGGCGGCGTGGAGACTCTTGCCGTCCGGGATGGCAACGACTACGTCATCAACGGCACGAAGATTTTCGTGACCAACGGCAGCATCTGCGGCACGGCGCTGATCTTTGCAATTACGGACACGCAGAACCCCCAGCGGAGCGCCGGGGTATTCATCGTGGAGAAGGGCAACCCCGGCTTCGCCGTGGGCGAAATCGAAGACCTCTGCGGGATGCGGGCGAACCCCGTCTCCTCCCTCTTCCTGGAGGAGTGCCGCGTTCCGGAGACGAACCTGCTCGGCCGTCCCGGCGACGGGCTCAAGATCGGTCTTGCGACCCTCGATGCGGGCCGCATCGGCATTGCCGCCCAGGCGCTGGGACTCGCCCAGGCCGCCTTCGAGGACTCGGTCCGCTACTCCAAGGAGCGGCAGCAGTTCAAGAAGCCGATCTCCTCCTTCCAGACGATCCGGAATTACCTGGCCGATATGGCGACGGAGATCGATGCGGCGCGGCTGCTGCTCTACCGGGCCTGTGCGGTGAGGGATTCGGGGCGGCCCTTCGGCGCGGAGGCGGCGATGGCAAAGCTCTACTGCAGCGAGACGGCAACCAAGGTGACGAACACGGCCGTGCAGATCCACGGGGGATACGGCTACAGCAAGGAGTACGATGTGGAACGCTACTTCCGGGACGCGAAGGTCACGGAGATCTATGAGGGGACGAGCGAGGTGCAGCGGATGGTCATCTCCCGCGCGGTGCTCGCCCGGAGGACTTAGAAGATGGTGAAGATGGTCGTTTGCATCAAGCAGGTGCCGATGGTCTCGGAACTCCCCTGGGACCCGGCGACGGGGACCCTCCAGCGGGATCTGGCGGAGGGGATGATGAACCCCGCCTGTCGTTCGGCCCTCGATGCGGCCCTCCGGATCAAAGAGACCGCGGGGGGCGAAATCACCGCGATCACGATGGGGCCGCCGATGGCCGAAGAGGTGCTCCGCGAGGCGATCGCCCTCGGGGCGGACAGGGGCATCCTGCTGACCGACCGGAAAATGGCCGGCGCGGACACCTCCGTGACCTCCCATACGCTCGCCCGGGCGATCGAGAAGGCCTGCCAGGGCTTTGATCTTGTGCTGTGCGGCTGCTCCACGAGCGACAGCGAAACCGCCCAGGTCGGCCCCCAACTGGCCGAGGAGCTCGACATCCCCGGCGTGGCCTATGTCGACGAGATCGAGCTATCCCGGGGGGCGGTCCGGATGCGCCGGATCTCCGACCATTTTCTCGAAACGCTGGAGATGGATCTTCCCGGCATCGTTACTGTGACGACCGGCCATTATGCCCCGAGGCATGTGCCGCTGGGCGGTCTCCAGGCGGCGTTCACGGGAGCGCAGATCGACTCCCTCGATGCGGAAGCCGTCGGTCTTGATCCGGAGTGGATCGGCGCGAAGGGTTCCGCCACGAAAATCCGCAACGTCTTCTCGCCGACGGCGGGGAAGAAGAACATCGTCCTGACCGGCGCGCCGAAGCGGATCGTGGAGCAGCTCTTCGATCTGTTCGACGACAAGATCGGCGGCGCGATCGGAAAGGACCTGAAAACGGACAAGAATTCAAAATGAGCACAAAAAAAAGAGCCATCTGGGTCTTCGGAGACTACCGGAACTACTTTCAGAATCGCGTGACGCTGCAGCTCCTCTCCCGGGCGATGGATCTGGCGGCAAAGATCGACGCCGAGGTTTGCGCCGTCGTCTTCGGCAACAAGGTGGACGAGTGGGTGGGGGAGTATATCGCCCACGGCGCCGATAAAGTCTACCTCGCCGACCATCCGCGGCTGGCCGCCTACAGCATGGAGACCTACACGCTATTGATGGAGCGGCTGGTGCGCCACGAGAAGCCGGAGATCATCCTCGTCGGAGCCACCACCTTTGGACGGGAATTCGCCTCCCGCGTCGCGAAGCGCCTCGGGACGGGCCTCACCGCGGACTGCATCGGCCTCGACATCGACCCGGAGGGCCTCCTCCTCCAGAGGGCGCCCTCCTTCGGCGGCAACCTCGTTGCGGAAATCGTCACCCCGGAACGGAGGCCGCAGATGGCCACGGTCCGCCCGGGGACATTCCAGGAGATCCCCCACGATTACAACCGGACCGGCAAGGTGGTGAAGGTTCCCCTGCCGAAGTCCCTTCCCGCCGACCGGGTCCGTCTGCTCTGCTCGGAGCGCTCTCCCCAGCGGGAGCAGAAGCTGGAAGATGCGAAGGTGGTCGTCTGCGGCGGGCGCGGTCTGGGGAGCAAAAAGAAATTCGCGAAGCTCTTCGAACTTGCCGAACTTCTATGCGGCGAGGTGGGCGCAACGCGTCCCGTCGTCTATGCGGACTGGGCGGAGCATGACGCGCTGGTCGGCCAGGCGGGCAAACAGATCCGGCCGCAGATCCTCTTATCCTTCGGGATCAGCGGAGCCATCCAGCACACCGCCGCCTGCAATGACGCGAAATTCATCATCGCGGTGAACAAGAACCCGAACGCGGCGATGATGAAGCGGGCCGATGTCGCGATCGTCGCCGATGCAAGCCAGATCTGCAACGCCCTCATCCAGGAGCTCAAACGGCGGATCCGCTGACGGGGCTGTTGAAAAACGCCCGTCTGCTGCGTTCCTTCATCCTTCGTCGCTGCGACGTACATAGAGGTACGTCTCGCTCCTCAGGATTTCGGAGGCCTTGCATCCGGCCATTTTTGAACAGCCCTGGCCCGGCGCCGTCATAATCCGAGGCGTCCGGCGATCCCCTGCATCGCGGCAAGCGCGATTCCGACGAACTCGTCGAGCGGCAGGCCGATCTTCTCGCACTCCCGGATCGTGTCACGGTTCACCGAGGCGGCGAAGGCCCGCTCCTTCATCCTTTTCGTGATCGACTTCACCTTGACGCCGGCGATCTTTCTGTCGGGGTAGATCAGCGCCGTCGCCACGACGAGACCGGTTACCGTCTCCCCGGCGGCGAGTGCGTGCTGGAACTCCGTATGCCGGACCGTTCCGCAGACCGACTCGTTGTGCATCTTCACCGCGTCGATGATCTCCGGGTCGATCCCCGCCTCTGTCAGGATCCGCACCGCCTCGCAGCCGTGGCGGGTCAGGTCGCCGCCCACGACCTCGATGTCGATGTCGTGGAGAAGTCCCGCCCGCCCCCACTTCTCCTCGTCCCGCCCGAGCCTCCGCGCCAGTGCCCGGAGAACCGCCTCGGAGGCGTAACTGTGGTCCAGCATCCGTTCGTTCGTGACGTATCTTTTGAGCAGCTCTTCCGCACCGTCCCTGTTCATCCGATCTTCCCCTTTCCTCCCTGTTCGGGTGAGTCATGAATCCCTTTTGGTGAATCATACATCTTCTCAGGAAAATTCAAAAGGGGTGTTGCGAGAAGGGTATGGCCTGATCCTAATCCATGTGCTATAAGAACCTTCAAATTACAACAAGGAGGAGCCCATGGTCGCCATCGGCCGGAACGATCCCTGCCCTTGCGGTTCGGGGAAAAAGTACAAACACTGTTGCCTGGGCAAGGAGCCGCCGCCACGGATGTCATCCCTCATGGATGAGCTCAAGGCAGCTATCGCAGGGAAAACCTTCCAATCCCTGGACGAGGCCAACGCCTTCGCCCAGGCCTTCACGGAGAGCAAAAACCGGGTTTCGCAACTGGATTTCCTGGGTCTCTCCTCGGAACAGATGCACCGACTCCTGGACTTTCCCTTCGTGAGGACACGGGAGATCGTGGATATCGACATGGATCTTGCCCCCGCTGCCTTCCGGGGGATCCCGGTGGTCGACAACGCCCTGCTCTTCCTGGGCAGGCTGGCGGAACAGGAACCGCTGAAGGCCACGGCCAAGGGGAATATCCCCCTGCCTTTCGCCCGGGAGGTCTTGGCGGAGTTGAAAATGCCGGAACGGGAACTCCACATTACCTCCATCCGCACGGAAGAAGATGTGCCGATCCTCCACGCCCTGCGGGAGCTCCTGACCCTCTGCGGATGGGTTAAGAAACGTAACAGCCGTTTTTCTCTCACGGAGAACGGGCGGAAGATCGTTCAGGAAGGTTTTATCGGGGCGGATTTCCGGAACCTTCTGGAAACATTTACGCTGAAATTCAACTGGGGGTTCATGGACCGGTACCCTCCCTTTTCGATCGTTCAGCAATCCTTCCTCTTCGGCTTGTATCTCCTGCACCGTCAGGCCGGTGGCGAGATCGAGGAGCAGGCCCTCGCGGATTATTTCCTCCGGGCCTTCCCGCAAGTTCTTGAAGATGCCCGCCGCTACGAGGCGCCTTATCGCGAACCACACGATTTTATTTCAGGCTGTTTTTCCCTGCGTTTTCTGGAACGGTTCTGCGAGTATTTCGGTTTTGTGACGATCCGGCGGGAAGCGATTTCCGGCCATTTCATCAACCGAAAATTCGTACAGACGACTGACTTTTTCCGTCAGTACTTGCAATGGCGGGTACAATAACCCATCGCCGTTATTGACTTGCGGACATCTCTTCCCTATACTGGCGGCGAGCGTTGCGGATCCGTCAAAGCGCTATCCTCTCCTCTTCATATCCGCGGCAACGGGAGCGGAAAGAAAGATTATCCGGCCGTGAAATCGCGGATCGGCATTCGGGAGGAAACCATGGCAAGACCGGCAAAAGCGAAGCCCGTGGCAGCGCCGGAGGCAACCTGCATCCGGACGGGCGGCAGCGTCGAGGAGATCAAGCAGGCCATTCTCGACAACATGGTCTGCGTCCAGGGACGCTTCGCCCCGGTGGCGACACGGAACGACTATTACCTTGCGGTGGCCTACACGGTCCGCGACCGCCTGCTCGCGCAATGGGCGAAAACGGCGCATACCTACTATGAAAAGGCGAGCCGGACCGTCTGCTACCTCTCGGCGGAGTTTCTGCTCGGCCCCCAACTGGAAAACCACATGATCAACCTTGGCCTCTACGAGGCCGTCCGGCAGGCGGTGGGGGAGCTGGGTCTCGATTTTCGAGCGCTGATCGACCAGGAAGAGGAGCCGGGGCTGGGAAACGGCGGCCTCGGCCGCCTCGCCGCCTGCTACCTCGATTCGCTGGCCACGCTGAACATCCCGGCCATCGGCTACGGCATCCGCTACGAATTCGGTATCTTCACGCAGGAAATCCGCGACGGGTGGCAGCAGGAGGTGGCGGACCAGTGGTTGCGCATGGGGAACCCCTGGGAGGTGGCGCGTCCGGAGATCGCCTACGACATCCCGTTCGGCGGTCATACCGAAAGCGTTCCCGACGACAACGGCCTTTACAAGGTCCGCTGGATTCCGGAACGCCGGATCCGCGGTGTGGCCTACGACACGATGATCACCGGTTACGCCTCCCCGTCGGTCATCATGCTGCGCCTCTTCAAGGCGGAGGCGACCAACTCCTTCGACCTGCGCTCCTTCAACGTCGGTGACTACTACGGCGCCGTTCACGACAAGATCGGCTCGGAAAACCTGACGAAGGTCCTCTATCCGAACGACGAGCCGCTCGCCGGGCGTCAGCTCCGGCTGATGCAGCAGTTCCTCTTCGTCTCCAGCGCGCTGCAGGACATGATCCGCATCTTCTTCCAGCGGGAGAAGGACCTCCGCCGGTTCCACGAAAAATACGCGATCCAGCTCAACGACACCCACCCGGCGATCGGCGTCGCCGAGCTGATGCGGCTTTTGGTGGACGTCCACGGGATCGGCTGGGACGAGGCCTGGGAGATCACCCGCAAGACCTTCAGCTACACGAACCACACCCTTCTGTCGGAGGCCTTGGAAAAATGGCCCGTTCCGCTCTTCCAGAGCATCCTGCCCCGCCATCTGGAGATCATCTACGAGATCAACCGGCGTTTCCTGGACGACGTCCGCCGGGACCATCCGGGGGACGAGGGGCTCGTCCGGCGGCTCTCTCTGATCGACGAGGGGGGCGAAAAAGCGGTCCGGATGGCAAACCTCGCCTGCGTCGGCAGCCGCCGGATCAACGGCGTGGCCCGCCTGCACACGGACCTGCTGCGCGAACAGGTCCTGAACGATTTCAACCGGATTTCCCCGGAGAAATTCCTGAACGTGACGAACGGCGTAACGCCCAGGCGCTTCATGGTTCTTTCCAATCCGGCGCTGGTCGCGCTCATCTCCGAGTGCATCGGGCCGGCGTGGATCCGGGACCTCTCTCGCCTCAGGGAACTGGAACCCTTTGCGGAGGACGCCGTCTTCCTCGACCGCTGGCGGGCGATCAACCGCCGCAACAAGGAGTTGCTGGCGGAGATCATCCGGACGCGCACCGGGATCGCGACCGATCCCGATTCGCTCTTCGACGTCCAGGTGAAGCGGATACACGAATACAAGCGCCAGCATCTCAACGTCCTGCATGTGATTGCGCTCTACAGCCGGATCCGCCGGGGGGAGACCGGCGGCCTGCCGCCCCGGACGGTGCTCTTCGGCGGCAAAGCGGCCCCCAGCTACTTCATGGCGAAGCTGATCATCAAGCTGATCCACGCCGTCGCGGAGACGATCCACGCCGACCCGAAGACGGCGGGCCTGCTGCGGGTCGTCTTCCTGCCCAACTTTAACGTCAAGACCGCCCACCACGTCTACCCGGCGGCCGATCTCTCCGAGCAGATCTCAACGGCAGGCAAGGAGGCCTCCGGTACCGGGAACATGAAGTTCTCGATGAACGGAGCGCTGACGATCGGAACGCTCGACGGCGCCAACGTGGAGATCAGGGAGGAGGTCGGCGCGGAGAATTTCTTCCTCTTCGGCCTCACCGCGGCGGAGGTGGAACAGAAATGGCGCGAAGGCTGGCATCCGGGAGAGGCCATTGCGGCCGACGAGGGGCTGCGCGAGGCGATCGAACTGCTGGAAAGCGGCTTCTTTTCCCGCGGCGACCGGGGGCTGTTTCTGCCGCTCACACGGACGCTCCGGGAACGCGACGATTACATGCTCTGCGCCGACTACCCCTCCTACATCGCTGCCCAGGATCGGGTCGGCCGGACCTGGCTCCGGCAGAAAGAGTGGCTGCGCATGGGCGTTCTGAACGTTGCGAGGGTGGGGAATTTTTCGTCGGACCGCGCGATCCGGGAGTACTGCGAGAAGATCTGGCAGGTGAACCCGGTCGAGATCGGCTGACGGAAAAACCTTATCCCGTTTCAGGCCGGGAAGAGGAGAGGTCGAGTTTCCTTTGATGCAGAATCCCCGATATCTCCATTCTTCGACCTTTGGCCGATGTAGAGGGAGGTGATGCCGAGGGTCAGGGAATACCGCTCCCGTTTGCTGAAACCGGCCTCTTCCATCATCGCGAGGAAGGCCGGCGGCGGGGGGAAATTGGTGATTGAGTCGACCATGTAGCGGTAGGCGGCGGGGTTCTGCGAAAAGAGGCGCGCGATGTGGGGAAGGACGCGGTTCAGGTAAGGGGCGAAAAACCCGCGCCAGAGCCGGTTCCTTGGGGCGTTCATCTCCAGAACATAGACCCGTCCGCCGGGGACGAGGACCCGTCTCATCTCCCGGAGGGCGGCGAGGCGGTCCGGGATGTTCCGGATGCCGAAGGCGATCCCCACGGCGTCAAAACTCCCGTCGGGGAACGGAAGCCCTAAGGCATCCGCCTGGAGAAGCCGGATGCGTTCGGCAAGGCCGCACAGTGCGACCTTCTTCCGTCCCGGGGCGAGCATCTCGGGGATGAAGTCGATCCCCGTCACCCGGATCTCCGGATGCCTTCGGGCGGCCTCGATGGCCAGATCCGCCGTGCCGGTCGCTACGTCGAGAAGATGGAAGGTGCCGAAGAAGAGCATCTTCCGGACGGCGAAGCGGCGCCATGCTACGTCGCGGCGGAGACTCAGGAGGCGGTTCAGGAAGTCGTACCGTCCGGGGATCGTCGTGAAGATCTCCCGGACCATGCCGACGTGCTCGTCGCGTCCGATCCCGGTCACCGGCGGGTAGTTAATGCAGTCTGTCTCTTTGCGGGAGGGTGTATCTGCCATGATGCTTTCGTAAAAAAGTCCAAGAATCCACTTCTCTGTCATCCCCGTGAAAATGGGAGTCCACTCCTTACCCGTTATTCCTCACCGGCGAAGATTTGGGCGTAGAGGGCGTCGAAGCCGTCCTTTCCCGCCGCGAGCATGAGCGTGATCGGCATCGCCTCCCGCCCCTGTTCCACCATCCGTGCGGCCATCTCCCGGATATCCCATTGGGCGTTGCCGTCCACCCGGACGCGGGCGAGGTGGTAAATCTCGCGGGCGCTGACCCGAATCATGACCCGACGCCGGTGTGCGTTCGTCAGGATGTAGGCGGCCGCCGCAGGCGCGGTCCGGCGGATCTGCTCCCAGGTCTCTTCGGTCCGGGCGCAGATCTTCCGGAAGGAGGCCTCCATTCCGACCGCCGCGATGGAAGGCGGGATCGTGACGCCGAGCGCCGGGTCGTAGTTCTGGACGGTGATCGTTGCCATCCGGTGGCGTTTCACTTGGGCGAAGCAGGTCGCGCTGATGACAAGCTCGAACGTCAGCCCGACGTGCTCGAACGCACGCGGGGCGGCGTCATAGGCCTTCATCCTCCGGAGGGCGGTTCGGATCAGCGTCGCCTTCTCTTTGATCTTCATGCGCGTCGCGATCTCCAGACATCCCGCAAGCGGAAGGTTCGATGAGCCGTGGAGGAGCGCCGCCGCGATCTTGTCGTCCGCCGCCGGCGTCGCGTCGAGCAGGCGGACGAGGTCAGCCGCCGTTCCTGCGCCGGCCAAAGCCGGGGGGGCGATTCCCTCTCCCTGTGCGCCGCCCGGCGAAAGAGCTAACATTTTTGAGACGATTTCGTCCGCCTGGGATCGGATTGCCTCCCGCGTCTCGCGGTCGTACGGGGTGGGTTCCGTGTAGCGGACGAGCGACGGAGCGACCCCCTTCACCGCGTCATAGAGCCGGCGGCTGTATTCGCGCGCCTCGGCGAGGGGGGACGCGGCGAGGCGGCGGATCATCAGTTCGATGTTCCGGGCGTTCACGGTCATCCCGAGCTGCGTCTCCGTGGCGAGCGAAAGGCAGTAACGGGCGTCCTCCTTGGCCCAGCCTTCGAGGAGCGAACGGTTTGCCGGGTCGGCGGCCAGTTCGGGGTTCCTCTCCAAGACATACGGGAGGAGTTTTTCATAGAGAGTGAGGTAGAAGCGATTCTGCCGATGGACAGTGGCGACGAAGATCTCCTCCAGGCCGGCTTCCCGGACCTCCTGCGGAATGACGAAATCGTCGGCCAGCAGCACGTAGCGCTGGGATTTTTCGGTGTAGGAGGCGAGGCGGAACCTTTCGATCTCCTCAACGAGGAGGCGGGAGACCCCGAGGAGGTCGAGGTTGAAGACGGCATGCTCGGCGATCGAGCTGTGGCCCATCTCGAAGACGATGTTCCGATTGGAGGCGCGGGCCTTTTCCACCTCGCCGCGGGCGATAGCCCGAAGCTCGTTCACCGGCCTCGGGTTCCGGCTGATCCGGGCGTAGGCGGCGGCGACGGTCTCCGGCGTCAGATCCTGCCGCTCCGGCTGCAAACTCTGAAATTCCGCGATGATCTCATGATCGATATTGTGGCCTGCAAGAATGACGTCCATCTTCATCCGTCCTTGGTCGTTTAATCGGAGGAGGCGGCACGATACCATCGCCCGCGGCCGGTGGCAAGAAAATCTTGCCCGCCGCCCTCACCGGTCCACGGCGCCGGGAGCGCGGCATTTCTTTTCAGGTTCATCTGGCGTATCCATTCTATTTTGTGGTAGCGTAAAGCCGTTTTCAATAATCTCTCCAAGAGGGGGAAAATGGGGCTGCTCAATCTTCTGATCCAGGATCCGCTGACGTTTGTTCTGCTGGCGATCCCGCTTCTCTATTCCATCATCATCCATGAGCTGGCCCATGGCTGGGTCGCTTCCCTGATGGGGGATCCCACGGCCAGGTATATGGGCCGGCTGACGCTCAATCCGATGAAGCATCTCGATCCCATCGGCACGGCGATGCTGTTCATCTTCGGTTTCGGATGGGCCAAGCCCGTTCCTGTCAATATGAACCTGATCCGGAACACCCGCCTGGGTCTAATCTGGGTCTCTTCCGCGGGAATCATCGCCAACCTGCTGTTCGCCTTTTTAGCCGTCCTGCTGCTTCGCCTGCTCTCTCCGTCGTCTTCGGAATCGATCGGACGGCTGCTCTATTATCTTGCGCAGATCAACATCATGCTCGCCTCGTTCAACCTCATCCCGATTCCGCCGCTCGACGGATCGAAGATCCTCATGGGATTCCTTCCGGAGCGCGCCGGATACGCGCTGGCCCGCCTGGAACCTTACGGGTTCTTCGTCATCATCGGGCTGCTGTACCTGGGCGCCCTCGACCCGGTCATCCATTTCTTCCGCTGGGTCATCACGGGCCTGATCGGCCTTCTGCTCTTCTGATCCCGCTTTGGGCAATGCGACGAAGAAACCGCCGATCATCGGCATGCCCGCCTTTGGATGCGGGAATGCGAAAGCCGGGCTGTCAGGAAAAGAGCCATGAAAAGAAAAACTTGACACCTCCCTGTCTTCCCTCTTACACTGCCGCCGTAAAAAACAGTGTTCCATTCTCGTTTCAAACCCATACGGCCCAGGGTTTCGACCCCACACGACGGGGAGAGGGAGAACATCACGAAATCTCAAACATTTAAAATCTTGCCGGCGGATCTCTGCCGGGAGAACGAAGCGCCAGAATGGACGAATTGCTGAAAAACCTGACGGCCTGTCTCCGGGACCAGGAAGAGGCGATGGGCGACGCCCTCAAGCGGCTGGTTCTGATCCCGAGCGGAACGAACAACAAGGCCGGCGGGGATCGGGTTTGCCGGGCCGTCTGCGATCTGCTCGCTCCGCTGTCGTTGGAGAAGCGTATCCTTCCCCAGGAATACTACGGCGACATGCTGATCGCTTCCACGGCCGCGGGCGGCGGCGACCGCCGGATCCTGCTGGCGGGCCACATGGATACGATCTTCCCCGAGGATTCATCCTTCAACGGGTGGCGGGAAGATGACGGCCATTTCTACGGCCCGGGCGTCATCGATATGAAGGGGGGGCTCGTCGTCGGGATCTTTGCACTCAAGGCCCTTGCTGCCCTCGGACTTCTGAAGGATCTTCCCGTCACCTGGATCTTCAATTCCGAGGAGGAGGTCGGCTCGCCGGTCTCCAGTGCGCTTTTCACGGCGGAGGCGAAGCGCAGCGTGATGGCCTTTGTCCTCGAAGCCGGAGGGATGGAAGGAGAGATCGTGACCGGGCGGAAGGGGCGTCTGGAGTTGAAGCTCTCCGCACGGGGGCAGGCGGGTCATGCCGCCAAGGTGGTGGAGGGGAAAAAAAGCGCCATCCTCGATCTGGCGCATGTCATCATCGAACTGGAGGCGCTAAACGGCGCCTATCCGGGCGTCTCGGTCAACATCGGCCGGATAGCCGGCGGCATCGTTCCGAACAGCGTGCCCGAAGATGGCTGGGCCTCGATCGATGTCCGCTCTCCGACCCTCCAGGGATTCTCATTTTTCCGCTCCCGGCTGGAGGAGCTGATGGAGCGGCGCCGGGCGGAGGGAATGGGCCTCCGGATAGAGGAGGTGGGGCAGGTTCCGGTTATGGAGGCGACAAGGCAGAACAGGGCCCTTTTCAGCGTGATTGCCGGAGAAGCGCACAGGCTGAACCTCCCCGTGGTGGAGCAGTTCCGCGCCGGGGCCTCGGACGCGAGCACCATCGCGGAGGCGGGAACCCCTGTGGTGGACGGCCTCGGCCCGATCGGGGACCACGACCACAGTGATCGGGAATACGTGATCCGGAAGAGCCTCTGCCAGCGGAGCGCCCTGCTGGCCCTCTCCCTGATTGCCGCTTGGCGGCGGTACGAGGCGGGGACGCTCTTTCCCAAAGGATAAGACGAGAGCAGAACCACAAGTGAACGACTTTTTACGAGTTCGTCAGGTTTGAAGACCCCGTAAAAAGTCCCCCAAACCGTCATACCGGCGAAAGCCGGTATCCAGAACTACTCGATAACACTGGATTCCGTGTCAAGCCCGGAATGACAAAGGAGGGGAAGCACGACTTTTTGCGAGTTCATCAGGTTTGGCAGACGTATTGCGGGAATATTCAGATCGTAATCGGGGGTAACGTGAGAGAGGAGGAGAGATAAAATGATGAAAAAATTTGTAATGCTGGTATGCATCTTCGTGTTTTTGGGTGCGGGTTCCGCGCTCGCGGCGACGCCGAAGAAGGGCGGGACGCCCGCGGCGGAGCCGAAGAAAGAGGCTGTGGCGAAACCGAAGAAGGGCGGGACGCTGGTTTACGGGCGGGGCGGTGACAGCGTCGGGCTGGATCCGGCCTATGAGACGGACGGCAACTCCTTCATGATCTGCGACAACATCTTCGAGGCGCTCGTCTTCTACAAGGACGAATCGACGGCCCTCGAACCGGGCCTTGCGACCTCGTGGGAGATCAGTTCCGACGGCCTGACCTACACCTTCAAGCTCCGCAAGGGGGTGAAGTTTCACGACGGGACGGCCTTCAACGCCGACGCGGTCGTCTTCTCCATCGGCCGGATGATGAAGAACCGCAACGTGAAGTTTTCCGGCAAGGGGTGGGAGATTCCCAAGCAGGAGCGTCCTCCGGAGTATTGGGTTTCGATGGGGATGGACGACACGGTCGACGCCATCGAAGCGACGGATGAGTACACCGTCGTTTTCAAACTCAAGAAGGTTCAGGCGCCCTTCATCGCCAACATGGGGATGGACTTTGCGGACATCATCAGCCCGACCGCCTTCATCAAGGACCCGAAGGCCTTCGTCCGCAATCCGGTCGGTACGGGCCCGTTCAAGTTCGTCAAGTGGGTGAAGGACGACCGGATCAACCTGGAGGCGAACAAGGATTACTGGGACAAGGCCAAGGGGCCCTACCTGGACAAGATGGTCTTCCGGGTGATCCCGGAGAATTCGGTCCGCTTCCTGGAGCTGAAGGCGGGCAACATCACCATGATGGATTTTCCGAACCCCGCCGATATCGAGATGGCGAGGAAGGATCCCAAGCTCCAGATCATCAGCCAGCAGGGGATGAACATCGGCTATCTGGGGTTCAACCACAAGAAGGAACTCTGGAAGAATCTCAAGCTGCGCCTGGCCGTGGCCCATGCGATCAACCGCAAGGCGATCGTCGACAAGATCTACCAGGGGATGGGCGAAGTGGCCAAAAACTGCATCCCGCCGACGATGTGGGGCTACAATAAAGAGGTTCCCGGATATGACTATGACGTCGCGCTGGCCAAAAAGTATCTGGCCGAGGCGGGCTACCCCGAGGGGAAGGACTTGCCGGAGATCACCCTCTGGTCGATGCCGGTCGCCCGGCCTTACAACCCCGAGGGGCTCAAGGTCGGCGTCGCGATGCTCGGCGATCTGGGCAAGATCGGGATCAAGGCGCGGATCGTCAGCTACGACTGGGGGACCTATCTCAAGCGCCAGCGGGAACAAGGCCAGGACATGGATCTCTTCCAGCTCGGCTGGACCGGTGACAACGGCGATCCGGACAACTTCCTGGCCGTTCTCTTCGACGGCATGGAATCCGCCGCCGTTCGCACTCAGTGGCAAAACGAGGACTTCCACCGGCTCATGGGTGAAGGAAGGACGACCGTCGACCAGGGCAAGCGCGCCGAGATTTACAAGAAGGCGCAGCAGATCATGTACGACGAATGCCCGGTCCTTCCGATCGCCCACTCGATCGTGGTTTCTCCGGAATTGAAGAAGGTCCGGAACTTCAAGCTCCACCCCACAAACTCTGTCCGCATGAAGAGCGTGTGGCTGCAGTAAAGTTAAGGAACTAATGGGGACACCTTGCGGCAAGGTGTCCCCATTAGTTCCCGGATATCCCCAGGATCGTGTCCCCGTTCCGGGGGAAACAGGTGTCTCATGACCGGTTTCATCGTTCGGCGGATTCTGGCGGTCATCCCGACCCTGCTCGGGGTGACCGTCGTCATCTTCCTGATGTTGGCGATCACGCCCGGCGATCCGGCGGAGCTTCTCTTGGGCGAGCGGGCGACGCAGGAATCACTGGACGCGATGCGGGAGTATCTCGGCCTGAAGGAGCCTCTTCACGTCCAATACGGACTGTTCCTCAAGCGGATCGTCCAGTTTGACCTGGGGGAGACGATCTGGACCCGGGAGAAGGTTTCCACGGAGATCAAGGAGCGGTTTCCGGCGACCATTGAACTGGCCGTGGCCGCCATGCTGATCAGCAGTTCCTTCGGGATCATCCTCGGGCTGATCTCGGCGACCCGGCAGTACTCCTGGTTCGACTACATCAGCATGGTGGGCTCCCTGATCGGCGTCAGCATGCCCGTCTTCTGGCTGGCGCTGGTGCTGATGCTCGTCTTCTCGCTGACCCTCGGCTGGTTCCCGATGTCCGGGCGGCTGGGCATCGATACGAATCTTGAGGTGATCACCAATTTCTATCTTCTGGATTCCATTCTCACCGGGAACGGGGAGGCTTTCTGGGACGCGCTGCGCCACCTCGCCCTTCCGGCTTTTGCGCTCAGCACGATTCCGCTCGCCATCGTGGCGCGGATGACCCGCTCCTCCATGCTCGAGGTCTTCCGGCAGGATTACATCAAGACGGCCCGGGCGAAGGGGTTGAGCGAGTTCAAGATCGTCATGAAGCACGCGCTGCGAAACGGCCTCATCCCGGTTGTCACCGTCGTCGGTCTCCAGTTCGGGATACTGATGGGCGGGGCGATCCTGACGGAGACGGTCTTCGCCTGGCCCGGCGTCGGAAAATGGCTCTTCGACGGGGTGGTGAAGCGGGACTATATGGTCATCCAGGGGGGAACGCTGCTGGTGGCGACCACCTTTGTGCTGGTCAACCTCGTGGTCGATTTGCTCTATGCGGTCATCAACCCAAGGATCAGCGTGAGGTAGGCCGTGAACGAAAATGCACCCGCCAAAATGGGATGGGGACACCTTGCCGCAAGGTGTCCCCTCAGGGCAAGGAACCCCGAAGAGCGCCACCCCATCTTCGACCAGATCGAAAAGTTCCTGAAGAACAAAACCGGCGTCGCGGGGCTCATCATTATCGTCTTTTTCACACTGGCCGCGATCCTGGCGCCGTTGCTCACCCCGTACGACCCGAACGAGAACGCCCTCTACGAACAGCTTAAGCCGCCCGTCTGGGCCGAGGGCGGCGCGGCGAAGAACCTGCTGGGGACGGACGACATGGGCCGGGACCTGCTGACGCGGATGATCTACGGGGCAAGGGTGTCGCTGACCCTTGGCGTCGTGAGCGTGGGGATCGCCTTCCTCGTCGGATCGTTTCTGGGTGCCATCGCCGGCTACTACAAGGGGTGGCCGGACAGCCTGATCATGCGGATCATGGACATCATCCTCGCCTTCCCGCACATTCTGCTTGCGATTGTGATCGTCGCCTACCTGGGGCCGGGGCTCCGAAACGCGATGATGGCGATCGGGATCATCAACATCCCACGTTTCGCCCGGATCGTCCGGGCGTCGGTCATGGAGGAGTACGGGAAAGACTACGTGACGGCGGCGCGCGCGGTGGGGGCGGGGAATCGGCGGATCATCTTCAACGCGATCCTCCCGAACTGCCTGGCCCCGATCATCGTCCAGGCGAGCCTCGGCTTCGGCGCGGCGATTCTGGACGCGGCGGGCTTGAGCTTTCTGGGGCTCGGGGCCCAGCCCCCGATGTCGGAGTGGGGGGCGATGATCGCCCAGGGGAGGCAGCTCATCCTGCGCGCCTGGTGGGTGATGACGCTTCCCGGAATCGCGATCCTCTTCGCCGTTCTGGGCTTCAACCTCTTCGGCGACGGTCTGCGCGACGCGCTGGACCCGCGGCTGAGGGACTGACATGACGACGAACGGTCCTCTGCTCGAAATCCGGAATCTCAAGACCTTCTTCGACGTCCGGGGCGGCGTCCTGAAGGCGGTCGACGATGTCAGCATCGCAATCAACGCGGGCGAGACCCTGGGGCTTGTCGGGGAGTCCGCCTGCGGAAAGAGCGTGACCGCGTCGTCCGTGATGCGTATCATTCCGATCCCGCCGGGTCGGATCGCCGGAGGGGAGATCCTCTTCGAGGGGGTCGACATCCTGAAGCTCCGGGAGTCGGAGATGAGGAAGATCCGGGGAAAGTCGATTTCGATGATCTTCCAGGAGCCGATGACCTCGCTGAACCCCGTATTTCCGGTGGGCGATCAGGTCTCCGAGGTGATCACGCTCCACGAAAAGCTCTCCGCCCGCGAGGCGCGCGATCGGGTGATCGAGGCTTTCCGCCTGGTGCGCATTCCGGCCCCCGAGTCGCGCATCAATGACTACCCCCACCAGATGAGCGGCGGGATGCGCCAGCGTGTGATGATCGCGATGGCCCTCGCCTGCAATCCCCGGCTGATGATCGCCGACGAGCCGACCACGGCGCTCGACGTGACGATCCAGGCCCAGATCCTCGAACTGATGAACCAGCTTAAGGCGGAGACCGGCGCCTCGATCCTCTTCATCACCCACGACCTCGGGGTGATCGCCGAGATGGCCCAGAAGGTCGCGGTCATGTACGCCGGGAAGATCATGGAGGTGGCGGATGTGGAGACCCTCTTCGCCGACCCGAAACACCCCTACACGGTCGGCCTGATGAGCTCGATCCCGGTCCTGGGGATCGGGAAGAGGCAGCGGCGGTTGAGCACGATCCCCGGCGTCGTCCCGTCGCTCTTCAGCCTCGGGGCGGGTTGCCTTTTTCATGACCGCTGTGCGGATGTTTTTGAGCCGTGCGACCGGGTCGCGCCGCCGATGGTGGGCTTCGGCAACGGCCATCTCGTTCGGTGTCATAAATATGGATAAACTTTTCGAGTTGCGCTGCAAATCCGATCCCTCCGCGCGCTGGATATTTTTCGACCCTGCGCCTCCTCGCTTCGCTGCGGGGGCAGGGTACCCCGAAAAATCTCCAATGCGCGTTTCCGGGATCCGATTTGCAGCGAATCGTCGGACGCGATCCATGATGAAGAGACAGCCATGAATACAGAAAATCTGTTGGAGGTCCGGGATGTTGTGAAATATTACCCGGTCACCGGCGGGGTCTTCCTGCGCCGGATCGGCTCCGTGAAGGCGGTGGACGGGGTCAGCCTGGGGATCCTCGCCGGCGAGACGCTGGGCCTCGTCGGGGA
>JAHIMW010000042.1 GCA_018896355.1 Pseudomonadota bacterium
CAACATCCGGCGCGACACGGTACTCAGCCATCTCTATCAGTGCCTGTGGGAAAACCATCCCCTCCGACAGAACGATTTTCTGATGAACTCCAGCTTGACGGAGGATCAGCGGCAATCGGGATTATCATCCTTCGCCCGTCTGGGAACGGAACGGCTACGCCCCGTTTTTGAGGATCTTAACGGGACGATCCCTTATGAGGAGTTGAAGCTTCTCCGTCTGCACCATCTGTGTCGGGATCAGAACCGTCCCGAAAACCATAAAACCTTTGTCTGCCTTGCCGCATCCCGGAAATACGGCGGCTACTGCCTGGCGGGCAAGGAATGGGCGGAGGGAAAAATCGGACCGTGGCTCCGTCCGGTCAGCAGACAGGAAACCGGGGAACTTTCCACAAGAGAAATCCGAATGAACAACGGGGATATTCCGCAATGCATGGATATCATCACCATAGAGACCCAAGGCGCCGCGTGTCATCCCTACCAGAAGGAAAATGTCCTGATTGCAGAAAAACACCCCTGGATCTGGCAACGGAAATTACCCCTTGATGCCTTACCCAATCTGGCGGATGATGTGAATAGCCTCTGGCTGACGGGTTTTAACAGCACAAACGGCGTGAACGACCGCGTGCCCGAAGAGACTGTGAGGGAGGCAAACGAACCGTCGCTCTACCTGATCCGGCCGGATGATTTTACCCTCATAGTGTCAGACGATCTGGATGGACGAAATAAGGTTCGCGCCAGGTTCGCATATCGTGATACCCCTTATCTCCTTTCGGTGACCGATCCCGGCATCGAAAGAACGTATCTCATGAAGGACCATGGCGAGTACCCATTGATCAACAGGGATCTTTATCTGACGGTCAGTTTGGGCGAGCCTTTCAACGGCTATTGTTATAAACTGGTCGCCGCCGTGATCACTATAGAATGATAAGGTTTGTAAATGTTGGAACTTTTTACAATCGGCCATTCGATTCATTCCGTTGAGCGGTTTGTGGACCTGCTGAAGATGCATGGCGTCACCGCCCTCTGCGACGTCAGGTCCAGCCCCTACAGCCGTTACACGCCCCAGTTCAACCGCGAATCGCTGAAGGATGAATTGGCGAAACATTGTATCATTTACCTCTACCTGGGCTCGGAACTGGGTCCGCGAAGCTCCGATCCGACCTGCTACGAAAACGGAAAGGTTCAATACAACCGCCTTGCCGGCAAGGATCTTTTTCAGCAGGGGCTTGGCCGGCTGCGGAAGGGCATGACGACCCATCGCATTGCGCTCATGTGCGCCGAGAAGGATCCTCTCACATGTCACAGGATGCTCCTGATCTGCCGGAATCTGCTCGGGGACGATATCGTAATCCGGCATATCCTGGAAGATGGCTCTCTGGAAGACAATCGGGATGCAGAGATTCGACTCATGAAGCAATTGAAAATCGATCCGGCGGATCTCTTTTCCACCGAAGCGGATCAAATCCAGCGAGCGTATGATCTCCAGGGTGAAAAGGTCGCCTATACGCTGGAGGAAGGACAGGGGACATGATGAGCCAGATCAAGCTATTCACCATCGGCTTCACCAAGAAAACGGCGGAGGAGTTCTTTACCCGTTTGATCAAGGCGGGCGTCAAGCGGGTGATCGACATCCGACTCAACAACGTCTCCCAACTGGCCGGTTTCGCCAAGCGGGATGATCTCCGCTATTTCCTCCGGACGATCGGCGGGATCGATTATCTCCATCGTCCGGACCTGGCGCCGACACAGCAGATCCTGGACGCTTTCAAGAAGAGCAAGGGAAGCTGGCCGGTTTATGAGAGGGACTTTTTGGCGCTGCTCGCCGAGCGAGGAGCTGAAACGGCGGTTACCCCGGAGCTGCTGAATGAGGCATGCCTCTTGTGCAGCGAGGAAAAGCCCGCGCAATGCCATCGAAGGCTCGTTGCTGAATATCTGCATTCAAAATGGGGCAACGTGGGAATTTTGCATCTTTGAACCGTCAATCACCGTGGCAAGATCGATATTTTTCTTCAGCATGAACCCTAAATATTTCTTGCGCTATTCGCGAATTGCGAATAGAATACGGCCATGAATCTTAAACCCCAGGACATCTATATCCTTTTAAAGCTCGTCGCATTGGGTGAAAGCCAGTGGTCTTATGCATCCGTGGCCGGCGATCTGTTCATGAGCGCCTCCGAGGTCCATGCCGGTATCAAGCGGGCCGTTGCCGCACGTCTGATGCATTCGCAAAGCGGACGTCCCCTGAAAAAGTCATTGGAAGAATTTCTTATTCATGGCGTCAAATATGCTTTCCCACCGGACCACGGCGGGCTGACCCGGGGCGTCCCTACCGGATATGCAGCGCCGCCGCTCAAGGGCATCATTTCTCAGCCGGACGAACCACCCCCCGTATGGCCGGATCCGGAAGGCGACACCCGTGGTTATGAATTCTCGCCCCTGTACAAGACTGTCCCGAAGGCCGCGGTAAAAGATAAAATGCTTTATGAATTGCTGGCTATCGTTGACGCCATCCGCGACGGGAGAGCCCGCGAAAGAGAAATCGCTATCGAAGAACTCAAGGCGCGATTGGGATCAGTATGATCAAGAACAAAGACATCAATATTCGGATGATCATCCATGTGGCCAAACATCTTGGCGATCTGAGGGATAAGGTCGTTTTCGTCGGGGGTTGCGCCACAGGAATGTTCATTACGGATCCCGCCATGCCGGAAGTTCGGGCCACTCAGGATGTGGACGTCATTGTCGAGGTTACCTCACGGATGGAGTATCACCGGCTTGAGGCAGAACTCAGGAGCAAGGGTTTCAAATAGGATATGAGTGAAAATGCGCCTGTCTGCCGCTGGCTCGTTGAAGCGATCAAAGTCGATATCATGCCGACTCAGGAAGAGATCCTGGGGTTCTCCAACCGCTGGTATCTACCCGCGATAAAGAACGCGGATCTTATTGAATTGGAAAACGAACTGACCATCAAGCTTGTATCGCCCCCCTATTTCCTGGCAACCAAGATTGACGCTTTCAAAGGCCGCGGCGGTGGCGATTATATGGCCAGTCACGACATGGAAGACATCATCACGATCCTGGATGGCCGACCGGAAATCATCTCTGAAATCAGAAGCTCATCGGATGACCTGAAAGATTTTCTATCACGAACCTTCAGGACGCTTTTAGCAAATGATGAATTCCTCGATTCGATTCCCGGCCATCTTTCGCCTGATCGTGCCAGCCAGACTCGATTGCCTATGCTCATCGAGAGATTGCGGGAAATAGCAGAAATATCTGATTAGCGTGTTCAAAAATAATCATGGCTTCCCCTGCTTGCGGACCCAGCTCCTCACATCCTCCAGCAAGTCTTTCTTGAATTCTTTCGGCTCCAAGATCACAATGTTGGGGATCCAGGATTTGAGAATGTTCCGAATCGCCTCGTACTGGCCCATCCGGAAAGTGACAACGAGAGACCCATCTGACCTTTCTTCTTAAGAGCGGTTTATTGGTCTCCTCGGTTTCGGCTTATAGCACATCCAAGGGATTTGCCGGAACTTCAGAAACAGATCGAAGAGCGCGATAAATACCGGAAGGAGATCCTCATCTACAAGAAACGCATGGTCTATCTGGAAAGGCTATTAAGATGATTAAAGTTCGCAAACCACTCCTATTGATACTCGCGGCCCTGGTTGTCCTCGGCGCAGTCGCCATCCAGGCCGCGCCCATCCGAACCGTCACCGCCACGATTACCAAGATCTCTGACGGCGATACGGTGCAGGCCATCACACCGGAGGGGACCAAGCTGAAGGTCCGCCTCTACGGCATTGATGCTCCGGAGACCCCCAAGGGGGCTAAACCGGGAGAGCCGTTCGGCAATGCCTCCCGGGATTATCTTGCCTCTCTGATCAACCAGCGATCCGTCAAGGTAGAGATCCTCGATATTGACCGTTACCGGAGGATGGTCGCCATCCTCCGGCTGGCGGAGCGGAATGTGAACCAGGAAATGATCGCCGCCGGCATGGCCGAGGCCTATGTGGAGTATCTGAAAAAGCCCTATCGCGCCCCCTTCATCCAGGCGGAACAGGAGGCCAAAGCCCAAGGGAGAGGGGTCTGGTCCCAGGGCAGCCGCTATGAAAGGCCCTCCCGGTTCAGGAAGCGGATGGGGAGTTAGGGACTGATGATCCTGTAAAGAAAAGCTCATCCACAAGGGGAGCCTGCTGTGGGTGGGCGCCATCGGACGCTAAATATTGATGTAAAATAAACATCAAATGATGTATAATAACCATCATTGGAGATGGCCATGCTGCATAAACTGTTTTCCTCGAAAGTCCGGATAGAGCTGTTGAACACCTTCTTTCTGCACCCGGAAAAATCGTTCTACCTCCGGGAATTGGAAAGGATCACGGGAGAGGACTATAAGAACGTCAGCACCGAATTGAAAAACCTTGAATCCATAGGGCTTCTGACCTGATCACCGTGGCAAGAGATCAACATGGGTGCGTGACAAATCGAGAGGTGACGGCACCCTGGTTAAGAGAAGTCGGCAGACTTGACATATTGCCGATGAGGGGTAACATCCCAAGGAAACCATGTGCGGTCGCTTTATCCTCTTGACTGATTTATCCGTAATCGTGGAGTCCTTCCGTATCGGAGAGGTCGCTGCCGAATATAGGCCCGGCAGCAACATTGCTCCGGGCCAGCAAATTTTAGCGGTCATCCGGGATGAGGGTATCAATAAGCTGGTCGATTTATGCCACAGGCCCATAAGGCAATCAAATTACTGGCCCTCACACCCACCAGCCGGACCTTCTTTTTGAGCTCAATTCTTTTAAGGCAGGCGAACGCCGATTTTCTGATCTCTTCTTCGGAATCGGTATAATCGGAGATCGTCATCGCCCTCGTGAATGTCTCAAAATCGCTGAATCGGATCTTTATGGTGATTGTTCTTGCCTTATACCGATGTCCCTGCATATCTTGAACGACCTCTTTTGAAAGATCGGCGAGTGTTCTGGCGATCACTTGCCAGTCCCTCACATCCTCCTGAAAAGTGGTTTCACGACTGAACGATTTTGGTTCCCAGTGAGTGACCAAAGGGCTTTCATCCATGCCTCTGGCCGCTTCATAAAGGTATTGACCGTAAGAATTGCCGAAATGCTCCAACAGCTTTTCCAGCGGCAATGCGGCCAACTGTCCGATGGTTTCTATGTTGATGCCCTTCAGATGTTCTTCCGTTTTTGGGCCTATGCCGTACAGTTTTCTGACGGGCAGCGGCCAGAGCTTCGTTTCAACGTCGGCCTCCATGAGAACGGTGACTCCATCCGGCTTCTGCATGTCTGAGGCAATCTTGGCAAGAAGTTTGTTGGACGCAATGCCAATGGAACAGGTGAGGCCTGTCTTCTCTTTGATCCCGGCCTTAATCCGCCCTGTGATCTCTTCATTGGTCTCAGGTATATCCGTAACGTCCAGATACGCCTCGTCAATGCCGACATCTTCCATAATCGGGCTTACGGTTCGGAGAACTTCTTTGAATGTTACGGAAACGGATGAATAAGCCTCGTAATCTACGGGAAGGTCCAAAGAAGTAACTGACAATAACGAGAACCTTCTGGTCTTCTCTTGCAAGCGCAGGCATTTAGCTTCGCGGATTCTTCGAATTCTGCCCGTCCTGTCATCAGAAACGGGTAATGGAATTCGGAGAGTGGCTGTGATGCGATGTAGGATCGGGAGAAACCGGTCTACTCGACTCAAACCTTCGTTCAGGTTTCTAATAAGCATTTTTCAAAAATGATCTCAAGAATTTTATTTACCATAAAAACTTTCTACCCGTACTGGAGGTTATGCTATATTACCAGACAAAAAGCAGGATAACGAAATCTCCAGAGGGACCGGTTATTAAAGAACACTCAAAACGGCATGCAGAGGTCTGCCCGTGAAGAAAAGAAAACCAATCGAGAAGCCAAAGCCCCATCAAGACTCCTGCGAAAGAGACAGGGATCCCCATTTCCTCCAAAACCTGCTCGATTCGATACCAACCCCCATTTTTTACAAGGACGCCCGGGGGGTCTATCTTGGAGGCAATCAGGCCTTCGGGGACTTTCTGGGCAGAAAAATGGAGGATGTCGTCGGAAAGACGGTCCATGACATTTTCCCCGAGGATCTCGCTAAAATATACGAAAGGGCGGACAAAAAATTGTTCCGGATAGGGGGCCTCCAGACCTATGAAAGTCCTGTTATGCATGCCGATGGCACCAGGCATTACGTGATTTTCTACAAGGCAACCTTTCTGAATCAGGACGGATCATTGGGCGGTCTGATCGGAACCCTCTTCGACATCACCGACCTCAAGGCGGTCGAGGAGCGGCTGCGCGAGAGCGAAGCGAGATACCGCCGGAACTTCGAAAGCATTCAGGACATCTACTATGAAGTGGGGCTCGATGGCGCCATTCTGGAGATATCCCCCTCAATCGAGAGATATTCTCCATTCAAACGAGAAGATCTGATTGGGCGATCAGTCTTTGAGTTTTACGCCGATAAAAACAGAAGATCGGATTTTCTGCAGGAAATCAAGGGAAAGGGTTATGTCCGCGATTTTGAGATCCAACTCAGGGACCTTCAGGGTGCTCTTTTCACCTGTTCGATCACGGCGGCAATTCTGCCTGGAGAGGGAGAGCGTCCCCCGCGGATCGTTGGTTCCATCCGGGATATCTCGGAACGTAAGCGGGCCGAGGAGACCCTGGGGCAAAGAGAAGAGGAACTCTCCATCAAATCCCGGAATCTTGAGGAGGTGAACACGGCGTTAAAAGTGCTCCTTAAACAACGGGATGAAGACAGAAAAGAAATGGAAGAAAATGTGCTCGCTAATGTGAAAACTTCCATCCTTCCTTATATTGAAAAAGTGAAAGAGGGTCCGCTGACCCATCACCAAAGGGCTTGCCTGGAGATTCTCGAAGCGCAAATGAAAAAGATCATCTCGCCCTTCCTCCACAGGATATCCCAGGCCTATTTCGATTTCACACCGCAGGAGATCCGGGTGGCGGATTTCGTGAAAAACGGGAACACGACAAAAGAAATCGCTGATATTCTCGGGATCTCCATCAAAACCGTCGATTACCATAGAGACAATATCCGCAGAAAACTGGGTATCAAGAACCATCATACCAACCTCAGATCCTTTTTGTTGAAACTTTCATAATCCCTGTTTTTACCCCATATTTCCCCCGACATCGTCCCGTATTGCGTGGCGAGGAATTCTGCCTTATCTTACAATCGAATAAAAAATCACTCCGAAAAAGGCAAAGGAGGTCGGAAGATGAAAATGCAAGAGATCAAAGAGATTGCCAAACAGTGGGATGTGAATGCACGGATCGGACGCTCCAAGCAGGACATCATCCGGGATATCCAGATCCGGGAGGGCTATTCCCCCTGTTTTCGTACAAAAGAGGAATGTGAAAGCGATTGCCTGACAAACGGGAAATGAAGAACGACGATCGCGTGATAAAGGTGGTGACTCGATATGATGCCGGAATGTGCGAATGGCCGTGGAAAGACGGCCGTACTCCTCATCGCCCCGGAGACGGGAAGGTTGCAGGAAGGCATGTGCACCCTGGCCGGCTACATCTCAGGAAAGAGCGGGGGGCTGGGGGATGTTGTTACCGCACTTTGCGCCGGGCTCACGGAACGGGGCATTGAATGTCATCTCGCAACGATCAACCTCAAGAAACGTTTTCAAAAGGAGAACCGGATGGATGAGGCGGAATGGAGGGCGCTTCGCCACACTATTGATCCGGAGAAAATCCATCTCGTCAGTTCCTCGATATTTAATGATCTTTCGAGCGCCTATGCGGGAAATCCTCTTTGTAACGCAGCGGAGTTCCAAAAAGTGATGGTCAATCATCTGATCAAAGAAATCCGGTCAAAAAACAAGGGAAGGCTGATCCTTCACAGTCACGACTGGATGGCCGGAGGCGTCATCACCGCCTATGCAAGATCAAGAGGCTGCCCGGTTCTTCATACGGTTCACAATGTCCACACGGGCTATATACCTCAAGAGATGTTCTACGGGGTTGATCTCGATGACCTCGCCAATTATCTTTATTTTGCCGAGGATCGGGGGGAATATTTTGCCGAGGATCGGAGGGGAAAGTGTATCGACAGTCATGCGACAGCCATCAAAAACGCCAACCTGATCAATTTCGTCGGTGAACAGTTTCTTCATGAAGTCATCGAAGATCATTTCATCGACAGACCGATCGTTCCACCTGCGGTGAGAAAAGAAGTCAAAGAGAAATATAACCACGGCGCCGTTCTGACTATCATTAATGCACCGTCCCCCGTATTGTATCCTGAGTCCTGCGACTATCTTGTAACAAAATACGGCCCTGAAGAAGAAATCCTTGCTGCAAAACGGGTCAATCTCGTTGCCTTCCAAAAGCGGACGGGTCTTATCGAGGACCCTAACGCCATTCTATTTTACTGGCCGTCAAGGTTGGACCCCATGCAGAAGGGAGTCGAACTCCTTGAGGGGATTGCGCAGAGGTTCGTAATCGAGCACGGGGATGTACAGATAGCCATTATCGGGGACGGCGTTGGAGGCGACAGGACCCATGAAGAAATTCTTGGGCGGATTGCCTGGACCTCCGGCGGAAAGATCGCCTATCAACATTTTGAGGAAGGGCTTGCCAGGTTGGGTTATGCGGCCGCGAATGATGTCTTCGGCGCCTCCCTCTATGAGCCGTGTGGGCAGATTGATCAGGTTGGAAACCTCTTTGGGGCGACGGCGACCAA
>JAHIMW010000043.1 GCA_018896355.1 Pseudomonadota bacterium
AACCGCGTGCGGATGCTGGAGGAGCGCAACCGCCAGCTCGGCCTTCTCGGCGACATGGTGGAGATGCTCCAGATGTGCATCCGAAGGGAAGAGGCGTTCGGGCTGATCGGACCTTTTCTGGAAGGCATCTTTCCCCGGGGGCGGGGGGCCCTCTATGTAAAGGATGAAAACCGGCGTTCTCTGCAGCATGGACGAGGCAAGCCGCATGTTTGACCTGGCCTCCCGGTGGGGGGGAACGATCTCCTTCTTGGAGAGCGGTTTTCCGCAGGATGCCTGCTGGGCCCTTCGCCGTGGCAAGGTCTATCCCAGCAGGAAGGCCCGGTCGCCGTGGCCTGCCGTCATTTGGGCGATCCCCCACCCCCGGACTACCTGTGCGCACCCCTTATGAGGTATGGCGAGGTCATGGTGCGCGCCAAACAAAACGGGGGCAGGACAATCGTCCAGGAACCCAGTACGGCCGAGGCACCGGAGATGCCCCGTGCCGCCATCGCTGCCGGGGCGGCGGATCAGGTTCTTTCCCTGCAGGGGATTGCGGAGTATATTTGCCGGGAGGCGCCGGATTGGTAAGTATGAAAAATTATGGAAAAGAAAAAAATTTGTATGACTTGGAATAGTGCGGATTATCGCGATCGGACCTACCGCAATGGTATATAAAGAATAACATTAAGATATTCTATGTAAATTATCGTCATTCCAATCTTTTTATCAGTCTTGATTTGTCAAAGATCGTTTTCGCTTTTGCTCGTCTGCTCGTCTGAAAGAATAAGCTGAGATGAGGGGGGGCCATAGGTCCGTTGTCTGTATTTACCGTCCATATAGTTTACATAACATATCTTATGAGACATCATTCGCTGCGTGAGAGATTCACCTCTTTCTTGACGTAGAAATTAACCACTTAAATTCCGGCTTCGGCAAGCTTATTGATCAGTTGGAGTTGCTTGTCAGTGATTTTTCGGGGAACGTCAATGCTGATCTTCACAAACTGGTCCCCTTTGGAAGAGTCGGAGCCTTTGAGCCCGCTGAGCCCGGGAACGCCATAGCCTTTCATCCGTATCTTCGTACCGCTCTGCGTCCCGGCCGGGATTTTGAGCCTCTTGATGGCGCCGTCGATCGTCGGGACGTCGATGCTGCTCCCCAGAACGGCCTGTGTAAAAGAGATCGATTTTTCGATGAAAATATCGTTTCCATCCCTGGCGAAGATCGGATGCGGTAGAACGGTGATGTTCAGATAGAGGTCACCGGAAGGACCGCCTTGAATTCCGGCATACCCCTTGCCCGAAAGTCGCAGTTTCTTTCCGGTGCTGATCCCCGCTGGAATTTTCACGCTTATTTCATGTACATCATGGTCCCGCTGAAGGGATAGCTTTTTCTCTACGCCGGATACAGACTCCTCTAATGTTATCGGTAGGTTGTAATGAAGATCTTCACCTTTCTGTGGTGTTTCATAATGCGGCTGACCCTGCCTGAAGAGCTCTGCGAACGGATCGCCGCCGCTTTGGAAGGTAAAACCGCCGCGTCGGCCCGCACCCCGAAATCCCCTTTCATGCCCTCCCCTGCCGCCAAATCCGAATTCCCTAAGGATCTCATTGAGATCTACGTTCCGGAAGATATCCTCCTGGCTGTAACGCCGGCTGAACTGATCCGATCCGAAGTTTTCGTATTGCTTGCGTTTTTCAGGATCGCTCAACACGGCGTAAGCCTCGCTGATCTTCTTGAACTTCTCCTCCGCCTCGCGGTTTCCGGGGTTACGGTCGGGGTGATACTTCAGAGCCAGCTTCCGATAGGCCTTCTTGATCACCTCCGCATCGGCGCTTTTCTCTACACCCAGTGTTTTGTAGTAATCATCTGCCATGTTATATTCCACCGACCTTCTTAGAAACTATAGTTTTAGATATTCACGGAAAGGGATTTGTCAAGGAGTCCTTTCCCCTCCCCTATTTCGGCCCCCCTGTGGCAGGCGCAGATCTTTCCACCATAATCAGCCCAAAATGGCCAGTTTTCTTTTCAGATACAAGGTCATGAGCGGATCCGTCGTCTTGTCCAGGGCCTTCCGGTAAAACTCGGCAGCCTTCGCAGGATCGTTTTTCGCCTCATAAACCCTCGCGATGTTGCTGTAATTCAGGACCTCGAAAGAGGACGCAGCACTCGTTTTAGTCGCCATATCATAGGATTCCAGCGCTTTGTTCAAGTCTTTCTTCGCCTCCTGGCAGGCGCCAAGGCCATTGTAAGTCAGGGTCACCAAATCGCTTTCAGCAGAACTGTTCTTGAGAAATTCCTGATAGGCGCTGATTGCGGCATCGTACTCACGGCGACCCGAATGAAGGTTCCCGAGACGGTAATTAGCCATGGCGGCCGCTCGGCTACGCGGATATTGGGAGATGAGGTCCTTGTATCCTTTGATCGTTGCGGCGTCTCCGGCCGGAGAGCCCGCTTTTGCAGCGGCTTCAATAATCTGGTTGTATATCTTCCCTGCACTGGTCTGGTAATGGTCCCGGTAGAGGTACCAGCCACTGGCCAGAAGCGCGATCAGAATGAAAATTCCTCCTCCGGCATAGATCCTTACCCGGTGCTTTTCAGCAAATGCCCGGACAAGGAGAAAGAAAAGCTGAAGCTTGTCCGGCTCGTTCAGTTCATGTTTGTCCATTTTTGCAGCCATGGTTTTCCTTATTCTCCTTTAAAGTTGGGATAAAATGAGCGGGTTTTCTCTGCAATGACTGCCGGGATGCGGATGATTTTCCCGGCCCGATCCGTGCAGGCATGAACCGTATACCCCTCTGTAAGCAGTTTTTCCCGTTTTTCATCCCAGATGAGGTACGCGAATTTCATGCTGGCCCGTTTCAGATAAGCGATCTCCGTGTCAACGAAAATCAAATCATCATAATGCGTCGGAATAAGATAATGACAATATACCTGCGTCAGGGGCAGATTGAACCCGGCCGCCTCCACCTCCGTGTAGAGGATTCCCATATCACGGAAGAGTTCGGTCCGTCCGACCTCGAACCAGCGGATATAATTGGTGTGATAGACGATGCCCATGGCATCGGTATCGGCATAGATGGCGCGGATCTTAACGGGTGATCTGTTCAAACAATAGCCTCCCGTTACCGATAAAATTCTCCATGAAGCGATGTCCGGGAGAAATCATATTGCCCGATCTTGTTGCCTCGTTCTCCCCGAAAGCGACTCCTCGGGCCTGATTTTCGCTGTCCAGCGAAAAGAGGGTTGCAATCGGACTTGGGTCGGCGGTATGCGTTCTCAGCCGGATCGGGGTCGGATGGTCACTCAAAACAGCCACACGGAAGTCTCCGAACTGGCGGATCCCGCGTAGAACCGTTCCTACGACTTTTTCGTCGAAATGCTCGATGGCCTTGATTTTTCCCTGCAGGTTGCCTTCATGGCCCATCTCGTCGGGGGCTTCGACATGGATAAATACCAGATCAAGCTCACGAAGTGCCGAAAGGGCTTTTTCCGCTTTGCCGATGTAATTGGTATCCGTGTACCCTGTGGCGCCTTCGACCGACAAGACCTCCAGACCGGCATAAACCCCGATGCCGTTCAGCAGATCGACCGCTGAGATCATACCACCGCGGATCTGAAATCGCTCCGTAATCTTCTGCAATCGCGGCGCCCTGCCCTGTCCCCAGAGCCAGATGGCGGTCGCGGGTTTGAGCCCCCGGTCTCGCCTATCCCTGTTCACCGGATGGTTCGCGAGAAAATCACGGGATAGCTGCATCAGGCGTCTGATCGTATCGGCGCCCTCTCCCTGGGGAAGATAGGGCCCGGTGGTCTTCCCGGTAATATCATGGGGCGGTGTAACCGCAATGCCAACCTCTCCCCCCTTCCAGACCAACAGATGCCGGTAGCTGACGCCCGGATAAAAAATGAACGTCTCCGACCCGATCGCCTTGCCGAGGTCGACAACCATTTGCCTGGCTTCGACGGAAGAGATGTGACCGGCAGTAAAGTCCTCCATGACCGGATCGCCGTCGTTGCTGAGCGTCACGAGATTGCAACGAAAAGCGATATCTTCCGACGCGAGGGAGATCCCCATGCTGGCCGCTTCGAGCGGTCCCCTGCCGGTATAGCAGAACCTGGGGTCGTAACCGAGAACGGTCAGATTTGCGACATCGCTTCCCGGCGAAAGACCGGGAGCGATCGTATCGATCAGTCCCAGGGTTCCCTTCGAGGCCATTCTGTCCATATGGGGAGTGAGGGCATATTGCAGCGGGGTCTTGCCTCCTAAATCGGCAAGCGGTTCGTCCGCCATTCCGTCGCCCAGCAGGATCACATATTTCATCAGAGATTGTCGTCCTCTATTCGTATCAGCATAGTTTTCCCCATCACGATATCGAGACGGTCGATATCCTCCAGGGCCCTCCGGACATCCCTTTCCCTGGCCTTGTAGGTGGTCATCACGATTGGAACACCCCCTCCCTGCGTCTGCATACGTCCCTTCTGGATGACCGTGGCGATGCTGATATCGTTGACGCCCAGGATGCCGGAGATCCTTGAAAGCACGCCGGGGAGATCGGCAACGGTGAAACGGAAATAGTAGTTCGTCCGAATCTGTTCAAAAGGCATGAGCTGAATCTTTTCAATGGATTCTTCATCAAGAACCCGAGGGGGGACACGACCGGCGATCCCCTTTCGTATATCGCGGGCGATATCGACTATATCGCTGACAACGGCACTGGCCGTCGGCATCATACCAGCGCCCTGACCATAGAGAAATACCGAGCCACATGCGTCGCCGATAATGTGAAAGGCGTTGAAATTGCTGTTGACATTGGCGAGGAGGTGATCGAAGGGAATCATCGTCGGGTGAAGCCTTGCCTCGATTTCTGTCTCTCTGCGGATCGCTATGGCCAGAAGCTTGATACGGTAACCGAGTTCCCGGGCAAACGTGATATCCTGTTCACCGATTCGGGAGATCCCCTCCCGATACAGATCGTCCAGATGAACCTTTTTCCCGTAGCAGAGGGAGAGGAGGATCGCCAGTTTGTGGACAGCGTCGACCCCCTCGACGTCATAAACGGGATCGGACTCGGCAAATCCCCGGTTCTGCGCCTCCTTCAGCACCGCCTCGAAGGACCCGCCTTCATCCGTCATCTTGCTAAGAATGAAATTGGATGTTCCGTTTACGATCGCGGAGACGGACTGGATCCGGTTGGCTATGAGACTCTCCTTGATCGTCTTGATCACCGGTATCGTCCCGCCGACGCTGGCCTCAAAGCCGATATTGACCCCGTGTTGTACTGCGGCCCGAAAAATCTCGTCTCCATGCGTTGCCAGCAGGGCCTTGTTCGCCGTAACGACGTGCTTCCCCTGGCTCATGGCTGTCAGGATAAAGGTCCGGGCCGGTTCATAGCCACCCATGAGTTCGACGACGATGTCGATCTCCGGATCATTGATGATATCAGCCGCGTTGGTCGTCAGGAGGGAATCATCTACTGCGATCCCCCTGGATTTACAGATATCGATATCGGCAATTCTTCGCAGTCGGATCTCCGCACCGAGACGACCGGCGATGATGTCACCATTCTTCCGCAGAAGCTTGATGACACCCGTACCGATGGTTCCAAATCCGATAAGCCCTATGGATATCACTTTTTTCATGGTCTTGTTCCTGTTGATCCGTTCAATCTCATTTGCGACAGAGCCCAAAACGAACAAGTTTCTATATCAATTTATCCCGTTTTGTCAAAAGAATTCATCCGTCATCCGGTCTTGGCCAGTTCCAGCCTGCCGCCCCACCTTTGCAGGAGCACCTCCCGGAGCGGGCGGTGGTCGGGGCATTCCAGTCGGGGATCTTCCTCGACAAGGCCGAACGCATCCGCCCTGGCCTCGCCCAGGATGCGTCCGTCGCGGACGATGCTGGCGATCCGGAAGTCGGGAAGACCGGATTGCCGCGTCCCCATGAATTCGCCGGGGCCGCGGATGGCCAGATCCTCTTCGGCGATCCGGAAGCCATCGTTGGTCTGTTCCATGATACGGAGCCGCTTGCGCGCAATGGGGACACCTTGCGGCAAGGTGTCCCCGCCACGATGCGGCATCGTGTCCCCGGTCAGCAGGATGCAGAAGGAGGGGGTGTCACCTCGCCCTACCCTTCCCCGCAACTGATGGAGTTGCGAAAGGCCGAAACGTTCTGCATGTTCGATCACCATCAACGACGCCTCGGGGATGTCGATACCAACCTCGATGACCGTGGTTGAGACAAGAATGTTGATCATTTTATTGCTGAAGTCGTTCATGACCCTCTCCTTTTCTTTTCCCTTCATCCGGCCGTGGACGAGGCCGACACGGCAGTCCGGAAAGATCTTCTGCTGCAGATGCTCCGCCATGCGTGTCGCATCCTTGAGGTCCAGATTTTCCGACGCTTCGACGAGCGGATAGACGATGAAGACCTGATTTCCTTTTTCCACCTCCCGGCGGATGATCTCGTAGACGCGGGTCCTCTGGGCTTCGGAAAACACCTTCGTCCGGACGGGTTTTTTGCCCGGGGGCATCTCATCGATCACGGAGACGTCGAGATCCCCGTAAACCGTCATGGCCAGGGTTCGCGGAATCGGGGTGGCGGTCATGACGAGGACATCCGGGACCGGTCCCTTTTTCCGCAGCGCCGCCCGCTGAACAACGCCGAAGCGGTGCTGCTCGTCGATCACCACGAGTCCCAGGCTGTGGAAGGCAACCCCTTCCTGGATCAGGGCATGGGTTCCGACGACCAGATCGATTCCGCCGTTCTGGATTCGGTTCAGAAGTTCCTTTTTGTCTGTCGTCTTTATCCCCCCCGTCAGGAGTTCGATTCTGAGCCCCAGTTGTTCCGCCCAGACCCTCAGATTCCGGTAGTGCTGTTCCGCCAGGATCTCCGTCGGCGCCATGATCGCTGCCTGATGACCATTCTCACAGGCGGTGACCATAGCCGCCATGGCCACCGCCGTTTTTCCGCAACCGACATCCCCCTGCAGCAGGCGGCTCATGCACCGGACCGCCGCCATGTCCTGTTCGATTTCCGAGATGACGCGCTGCTGGGCGGCGGTCAGTGTAAAGGGAAGCAATCCGTAGAATCTCCGAACCATTTCCCCATTTGTCCGGAAGGGAATCCCCTGTTCGATGACCTCCCCCCTCTTTCTTAAGGCCATGCCGAGCTGGAAAAAGAAGAATTCATCGTAGATCAGCCTCCGGTGGGCGTCCGAACGGATCTCCAGATAGAGGTCCATCTTCTGATCGTTCCCGGGAAAATGGACCTGACGGATGGCCTCCCGGATCTCCATGAGATTGCGTTTCCGGCAGATCTCCCCGGGGATGGGGCTCTGCACGAGATGGGCAAAATCGCGCACCACCTTCCAGAGTATCCGGCGGATGGTTTTCTGGAGCAGCCCTTCCGTTTCAGAATAGATGGGGACGATTCTTTTGAAATGGAGAAGCTGATCCTCCTTGTCATTGAGGATCTCGAAATCGGGATGGATGATCTCCTTTTCGAAGGGGAATCCGGTAACTTCCCCGGTCAGAATGACGCGCGCCTCCGGCTTGAAAGCGCCCCGCAGAAAGGCCTCGCGTCCCTTGAACCACTTGGCCTTGAGGATTCCGGAACCGTCATCGACGATCGCCTCAAAGATTCTTCTTCGGCCGTAGAAACGGGCATCCGCCTGTGTGATTCGGCCCACGACGGTCTGCCGGATCCCGGGAACCGTTTCCGCGATCCGGGAAACCGTCCGACGATCCTCGTACCGTCGTGGAAGAAAATAGAGCAGCTCCTCGACGGTGGAGAGGTTTTTTCTGGCGAGAAGGGCGGCAATCCGCGGACCGACCCCCTGGATGAATTGGACCGGCCGGGAGAGAACTTCCCTGGCATTCCTCTCCGCCTCCGTTCCTGTCTTTCGTCCGCTTTCCCCCTCCATCATCGATGCGTTTTGCAGAATGGTTTTCAGTTTGGACAGCAGAGGGGTCGCCCGGGAAAGCCGATCCCTTTTCTGTTCCTGCGGCAGGGCGTCATAACCGTCGAAGAGGTTGAGCAGCGTATCAGACAGTCCGTCGAGTTCATCCTTCCGTGATCGCTGCTCTTCACGTCCGATTCCCTGTTTCAGGTGTCGCAGGAGCGAGGTCATGACCGTCTCCAGATTCTTGATCAGGGACAGGCGGTTATAGGAGTCCCCCATTGCAAAGGCCAGCGGAGACTCGATTCTTTCCATGATTTTATCCAAGGATTCCATGTTGCGCCTATTCGGGTATCGATGGGAATCTTATAATGATATCATGTACAAAGATGAAATGTATGTTAACAGATCTCCTTTTTTTTCGCAATGAAAGAATTGACTTCCAACGGAATTTACGTTAGAAAGAAGGCGTTTCTTTGCAAGGATCGGCAGCGCTTCGGATATTCGGTTGTTATTTTCTGTAACCGTTCAAGGGTTTTTAGTTGTTGGGGACACCTTGCCGCAAGGTGTCCCCAACCTGGACACGGCGAAACCTATTCAGGAGCTCACATGCGGGAAAAGATCACATATAGGGACTCGGGAGTCGATATCGACCGGGCGAACTCCTTTGTCGAGAAGATCAAACCCCTGATCAAGGCCACCTCGCGCAAGGAGATGATGAGCGGCATCGGCGGGTTCGGCGGTCTCTTCCATCTGGACATCAGCAAACACAAGGATCCCGTCCTTGTCTCTTCGACCGATGGTGTCGGAACCAAACTCAAGATTGCGCAGATGATGGACAAACACGACACGATCGGGATCGACCTTGTGGCGATGTCCGTCAACGACGTCGTCGTCCAGGGTGCGGAACCCCTCTTTTTTCTCGATTATATCGCAACCGGGAAGCTATGCGTCGAGACCGGCGTCCGGATTGTCGAGGGGATCGCCCGAGGGTGTCAGGAGGCCGGCTGTGCGCTGATCGGCGGGGAAACAGCCGAGATGCCGGGATTTTACCTGGACGGCGAGTATGACCTTGCCGGATTCTGTGTTGGCGTGGTCGAGGCGGACAAACTGATCGACGGCTCTGAAATCCGCGTCGGCGACCGGATCCTCGGGATCGCCTCCTCTGGTCTTCACAGCAACGGTTTTTCGCTGGCCCGGCGGGTTCTTTTAGAGAAGGGCAAGCTCCATCCTGAAAAAAAAGTGGAGGGGTTCGATCAGGTACTGGGTCTCGAACTTCTCAAACCCACGCGGATTTACGTCAAATCGATCCTGAATCTCATCAAGAACTTCAACATTCGCGGAATCGTTCATATCACCGGTGGCGGCTTTATCGACAACATTCCCCGGATTGTACCCGGTCCGTGCAGGGCCGTCATCCGGAGGGGAAGTTGGGCCATTTTGCCGATCTTCGATCTGATCCAAAAGGTGGGAAACGTCG
>JAHIMW010000044.1 GCA_018896355.1 Pseudomonadota bacterium
AGGCATTCCGGGAAACACCCAAGGATCGGAGCCACCGATGTCTGTCCTCTTGTCCCCGTCTCCGGCATCTCTATGGAAGAGGCGGTCGTCCTGGCCCGTTCCCTGGCGGAGCGTGTCGGCCGGGAACTGCAAGTCCCCGTCTACTGCTATGAAAATGCCGCCTTCACCGAGGAGAGACGGGATCTCGCCTTCTGCCGGACCGGTGAATACGAAGGACTGGCAGAGCGCCTCCGGGACCCGAGCTGGAAACCGGATTTCGGGCCGGACCGGTTCAACGCCAGAACGGGCGCCACCGTGATCGGCGCCCGGGATTTCCTCGTGGCTTACAATGTGAACCTGAACGCGACCTCTGCACACCTGGCCGGCGTCATAGCCGCGGAGATCCGCGAGAAAGGCCGCCCCCGCAAGGAAGGCATAAACGTTGTGCCGGATACGGAAGGGACCCCCTTGTGCATCCCCGGGACTTTGAAGGCCTGCAAGGCGATCGGCTGGTATATCCGGGAATACGGGATCGCCCAAGTCTCCATGAATCTGACCGACATCTCCGTGACGCCCATTCACAGGGCCTTTGAGGAGGTCTGCCGCAGGGCGGAAGCTCTGGGGCTACGGGTCACCGGCTCGGAGATAGTGGGGCTTGTTCCCAGAAGGGCCTTGACCGAGGCAGGCAGGTATTTCCTTCATAAGCAGCGTCGCTCCGCCGGTGTCCCTGAGGAGGAACTTATCCGGATCGCGATCCGTTCCCTCGGCCTGAACGACCTGAAACCCTTTGTCTCAAAAGAGAGGCTCATCGAATACCGCATTGCCGACCCTGGAGAACGGGCGCTCACAAACCTGACCAGCCGGGCTTTCGCCAATGAGGTCGCTTCCGAGTCGCCGGCGCCCGGCGGGGGTTCCGTCGCAGCGCTCGTCGGCGCTCTGGGCAGCGCCCTGGGATCAATGGTGGCCGCAATCTCTTCCCAAAAGGCCGTCGGGGAAGGCCGGTGGCGGGAATTTTCCGATTGGGCGGAAAAGGGCCAGCAATTGAAAGAGGCGCTGCTGGAACTGGTGGATGAGGATACCCGGGCCTTCAAGCGGGTCATGGATACCCTGGCCATGCCAAAGAAGACGGATGAGGAAAAAACCGGTAGGGCCATGGCCGTCGAGGGGGCGACAAGGTACGCAATGGAGGTTCCCCTCCAAGTCATGGAAAAATCGCTGGCCGCCATGGACCTCCTGCGGGCGATGGCTGAGGAGGGCAACCCCGCTTCCGTGACGGACGCCGGCGTAGGGGCCCTCTGCGCCCGTACGGCCGTCATCGGCGCCTTTATGAACATCCGGATCAATGCGGCGGCCATCCGGGACAAGGTCTTCGCCGGCAAGCTCCTGGAGAGGGGGACCGGGATGGTGAACCTCTGCGAACAGCAGGAGGAGGAGATTCGCCGGATCGTCGGGAAACGCCTCGAAGGAAAGGCGGTGCTATAAGTTACTTGAAATGCAGCGTCTGTAAAAGGCCGTGCAGCCCGACCCGGCGGCGCGGGAGTTTGCCGCCGAAGTGACGCCCGTGCAGGAGAGCTGCGGGAGAATGGGTTCCCATATCAGGTGAAAGGAAGTATATAACTTGAATCTGCGCCTTTTCTAAGCCGAGTGTGACCAAATCCGATTCAGAAAGGATGACTTTATGCTGATCATTGCCGAAAGGATCAATGCATCGCGGAAACAGATTGCCCAGGCCATCACCGCCGGGGATCGCGCCTTCATTCAGGGGGAGGCGAAGGCGCAGACCCAGGCTGGGGCGCATTATATCGACGTCAATGCCGGCACCTTCGTCGGCGAGGAGGCCGACAAGCTGAAATGGATCGTGGAGGCCGTCCAGGAAGTTACGGAACTGCCGCTCTCGATCGACAGCCCGGATGCCGAGGTGATCAAAGCGGTGATGCCGCTGCTGAAGAAGACCCCGCTCATCAATTCCATCACGCTGGAGCCGTCGCGGATCGAAGGCATCCTGCCGCTCGTCGTCGAACACAAGACCAAAGTGATCGCTCTCTGCCAGTCGGGGCACGGGTCGGCCGAGACGACCGAGCGTAAGGTGGCGCTGGCGGGACAACTGGTGGAAAAGCTCACGGGGGCAGGCGTCCCCCTCGACGACATCTACATCGATCCCCTGGTATTTCCGCTGTCCACCAATCCGCAGTCGGCCAATGCGACCTTGAATGCGATCGGCGAGATCATGAAGAAATTCCCAGGCGCCCACACCATTTGCGGTCTCACAAATGTCTCCTACGGTCTTCCCGCGAGAAAGCTGGTGAACCGGGCTTTTCTTGCTGCCGCGATCACCAACGGGCTGGATTCGGCCATTATCGATCCGACGGACAAGTTCCTCTATGCGATGATGAAGGTCGTAACCCTCATCGTCGGCAAGGATGACTTCTGCATGGATTACATTCGCGCCTTCCGCGATGGTCGCGTCGAATAGCGGAAGAGGAGGAATGTCGTGTCTGTGGCTGAAGCGGAGCGGAATGGACGAAGTATGATCATCGCCTGCCGCGTCATGGAGCCGGAGCTGGCCCATCTCCTTTCGGAGAAGAACGGAGAGGATGATGGGACGGATATCCTCTATCTCGAACAGGCTCTTCATCGGACGCCGGCCAAACTGCTCGGTCAGTTACAGGAGAAGATCGATCAAGTCGCGCGGACAGCCTCGCGGATCGTCCTCGGTTACGGCCTCTGCGCCAAAGGGGTTGTGGGAGTCACGGCAGGTGAGCCGGAGCTGATCGTACCCCGCTGCCACGACTGCATCGCGCTGTTTCTCGGTTCACCGAACCGTCATCTGGAGATCTTCCGGGAAAAACCGGGGACCTACTACCTGACGCCGGGCTGGGTTGCGGATAATCAGGATCCACTCGGACTTATAGAGGAGTACGTCCCCCGGTATGGCCGGGAGACGGCCCGGTGGGTGATCGAAGAAGAGCTGAAACACTACACGCATATCGCACTGATCGATACCGGGGTGGAGGAGATGGCGCCGCTCCGGGCGCGGGCGATGGAAAACGCCGCCGTCCTGAAGAAACAGTATGAGGAAATCCCGGGCAGCCTCGCTTATTTCCGCGAACTCCTCCGCGGCCCCTACGCGGAGGAAAAATTCCTGCGCCTCCAACCTGGAGAGAAGTTCACCCAGGAGATGGTCTTTTAGTTTTTATTCCTCAAGGGCGGCAGATGGGGGAAGGTGTCTGACATGTGGGGGATGAACATGGCGGCCATGAACTCCTCCTGGACCTCTTTCACAAGGGTCAGTTCGAGGTATTCGACCTGCCTTGCAACAACATCGGCCTCCAGCCGTTTGTCGCGGTTCAGCAGGGCGATCCTCGCCCCGTCG
>JAHIMW010000045.1 GCA_018896355.1 Pseudomonadota bacterium
CAACATCCCTTCTTGAACGTGTATTCCGAGAGATCGGGTGTCGTCTAAAAAGAATTGCCTGGGGATGGTCCGATGCAGCAGTGACAAATCTGTCGAAAATGATCCTGATTAAACAATACGCAAAAGACAAATGGGAACAATTCTGGAAAGAGAAGCTGGGCATCAAAGGCTATTTCAACATTCAGATCCAAACCGTCGAAATCAACCTTTGCCCCAACTTTTGAACGTTACCAAAATATTCGGGCAAGCCTGCTTTCATGAGATCCACCCCGTGCGGGCTGCGAATCCTCACACCCAGGCACCGGCGTCCCCGGACATCCATAACAACCTGCCCGACAATGATGGGCTTTTCCCACCAATCTCCGCGCTGGGTCAGATGTTCCGAGATCCAATGGTAGAAATCCAGTTCGTTGTTTTCATTTCCGGCGATGATCGTTGGTGAAGCCACTTCGTCAAGGGTGAAAAAGTGGCTGGCAAACGCCCGACCACGATTTTCCGACGCGATTCTCTCGACCAGCACTTGTACTCGCTCGTTTAGGATGCGGTAGGCCGCCATGCAACGTTCCCAAACTTCATGCGTTTCAAGTTGATCGGGACGATCGACCCCCAACAATGCATGAATGGACTGCAAATACCCGCCTGCGCGGGTAATCATCCGCAAGGCCCGGGCCGCCTCCAGGGTACGGTCCGCATTGAACCGGCTATAAAATAATCGCCATTCGCTGGTGGTTTCAATGGCCGCATCCAGACAGCAGCCTACGGCCGCCTGCCAGGCGATCTGATTTAACACCTGTTCATCGCGGATCAGCAGCGCAGCGATTTCTTTCAGGATCATTGCGGTGGGAAATTGGTCGGCGGGCACAATGGATTTTAGCGTCTGTGGAGAGATATGCAAAATACCCAAAGCCACGGGGTTGAGATTGCGTCCAGTGATAACCTCCGCAGTGGCGCATGGTTCCTGTTCAAGTAGAGGCGCGGGCAGCTCATGATTGTTGACCAGTGTCACCCGGCATCGCTCTGCCACCCGGGCAACGTAGGTCCGTCCCGGTTCATCGATGGGAAATGCACGGTCCAACGCAAAGACATGCCTCACCGGTATGTCTTTGTCTTGCGTTCGTTGTATGAGGTCCGGCACGATTGGGGAGCGAAACGACTCATTCAAATGGATGATCCGATCCCCCACACCAGGATTCAGGCAGGTGATCATCCGATGCATGATGGCCGCCGAAGCCACCCCGTCCTCGTCATTGTCGGAAAGAATCAGTACGCGTTCGCCCGCGCAGATGCCTTGGATCCGTTCCTCCAGTTGAGCGGACAGGGTTTCCAGGTATTCGCGGTAAATGGCCAGATCGTGCATACGTTGCAGGGCCAGAATGTCGGAGGCGGTGGCCAAATCCAGATCATAGCGCTCAGTCACGGCCCAGACTTCCTTATAACTGCGTTCAAGCTGCTGATATAAATTGTCTTCCTCAAGTCGGCGGTCCCACACCTGCCCCAAGCTGTTCTGGAGCATTTCCGACAGGGAGACCAGCAATCCACCGGAACTGGCCAGGTTATCCGGAATGACCTGAATACCGCGCTCCTTGAGGATTTGTTTCGCATCTCCTGACACGGCAGCGCCCGTCAATTCGCAAATCACCTTGACCCGAATTTCGCCGACGTTGTCCCCGCGGATGGACGCGGGAATAGCCGTGAGAACCAGGATATCAGCTGTGACCTTCTTGAGCTCTGCGGGATCCGGATGATAGACCAGGGCGGCATGCTGTTTTGAAGAGAGCATGCGGATCACCGGGCTGGCCAGAATGGTATCAAACCGTTTGCCGGAGTTTTTATGCGCGATTATCGCGGCCAGCTCCTGCCGGGGAAAGCCGTCTCGACAGATGACCGCCCCCCGGCTGTCGCTGACGGCCACAATCGTGGCGCCTTTTAGCACCATGAGGTTGGCCACATTCTTCCCGGCGTTGCCCAATCCCTCTATGGCCACCGTCATGCCCTCCAAAGGCTTTGCTTTGCCGGTGAATTTTTTCAAAAGGATTTCGACCGCCATTATGGCTCCTTGGGCCATCGCTTCCGATCTCAGTTCAGAGCCGCAGACATCCACGGGCTTGCGGGTAACCACGCCGAGTTTAGGGGTCGCACACTCGTAGGCGAGGGGCAGGGTGAAAAACACAATTCTATTCACGGTCGGTACTACTTCTCCTGTGGTGGTGATGGCTTGAATCGCACGCTCCAGCACTTCCGCCCGAGCCTGCCGATAGAGATCGGGCATGCGCGCTGTCACCCGGTCCCTCGCTTCGCACAGCAGGTTGACCACGCTCCAAAATTTCTCTTTGAGCTCCTCCCGGTTGCTGCCGGGTAATGGCATGTGTGCCGCCAGCGCTTCCTGCTCTTCCGCTGAGAGTAGTAGATAACGGTCGAACCAGCCCACCGGCAGCGCTTGTCCGGGCGGCATCAGGTGGGCCAGCGCACGATCCATCATGATCCACTGGTTATCCAGCAGGGTCGTCAGGTAAAGAGCCAACACGCTCGGCTCGCCGCATTCATCCAGGCAGTGTGTGGACAGTGCGACAGACAGCGCACGTAAAAACGGCTCCCGGTGATGATAGAGCTTGTCCTCTTTTCGCTGGCGTTCACCGGTCCCGAATAACAATTCCATCAACGCCTGATATTGCGCGGGTGTTGGGGATCCCTGGCTGGGCAAAGCATGGAGGAGGTACCGGAGTTGCTCCCGTGACTCCGGCAGCATGATTTCATGTTCCATTTGCATTTTTGCGGCAGCCCTGGCCAAAGCGCACGCGGTTGGCGAGTAACTTTTGCGCTCCAGTATCTCTCGCAGGCGTGCCGTCATATCTTCGTCTCCGATGATGATAACGGGATCGCTGGTGAGCAAGGTTCTCAGATGCCCTTCGACCACATTTGTGGCAAGTTGTAGGCCGAGCCGGGCGGTGAGAGTGGTGTTGGTTTCGGCGGCATGAACGATTTTGTCACACGCGATACGTTGGGCGCGCGTAAGCATTTCTGCAGCGCTGTTCATCATCCACTCAATCAACTCCTTGTCTTCCTTCGCATGCTCCTCCCCACCTTTGAGAAGGGATTTCAACCAGTAACGCCCGCTGGCCTCATCAAATTCCCGCGCCGCACACAACATTAAACCTTCGCTGCCGGCGAAGGGCGCACCTGTCGCCTGGCTTTTTAAACTCATGCTCAGGCTTTCACCCGTCATAAATTCGCACATGGCCTGCTTGACCAATGCCTCTGCTTCGACCGCCTTGGTCCAGCGGGCCATGCCTGGCGGCGGAACCACCTCCACCATGCCGGGTTCCGATTCCTGAAAGTGACTCTCTTGCCCCAAAAGATCCTGCGGGAAAACGAGTTTTAACGCCCCCTTGCCCACCCGGCCCTGGATCAGGTGATGCGTCTCGACCAGGATGAAGCTGCTTTTGCCTCCGATACCGGGTTCGTCTGCTTCCCCCTCAAAAATGCTGTGCCGGCTAAAAATGCGAAACAGATCATCCCGCGTCAGGTGCAGGTAATGGGCTGCCACTCGGATGCGCTCCGCAATCAGCTTCAGCAATGCATTGCCCGGTGTCGTGTCGCCCGTGATAGCGCGAAATCCCAGGCCGTCGTCCCATCGTATTTCAGGGGGCGCACTGCCAGTACGAGGGACGGTTTCTTGCCCATCAACAGGCGGTTCTAAATCAGGCTTCATTATGAACAATAGTGCTCCCTATAGAGAAAATCGAATTTACAGTCCTTCTTCTACCCATTTCGCCAGTGCTGCCGCGCCGGCATCAATCAGGCTTGCCTCGGGATGGCGCAGGCAGCGCGCCAGATGGCGGCGGGTCTCGGGTTTCAGTCCGGCGATGAAATCTCGTCGGTCGGATTTCGGCGTGCGCAGCAGCTCCGCGGCCATGACTCGCAGGATGGCGGAAGCGTAACCGGCCGACTTGAGCGAAACGCCGCCTCGTGCGGCCTCTTCGTAGTCCTCGTTCACGGCGGCAATCATGATGTCGCGCAGTACAGTGTTCCATGCCTCCGTCACCACCGGGGACTCGGGTTCCCGCAGAATGGCGAGGATCCGGGGACGGAATTCGGGCATTACGAAACGGGTCAGATCCTCAACCTTAAACGGTTCGCCCCGGATCGTCTCGGCTTCGTAGCGGCGCCGTTCCGCCAGGTTCCGGAGCCACTCGAAATAAGAGGCGATCACACCGCCGCCGTTGGCCAGAAAATCATACAGGACGGTCACACCGCGCTGGTGGAGAATCTTCTCGGCCTTAGTCGTGTTGGGACCGTTCGCGCCACAGACCACCAGCACCGCGCGGACCTTCTCGGCGTTGGCCGCACTGATTGCGTTCTCCAGAGCCGCGGGGACCAGGATGTCGCAATCGAGTTCCAGAATGGCCTTGCCTTCCTCGGCCCCGAGAATCCGCTGTTCGACGCCCGTTTCACAGCAGAACACGGAACCGGTGCTCCGGGCCGCGCGGAGCAGCTCGCCCGGATCGAGACGGCCGATCAGGGCGCCGTCCCGGTCTGCCACGGCCGCAAAGATCACAGGATACCGGGCCATTTCCCCGATAAAGGAGCCGCCGACCTTGCCGGACCCCTGCACCACGATCCTTTTGTCTCGGAGCAGCTTCGGGAACACCTCGTAGTCGAGCGCCCGCCAGGCTTCATCCGAGATCGGTCCCACACCGTCCTCATGATTTGCTGCGGACAGCAGGGCCGCCTCGTTCACTTCGGCCAGGCTCTCCAGGAGAAGCCGCTCCACGGCCGTCGGCTCCTCGACCGGCTTCCAGCGACCGTCCAGATAGAGACGGGTCACTGCGGCAAGCAAGGCGCACCGCAAGCCACGTCCGGTAGCACCACCCCGGGCCTGGATCCCCATGCGCGGCTTTCCCGTAATCTGGGGTGCGACCACTCGTTCGAGATAGCCCTCATTCATCGCCAGCGCGCGAAGGATACGCTCGTCGTGCCAGTCCACGTCGAAGTTTCCGTTCAGGATGGCGCGGGCGTCGGTAAGAGTGAGCACCTTATTGCCGAGAAATGCGACGTTTTTCTTCAGTCCGTAAGCGATCATGGCCAGATCGTGCAGGGCCGACTTGAATCCCTCGAAGAGCAGGCCAATCTCCTGCGGACCGCAGCCCACGTCACCTGCCGGGACGTCGAGGGTCGGGCCAGTCACCAGGAAGAGCGAGCGTCCAAAGTTGGTGATGGTTTCGGAGTAATCAAGACGGGCGTCAACAAAGTCGCGCGGGTTGAGCTTGAGACCACCCTTTCCACCGCCGAACGGTACCTTCGAACGGGCGCATTTCCAGGTCATCATGAAAGCGAGGGCTGCCACCTCGGAGAACTCGACGATCGGATCGATCCGCAGACCTCCCTTGACCGTCCCGCGGGCGGAGTTGTGCCGCGTCCGGAAGCCCTCTGTGACCGTGATTTGCTGGCCGCGCTTGGTGTCCACCCAGAACTCCTCGAAGGCGTCGAACCCGAGCAGGCGCCGCATGATGTGTGGGTTGTCCGACACGCCAAGAGAATCAGTCGCCTCCAGGAAATCGCTCAGTGCGTTGAGGAGGAAGTTCCCGAATTCTGCCGTGTTCCGGGTGTCGGCGTTGACGTCGGTGTAAGCTCGGAGACGCGCGAGCAGGTCGGAGATCTGATCCGGGGAGATATCGCGCCGGCTCAGGCCGCGCAGGATCGATTCGAGGTCGGCGAGAAGTCGGCCGTTCTCCGCCGCGCTTCCTCCTCGCTTACACATCCTGGCCAAGACCTTTTCCAGAGGGGTGACGTCCACACAAGGATCAAGATAGAAGGTCATGATCCCCACGGCCGCCCCGCCGCCCCGGGGGGGCGTGAACCGGTCGTAGTAGGAACGGTTCATGTTGATGTCGAGGCCGCGCAGCACCTCGAACAACTCCAAGATGAAGTCGATGTCGGGTTCCTCGACGCCGAGGTGGAAGCGGGTCTCACTCGAAGAGAGCCGTTCGCACACCTCGCCCTTTTCTCCCTCTGTGCTCTCCCTGCCGACATAGAACCCCCCGCCGGCGTGAACATTCTCGAAAATGAGGCTATGCCGGAAGATGCGGCGGGGGACGGCAAAGCTGTTGACCTCTTCGTTGAGGTAATTCACTGGCAGAGCGGCGATGAATTCCTCGACGCGGCGATGGCCAAGGGCAGCGGCCCGCTGGCGGAGCTCGGCCAGGAGCCATGCCGCAGCGGCTTCCTCATCCCGGCTCATGGGAATCCGTTCCGCGCCGGCCTTTTCGATGGTGATCATCCGGATTCCCGAACGGGTCTTCATTGAATCGTAGGAAACGACGTCGATCTGGCGGTTCTGGCCCAGAATGGTCTTGAGCTTTCCGGGAAAATCGCGGCCCACGTTCAGGAAATAGGTGATCTTTTTGCCGTCGAGGCTGGTGTGCGTAAGGTATTCATCCTTGGCGGAGAGGAGCTGGCTTACGATGAACAGGTCACTCGCCACGTCCTCGGCGCGGTTCGAGTGGAAATACCAATTCGGCAGGAAATCATGTTCGAAAAAGGTGTCGATGATCTTGCCGACCGTGTTGGGTTCCATCCGGTAGAGGTCTTCCAGCAGGTGGCGGACTTCTTTTTTTTCCATTCGCGTTCCCGCCTGCTGCGGGCTTCGGTCGTCTGGATTTCCGGTTGCATGGTTTCCCGAAAAGAATTGAATTGAGTGTTTAGGTTTCTTCCGATACTGCAGATATGAGGTTGGTTTCTCCTTTTACCTGAGGTTTCCCGGCGACGCCACGGGATTTTAAGTATTACCGCTTGTACTCTCGCATAATTCTCAAAATCCGTCCATCATTGAGTTCAGGAAGCTATACGCACCCCCGCCCATCCGAAATATCCCTCTCCCCAAACTGCACGTTACGACCAGTTATCACCAAAATCTCAGAAAAGTCCAATGGATTGTTTTCCCGAATTTGAGGGCTCCAGTTTCAGGCGCGGCGGGTATGGGGATGGACACCGTGGGGAGACCGGCGTGGCGTGAGGGTAGGAACCCTAAACCTTCGCCGGGGAAAACCTCATCATCGCAGCGGATGGAGTATACGGAGGAGCGTCAATACATTCTGAAGCTTTTCAACGGATAGGGTGCTGACAATCTGTTTGATGCGGCGTTGTAGCTCATTCAAATCTGATATCTCCTGCTCGAATCGAAGGATTTCAGGAAGGTCAACGTCTAAAGCTCTCGAGATTTTGACCAGCACCTTGAATGATGGGTTCATGTTGCCCCGTTCAATCTCTCCGATGAATTTGTAATCGACGTCCGCCTGATGACCAAGTTCCTGCTGGGTCAATCCCTTGGTGGTTCTCAGGGTGCGGATGCGGCGACCAAGGAGCACGCTGTCGGGATCTTTTACTTCATTGTCCTTCCCCACAATCACCCCATGTTGTTCGTTGAAGGGGAAGCCATTGGGATGTTTCCGGTTTTCGGGCGGCTTCCCCTATCCCTCTCAATCTTTGTCTTTCAGCCCTCCAACAGCCGCAGATATTCCTTCGTCGATTCGTAGCAGACTCCGGCGATGAAGGTGATGAACGGCCCGTCATTGCCCTTGTGGGTCTTGTTCAAGGTGTCCAGGTAGTCCCGCCGAAGGATCGGGGGAATGATCGCCAGAGGATACCCTGCTTGAAGTAGGGCAAGGTTCATGAGCAACCGCGCCGCTCGCCCGTTGCCGTCGATGAACGGGTGAATCGTCACCAGCTCCCTGTGGATGATCGCGCAAAATTCTACCGGGTGATGCTTCGCCCTGGCTTCTGACAATCCGGCAATAAACGACTCCATCAAATCCGGTATTCTCTCCGGCGCCGGCGGGATGAAATCCGTCCCGGTGATGATAACCCGGCGCTTTCGATACTTCCCCGCCTGCTTCGCATCGATCCGGTAGTAGAACAGCCGGTGCAGCTCCTTAACGTTCGCCTCTGTGATTTCCTGATTCTTTGCCAACCGGAAAAGCCGGTCATAGGCTTCCGAATGGCCCAGGGCTTCCAGGTGATCCCGGACGGGCTTTCCCCCGATGGCGATCCCGTCCTCGATGACGATCTTCGTTTCCGTCTCAGTCAACGAGTTTCCTTCCAGGGCGTTGCTTGAATAGGCCATGCCAATCCGGAAATACTCCCGGACCTGCTTGAGCATGTGCGCGTCAAGTGGCCTGCGGGCGTCAATCTTTGCCTTCAGTGCGTCGATCTTCTTCAATACGGGTGTTGTCATGTCTTTCCCTTCGCCTCTCCGTCATCGGCCTTACTGTATTGCAAACGGGTTACATCGTCAAGGTTCAATTTTCAGCCTGCCCCCACCAGATATTCTGTCTTGATTCTTTTCATGGTTCCGCCTATAATCGCGCTCCATGATAGAAATCGCTGAAGGGGGTTGACCACATGGTAATCCCCTTCTTGTCGTTATGGAACAGCATACCGTGAAACCCATATAGAGAATGATCGAAACGCTTGAAAAAATTGATAACGCATTTGAAAGCATCCTCAAATCTGATCATGGCCCTCTTGTCCGGCCTCCTTCTGTTTCTCTGCTTTCCGAAGTTTGGAAGCGGAATTCTGGCCTGGGTTGCGCTGATTCCCCTTTTTTATGCGCTTCGTGATGCCAACCCCTGGGAAGGGTTTAAAACCGGTTTTCTCGCGGGCCTGGTTGCGCACATCGGGATCTTCTACTGGATTTCCAATGTCGTCGTTCAATATGGCCATCTACCCGTTTACATGGGGATCATGGCCATGCTGCTGCTTGCCGCATACCTGAGCCTCTATACGGCCTGTTTTGCGATGGGTGTAGTCTTTCTCCGAAAAAGAGGAGGCGCCCTCTTTTTATCGGCCCCCCTGTTGTGGACCATCCTTGAATTTGCCCGTTCTCATCTCTTCACAGGCTTTCCCTGGGGAAATCTGGCCTATTCCCAATACCTCAACGAAAACATCATCCAGATCGCCGATTTAACCGGTATCTATGGAATATCATTTGCGATCGTTTTGATCAACGCGGTTCTTTACAATCTCTGGTCGCTCAGATTCAGGAAAAAGCGTCTGCCGGCGGAGATCGCGATCGCGTTCGCCGTGATAGCGGCCATCTATGGCTATGGTCATTTTCGCACGGCTGAAATTCGGGAATCTGCTCAGAAGAAGAGTCCCGTCGAAGTGGCGCTCGTTCAGGGGAATATCGATCAGAATATCAAATGGAACGACCGCTATCAGTTGCAAACGCTGAATATCTATCGTTCGCTATCCCTACGATCCATACCTGCGGAAGGGGGAATTATCATCTGGCCGGAAACGGCGGCGCCTTTCTACTTTGAGGGTCCCAATCCGCTGCGGGCGCTCGTCGTCGATGTCGCCCGGGCGTCCGGTCGACGGCTTCTCTTCGGCAGTCCGCGTTATGATGAGGGTGGCGGAAAGATCTCCTATATGAACAGCGCCTACATGCTCCGAGCGGACGGGACTGTTGCGGGCCGATATGACAAGGTGCATCTGGTGCCTTATGGTGAATATGTGCCGCTGAGACGATTCTTTCCGTTCATCGGAAAGCTTGTCGTCGGGGTAGGCGACTTCCTGCCGGGAGCGGGATTCAATCCGATCGAATGCGACGGACGCCGTATCGGCGTCCTGATCTGCTATGAAGCGATCTTTCCGGAATCCACAAGAGATTACAAACAGAAGAATGCCGATCTGCTCGTGAACATCACCAACGATGCCTGGTTCGGAAAATCCTCAGCGCCTTTTCAGCATCTCTCCATGACGGTTTTCCGGGCGGTCGAAAACCGCCTCTACCTTGTCCGGGCGGCCAATACCGGGATCAGCGCCATCATTGATCCGACAGGGAAAATCCTCTCCCAAACGGGCCTTTTTGAAAGAACCGTTCTGAAGGGTGAGGTGAAATACGTTGACGAAAAGACCTTTTATGCGTCATATGGCGACTTGTTTGTTTACCTGTGCGGAATCGTGTTGATCCCGTACTATTTTGTCCTACAAAGGAGAAGGAAAAATGCTGGAAGGAATTCATGAAAATCTGATCGATCTGGCCCGGAGAATCGAACATATCGGGGTCTGTCTTTGACATCCCTGAAAAAGAATTGCGTATCCGGGAGTTGGAGAAAGAATCCCTGCGCGACATTTTCTGGGATGAACCGGAAAGGGCGAGCGGGATCCTCCGGGAAAAAAGCCGGTTGACGGATGCGGTCGAGAAATGGAAACAGCAAAAGAACGGTATCGAAGATCTCCGGATTCTTTACGAAATCGCCTCCGAAGAGAATGATGATCAGACCCGGGAAGAGATCCGATCCGAGTTGGAAAGGCTCAATGCCTCCGTTCGGGTCGATGAACTGAAAATGATGCTCGGCTCCGAACAGGATCCGATGAACGCGATCCTGTCGATTCATGCGGGCGCGGGGGGAACGGAGGCGCAGGACTGGGCGGAGATGCTGCTGCGGATGTACCTGCGGTGGGCGGAGAGAAAAGGGCTCGATACCACCATCATCGATTATCTGCCGGGTGACGAGGCCGGGATTAAAAGTGTAACCTTGACCCTCCGGGGCGAATACGCGTTCGGCTTTGCCAAGGCGGAGATCGGTATTCACAGGCTTGTGAGGATATCCCCTTTTGATGCCGGCGCCCGCCGTCACACCTCATTTGCCTCCGTCTTTGTCTATCCCGAAGTCGACGATCGGATCGTGATTGAAATCGATGAAAAGGATCTGCGCATCGACACCTACCGCTCCAGCGGCGCCGGCGGTCAGCATGTGAACAAGACCGACTCCGCTGTGAGGCTCACCCATCTGCCGACCGGAATTGTGGTCCAGTGCCAGAACGAACGTTCGCAGCACAAAAACAAGGCGATGGCCATGAAATACCTCCGTTCCCGTATCTACGAGATGAAACTCCGGGAGCAGAACGAAAAGCTCGATGAGATCAACAAAACCAAAAAGGATATTGCCTGGGGCAGCCAGATACGCTCTTACGTGCTCCATCCGTATAGAATGGTTAAGGATCATCGGACGAACCTCGAAACCGGCAATGTCAACCGGGTTTTGGATGGCGATATCGACGATTTCATCGAGGCCTATCTGCTGCATTAATATTATGGGGAAGGGTAAAAGTATGGTATAGGACTGCCCGGTCAGAATTGGGAAAGATCGCATGAGCTTGAGATCTCCGGAAAACGGCATTCCCATCGTTCGTGGATTTGAACTTTACAGCAAGGAGTCGAAGATGTTCCGAAATAAGATTTCGACAATCCCAATAATCCTTTTTGTCATTGGCTGGGGAGGGTTTACACTATCGTCATGTGCGGTCTCCAAACAGGAAACGGTTAAAAACAATCCCCGCTCGTCTGTCCAGGAAGTTATTCGCGACACTACGCCGCCACAGCCCTTGCTGAGCGAATCGGTCCCGAATCGCAAGGCGGATCTGTCGGACCAAGGCGGCGTGGGACAGCCGGTTCAGCCGTCGAACGACCCTGCGGTTGTGACAATTGTCGATATCCCCATAAATAATGACAAGTTAATAAAGGCAACCGGATCGACCGGCGCTCCTTCGCCGATCATAACGACTGATCTGTCCAAGAAGAGCAAGGCGGTAATAAATCGTTCGATTGAGAGTCCTTCGAAATTGAGTCCTCAGGATGCACGCAGGGTGCGTGAGGAGGAGACGGAACGGGATATCATGGAAGAAGCCCTCCTGCTGTTGGATGAATCCCAGAAATCCTGGGTGAACGGTGAACTCGAAGATGCGCTTCAGATGCTGGATCAGGCGTATGCCATCCTGCTTGACACCAACGGCAATCCCGATATCATGCGGCAGAAGGACGATCTCCGTCTGATGATTTCGAAGCGGATCCTGGCCATCTACAACTCACACCAGTCCGTTGAAAATGGGAAGCGCGGGGAGATTCCGATCGTTACCAATGAGGACGTCGAAAAGGAGATCCGTCGATTTCAGACGGTCGAACGCGACTTTTTCGTCGCATCCTATCAACGGTCGAGGATCTATCGGCCCGTGATTTTACGCGAACTAAAGAAGGCGGGTCTGCCGGAAGAGCTTTCCTGGCTGCCGCTTGTGGAAAGCGGCTACAAGATCAATGCGCTATCCTCTGCAAGGGCTCTTGGCTTATGGCAGTTCATCCCATCGACGGGCTATAAATACGGACTTAACCGGGATGACTGGGTAGACGAACGGATGGACGTCGAAAAATCCACGCGTGCGGCCATCGATTATTTCAAGGATCTGCATGCGATGTTTGGCGACTGGCTGACGGTCCTTGCCGGATACAATTGCGGTGAAGGGCGCGTCATGCGTACGATAGCCTCTCAGCACATCAATTATCTGGATCGCTTTTGGGACCTCTATCAGCGTCTTCCCAACGAAACGGCGCGGTATGTACCCCGTTTTGTGGCCACATTGCTCATTGTCAGGGATCCGCAGAAATACGGCATCGACCTCGGATTGGGAGACCCCAAAACAGATATTTTGTCTTATGAAGTGGCGGAGATCAACCGACGCATGCGCTTGCAGGATATCGCCCAGAAACTCGAAACGCCGGAAGAGATCATCTATATTCTGAACGCCGAACTCCGGCATCGAATGACACCTGACCGACCGTATAAACTGAAGGTTCCGATCGAGAAGGCGGAGTTGCTGCTCAAGATGGCCTCTGAAATTCCATTGGGGGAGAAACCGCGCGCCTCTTCCCGGACGGTCCGCGGGGTGTCCATCAAACACAAGGTGCGATACGGGGAAACCCTGACCTCCATCGCGGATAAATATAAAACTTCCGTCGCGGCGATCCGATCCGCGAACCGGCTGTCGAATAAACGTCTTATGGCGGGTCAGCGGTTGATTGTCCCGGTCCGCAGTGCAAAGGCATCGGGGCCTGCCGAGAAGGCAAACAAGTCCGGTCGGGCAATGAACCATCGTGTTCAAAAGGGAGATACGCTCTCCTCTCTTTCCGTGAAATATGGCGTTCCCGTTGCGGAGATCCGCAAGATCAACGACTTGAAGAATGACACCCTGAATATCGGCCAGACGCTTCAACTTGCAACGGGTAATGAGGAAGAAACCCAGGCAAAGGAGCGGAAAAGAGCGGAGATCCCGGGGAAAAAGGAGAAAACCAAGCCGGGGACAAATCCGGTCCCGGGAAAGGTTCCCGAATCGACAGCCCCGAAGCAGTACATGGTCGAAAAGGGGGATAGTCTGAATCGGATCGCCCGGGAAAACAACATCCCGCTCAAGAGGCTGCTCAAGCTGAACCGGATGGGACAAAAAGAGATCATCCATCCGGGACAGGTGATCCTGGTTCAATAAGGCCATATTAAAATTATCTGCCCTATGCGCAACATGAATTGACAAGATCAGCAATATCCGTATGATACAAGCAAATGTAACCGCTATTATGCTGACAGTAATGCCTCGATTTTTCGGCAAGAGTAGGGATAAGGATACCGTGTCCTTTATAGGTAATTTGTGAGATAAAGTAGCGTTGTTTACAACGGATGTAAATTTTTGTATGGAGCAGGCGGGAGCGTTGAAGTGTGGACAACTTCCTCCTCCGTCAGGCCGTAGAGGTTGTAGACCAGCCGGTCGATCCGGCGGTCGGCGTCGTCGATCTGGCGCCGGAGGTTGGTCTGGTCGGATCATGCCGACAAACCGGCAAGCCATTTTCCTGCCAAGAGAATGGAGATGCCGTCCCGCTGCTGCTCCCGTCTCAGGTTGTGGACCAGTTGGAGGGCCGACACACCGGGCATCCTTTTGGCGAAAAAGCAAAGAGAGGCGGTCGGGTCCTCCTCCGAAAGTTTGACCTCGATCAACCGCTCGGCTTTCCCCTCCCGGGTGAGCGCAAAATCGACCTCGCGGCCGTCCTTGGTTCGGACGTAATGCAGGGCGACATCGTCCCCGGTCGTGTCCTGCAAATAATGGACATGCTTCTGCAGACATACGGCACAGGTATTCTCCAGCCTGACTCCGTCATCGCCCTTGACGAAGCCGCTGTCGTAAAAATAAACCTTCGGCTCCCGCAGGACCGCCCGCGCCACGTTGGCATGGAAGGGGCGGACGGGGAAAATGACGCAGAGGCTTTCCAGGATGTCGATGTACCGGCGGACTGTATTCGGGGCAAGCTGAAGGTCGCCGGCCAGAGAGGTGTACGAGACGGGCGATCCCACCCGTTCCCGCAGCAGTTCCAGCAGGAGACGCATGGAGCGGATCTCCTGAACCCGGCCGAATTCGAGGATATCCTCCCGGACCAGATCCGTGTAGTACTGGTTCCGCCAGCGCGCCGCCTCCGTCTCCACCCCGGACAGGAAGGGCTCCGGGAAACCACCCAGACGGTTCAGCAGCGACAGGGCCTCGAAGGGCGCCAGGGAATCCTGCAACTCCCGGACGGAGAGGGGGTGCAGGCGGAACGGGAAATACCGGCCGGCCAGAGATTCGCCCACCTGCCGGAAGGTGTCCAGCCGGGAACTGCCGGTGATCAGGATGGCCTGACCTGCAGGGCGGGTGTCATAGATCCCCTTGATGAACATCTTCCACCCCGGCATCTTGTGAATCTCGTCGAGCACAAGCAGATCGGCATCGAGCGCCCATGCGTGGGCGCCGATGATCCGGGCATCGTCGAAATGGTCGTAGTTCAGATACTGAGGGTTTCTGAACTCGGACATCACCTCCTTGGCGAGCCAGGTCTTTCCCACCTGACGCGGTCCCGTCAGGATGACCATTTTCCTTTTCAGATCTCTATGGATGGACTCGTAAAGGTAACGTTTCATGTTTGACCATCTGGCAGCATCTTGCACAAAAGTCAAGACTTTTCCGCAAACGGCTGCAGAATCCGGCTCTTTCCCAGCGCCGCCTTTTTGAGGAGTTCCGTGAGCCTTCTGTTGGTAACCGGGTTCGCAAGGACGCTTTCGAAGACGGCCATCGGGCCTTAAAGACACAACGGTGTGAGCAGTTGCAGGAGAAGTCATTTCCTTACCACATTCTCAGTTTCCCCAGCATCTTGGCTCACGCCCCCAACTCCTATCGCTTGCCCTGATCATGATAATACGCACGAAGAGAGGGGCCAGGGGCTGCAACTACCGTGACGGTCTTTTCAGTGAGTTCAGTCCGTTTAATAAATCCGATAATATCTTGATGGTTTCAGGGGAAGATGCGTTGATGTCCTCAATGCGTTGTTAACAGGTGCCATAAGGTTGTTGTGGGTCTCGTGTTTTTTCCAGGGTTTTCCGGGCATCCACGTGTAGGGCATTGGCAAATCCTCCGTAATATTAGTTAGTTACGGAGGTTTTGCCCCATTAAATGCCTGAAATGTCAAGCATTATTTTAACATTTGCGAATATTTTTTTTAAAGCCTCTTGCCGTTGACACTTAAAAGTATTCGACACTTACATGCAAGTTTCTAACCGGACATTGCTGAATACTTTTGGCAGATAGCCTAAGGCCGGTCATGATCAATCGAGATGGTAATGCATTCGGAGGAAAAAGAGTTCCCGCTCCAACTTTTTCATTTTTTCCGCTTCGGAGCTTTCTACGTTTTCATGGTTGTATCCCAAGAGATGGAGAAGACCGTGGATCAGTAGAAATTCAACTTCATCCATAAAATCGATATCACAGGCCATGGCGTCTCGGGCAGCCGTTTCGACGGAAAGGATGATATCCCCCAGAATCTCCGGATGGACCTCTCCGAATGCCCCTTCCGCCATCGCAAAAGAGATCACGTTGGTCGGACGATCCCTTTGAAGATAATTCTTGTTGATCTCCCGGATCTGATCGTCATCGACGAGAAGAAGGCTGACTTCGCTATCTTTGAAGCCGAGTTCTTTCAGAAGCCGCTTCAGGCTTCGTCGCACCCTGCCGACATCCACGGTAAGTAGTTTCTGCCGATTTTGGATTAAAATGGACATCTTCTGTCCTTCTTAAGCAAGCTCAATAAAGTTATCCCACGATAAAGCGCCACATCTGCTATCCTTTTTGGCCCTGTCCATCCTTCCTTTTTCTGCAATCCAGATGATTATAGGCGCGGATCACCTGCTGCACGAGCGGATGCCTGACCACATCCAGTTCAGAGAAGTGGACGAAACGGATGCCTTCGGTCTTGCGGAGGAGCTTTTCGGCTTCGACGAGGCCGGACACCTTCTCCGTCGGGAGATCGATCTGCGTCACATCCCCGGTAATGACCGCCTTCGAACCGTATCCGAGCCTCGTCAGAAACATCTTCATCTGTTCCGAGGTTGTATTCTGGGCTTCATCGAGGATGACGAAGGAGTCGTTCAGGGTTCGGCCTCTCATGAAGGCGAGAGGCGCTACCTCGATCACCCCTTTGTGGATCAGGGCCGAGGCCCGGTCAAAATCGATCATGTCAAAGAGGGCGTCATAAAGGGGTCGCAGATAAGGGTTGACCTTTTCCGCGAGATCTCCCGGTAGAAATCCAAGTTTTTCACCGGCTTCGACGGCTGGTCTGGCCAGGGAAATGCGGTTGACTTTTTTTTCAAGCAGTGCGGAAATGGCCATGGCCATCGCCAGATAGGTCTTGCCCGTTCCCGCCGGTCCGATGCCGAAGACCATATCCGAGCTCCGGATCGCGTCAATGTAGGATTTCTGTGCAATGCTTTTTGGGGTGATGACCCGTTTTTGGGATGAAATGAATACTGTATCCAGAAAGATCCGCTGCAGATCGACGGTGGCGTCTTCCGAAAGGGCCCGATGGGCGTACTCGATATCCGCCGGGAAAAGCGGGTATCCCTTCCCCGATATTTGATACAATTGCAACAGCAGATTCCGGATATGGAGGACGGGGATTCGGTCGCCGGCGATGGAGATTGCATTCCCCCGAATCCCAAGATTGACCGCCGCGAGCTTCTCGATGAGTCTGATGTTTCTGTCATGCTCTCCACAGAGATTGCGCAGGGTTTCACTGTCGCCAAAATCGACACGCTCCGTGCTGGCTGTTTCCGTCTTTTCTTTCAACTGGCATCCATCCTTTATGGCAGGGTTTTACTGATCACCACGAACGGCCTGTAAGGACGCGATTAATTGCGCCCCTACCTGCTACAGGCTCTAAAACTTTGCCTCAACGCGGAAAACTTTTCCGAATTTTGCGGCAATCTCCCGATATACATAATCGTTTCCGACAATCAGCAGGGTTTCCCTCTTCGGGCCAAGCCGTACCACAGTGTCCCGGATATCCGCCGCCGTCACTGATTCGATTTTGGAACGATAGGTGAGTAGATAGTCATCGGGCAGACTTTCATATTCGATCATCATTTGCCGAAAGGCGATCTTCTCCGCCGAGGTGAAGGAAAAAATGAAACTGTTCAGGATCGCCCTCTTCGCCCCTTCCAACTCCTCGGGCGAAACGGGTTTCTGACCCATCTCCCGGAAGATCTCCCTGATCCGGGAGATCACCTGGACGGTGGACGCGGATTTCGTCAGTGCATACGCGCCGAACAAGCCATAATCCCCTTTCGGTTTATAAAAACTGCCCGTGCTGTAGGCCAGGCCCAGGTTGGTCCGAATTTCCTGAAAAATCCGGGAACGGAATCCTCCGCCCCCGATAATAAAGTCCAAAACCTCAAAAGGATAGAATTGAGCATCCCTTTTGGCAGGGGCCAACCAGCCGAAAATGACGATCGATTGAGGTACATCCTTTGTCAGGAAATAGATTCCACCGTCCTGTTGCCGGGGAAGGGGAGGGGTTTCCGGTCTCCTTTCCGATGAGTTCCAGCCCCCGAGATAACGCTCGACCAGGGTTTTGGCCTCAGGAATATCGATATCTCCGCTGATGGCTATCATCATATTCTCCGGATGATAGAAGAGCTTGTGGCAGCCAAGCAGGTCATCCCGTTGGATCGAACGGATTGACGCGGATGTGGTCACCCTTCCGCGGGGACTTCCCCCATGCATGAGACGTCCGAACTCCCGGAAGGCGAGTTTCTGCGGATCATCCATAATCCGCCGCAGTTCCTCTAATTTAAGATCCTTAGCCAAGGTCAGTTTCATCTCCTCGAAAGAGGGCTGAGTCAGAATCCGGGAAAAGAGATCGAATCCCAGGTCCAGATCCTTCTTCAGTACCGAAAAAGATAAGTTGCCGGACTCGCGATTCACGGAGGCATCAAACGTGGCGGCCATCGATTCCAAAGTCTCATCCACGGCATCCCCGCTCATGCCGGCGACCCCCCCGGTCCCCATCAGGTCGGCCGTCAGTTCGGCAACGCCTTCCCGGCCGGCCGGGTCATACATGCTGCCGGTTCTTACGACAACCTTGATATTGACCAGGGGCAGCTCTTTATCGGGAAGGATGTAGAGGAGCATGCCGTTTTCGAGGCGGAGGCGCTCAGCCCGGGGTGGTTCAAACGAGAGGGGTTTGTAGCGGATGTGATCCGGGTCCGGCAGCGTGGTGGGCGATGCGGCGGAGGCGATTCCGGCAGAACCAAGAATCAAACTTAGAGAGATGATAATCAGTAACGAGTTGATACCTTTGAAAATCGTGATCCCTCCGCGCGCTGGACATTTTTCGACCCTGCTCCTCCTCGCTTCGCTGCAAAGACGAAACTCGCGCTTCGCGCTCAAACAGTCGTCTTTGCGGGCGCTCCGCTGCGGGGGCAGGGTACCCCGAAAAATCTCCAATGCGCGCTTCCGGGATTCGATTTCCAAGTTGCGCAAAGGTCTCGGGTTGTAAGAAAATTTCAGTTTCATCGTTCAGCGTTTCTTGATCAGTGTCGCGACCGTCCGATTATCCGGCGTCAAATAGGTTCTGGCCGCCTGCAGGATATCGTCTGTCGTAATCCGGTCAATGGCGGCGGTGTATTCAGTAATGTAGCGATAATCACCCAACAACGCCTCAAAATAGGAGAGCATACCGGCAAGGCCGGCGTTGGAATCGAGTCCCCGGATGAAATCCGCCCGGATCTGATTTTTTACCTTTTCCAGCTCTGATTCGGAAACGGGTTCTCGCCGGAGCCTTTCGATTTCCCGATCGATCGCCTGTTCCAGCTCGCCCAGCGTATGAGGGTGGCGCGGTGTGGCGAAGATAACAAACTGATTTGGATAGCGCGCACCGGGTAGACCATTTGCCGCCTGAATGGTTTCTGCCAGTCTCTTTTCCTGAACGAGGATTTTGAAAAGCCGTGAGGTCCTTCCCTTCGTAAGAATGGACTCGATCATATCGAAGAGGTAATCGGCAAAAACCGGGGGGGGCGGTTTGTGGTAGCCGATGATCATCTGCGGCTCCGCGTCAAAAATCACCTCAACCCTTCTCTCCCCGGACTGGCGCGGTTCTTCCGTGATTGGAGGAGAGACAAGCTTCTGTGCGGGGATCCGGCCAAAATATTTTTCGACTATCTTCAGAGCGGTGGACGGCTGGAGATCTCCGACCATGGCGATGACCGTATTGTTGGGTGCGTGCATATCCCGGAAGTATTTAGTCATGTAGGCAATATCGAGGTAACGCATGTCAGACGGCCAGCCCAGAACCGGCCGCCGGTAGGGATGGGCGATAAACGCCGCAGCCAGATAGCTTTCTCGAAGCTTGCCGTCCGGGTCCGATTCGACGCGCTGCCTCCTCTCCTCCATGACGACATCCCGCTCCGTGTAAAACTCGCGAAATACGGGATGAACCATGCGGTCGGCCTCGATTCTGGCCCAGAGTTCGATCCGGTTGGCAGGGATGCGGACCTGATATGTGGTCAGATCCTGGCCTGTAGAGGCATTCAGACCGACTGCGCCGTTTTCTGAGTAGAGACGGTCGATCTCGTTCGATATGATCAGGCGCTGCTGCTGCTGCTGAAGGGCGGTCAATTGATCGGCCAGACGTGCGATAAGCGGTGATTGGGCCGCTTTACCTTTCGCTTTTTCACGATCCAGTGCGGTTCCCACCTGTTCGATCCGGAGCAGGAGCTTTTTTTCTGCAGCGTAATTCCTGGTTCCGATGGTTCTCGTACCCTTGAACATCATATGTTCCAACAGATGGGCCGTTCCGGTCTTGCCGTCCGCCTCATCCACGGCTCCTGCGCGATAACGGATGTAGATGGCAACCGTGGGGCTGAGATGCCTCTCCAGCATGAGCAGCCGGAGACCATTCTTAAGGGTAAAGGTTTGAACCCTTTCCGCCAACTCATATGAAAAAAGGGGGGAGGGGAGGAGAAGAAGCAGCAGCAGCAAGAAGAGAATTCCATGGGTTGTAAAGAGGGCGTGCGGGATGAACGGCGATTTGCCGGAACGACGACGCCGGAGAAAGGATGAACTATTTCTCATCGGGATGATTCTTCTCTAACGAAAGATAAGCGTGAACTTGAAAAACAGGATAGAGGATTCCGACGATACTCACCAAAATCATCAGACTGGCGGAAAAAAAATACATGATGAATTCCAATGGGTTTATAAGATGAAACGCACCAACCAGGTTTTCGATGCCGAAGATGAGAAAAAAAAGAGAAAAAAGAGCTATCAAGATTATTTTTCCCCACCAGAGGCCTGAACCCATGGACTTCATCTCCTCAGAAGGGATGGCGTTTAAAATAAGGCGACGACGAGATCCGCTTGTGCCGTCGTATCTGTGCGCCGGAAAGTCAATCTCCAGAAAAGTTGGTCCTCAAACGGGTGACGCCCACCACAGGACCCTGTCGTTCTTTTAATGTTGCAATCCAGCATCACGATTCACTAACGGGCAAAGCAGACCCGCCGTCGATTCTTATATATCCATATCCATACCGGTTGTCAAGTCTCTTCCGGCTGAAGCGGAATTCGCGCCATCCGTTTCAAACTCTGATAGATGGGATGAGTCAGTGAGACGCTTTTACAGGGAAGGAGCGTATTGTTTTGGAAAAGAGGCTCCTCTGAGATCGGGTAGCGTGAGCAGGCCACAGCGTCGCGCCACAAGTCCGTTCCCGGGATCGGGGAATATTCGGCAAGGATCGGACGCGCCCCGGACGATTGCACATGGCGGATACTCTCCTTAACCTCATCCGCTGGTTGTCCCGGAAGGCCGCAGAGGATATAGATTCCGATATCCCGGGATTGATAGCCGGCCTGCTTCAAATGACCGATGGCCTCGACCAATTCGCTGTTGCTGATCTTCCCACCGGTATCTATCTGTCGAATCAGATCGGAGGTTTCAAATCCGAAACGGATCTTTCGGAAGCCGCCCCTGTACAAGAGAACGCTCAACTCCGGTGTGATCTCGCGCAGATGAAGGCCGTTCGGACAATGGAATTGAACCGGCAATCTTCTCCGGATCATTTCCTGCAACAACGGGATCGCCATTCCTTGGGAATCCACCAGCAGGGCGTCATCATAGAAAGAGAAGTTATGGACTCCGAACCGGGTATGCCAGAACGCGATTTCATCCGCGACAAGAATTGGGTCCCGTCTGCGAAACGAAGGGTAAAAAGTGTGGGATGCACAGTAACTGCAACGGTAGGGACAGCCCCGCGAGGTCAGGAGCGGGACATAATTCAACGGACGGATCAGATCAAAGGCAGGGTAGGGGTATGAATCGAGATTTTGTTCGTCGGGAAGGAGAGGCATATCCATTCCTAAGAGATCCATCAAAAGGGGAGGGAGAGATGATTCTCCCGGTCCGGGAAGGCAGAAATCAGCACCGGACAGAGGGGCATGCTGCGGGCAGAGGGTCACATAATTCCCGCCCAGAACAACAGGTACGCCGGGATAGGCCGCTTTGACCATGGAGATGGCGTCGAAGAGACCGAGATACCAGTATGTCATCATGGATGTGATCATGATGAGGTCGGGTCTGGGGATCGCCTTTAAGGTGTTCTGGAAAACGCGGGGGGTCATACCATACCGGTGGAAATTCCGGGGGACCGATTTCAGCGGAGGCGGCTTAGGGATTCGTTCCGCCGCGTAGGATCCCTCTCCGGAAGGTTTTCTTTTGGGCATTGTGATATGACATTCATTGCGCATGGCCGGGTCATCCGAATCAAGACAATCGATAAACGTGATATGGACTCCATTGATCCGGAGCAGGGACGCCAGGGAAAGAAGCCCCAGCGGCTTGTACCAGAGATCATATGCGGAAAAATCATAGATCCAGGGGTTGATGAGGAGAATGTGGCGACCCATGATGGTAAAATAACACATCTTCGCCGGCGTGACAATAGACGGGGACACCTTGCCGCAAGGTGTCCCCCAGACAAATAACTTGAAGCCGGCTTTGTTTGTTGCTAACATGCAACTCTCAATAAGGCGGGTTTCATGCGTTCAGTGGTGCAGAGGGTAGACAGAGCCAAGGTCCTCATCGGAGACCAGCAGATATCCGGAATCGGTCGGGGCCTTCTGGTCCTTCTCGGGATTGAGCAGGGAGATCGGGAAAGCGATGCGGTCTATCTGGCTGAAAAGATCATTAATCTCCGAATATTTGAAGACGAAAACGGCAAAATGAACCTCTCCCTGCTCGATATTCAGGGGGAGATGCTTGTTGTGTCCCAGTTTACCCTCCTGGGGGATTGCCGGAGGGGCCGAAGGCCCTCATTTACGATAGCGGAGAGCCCGGACCGCGCCAGGATACTCTGCGATCACTTTGTCATCCGGACAAGGGAGAAAATTGGCCACGTCGCCGAAGGCACATTTCAGGCCCTGATGTTCATCGAACTGGTCAATAACGGTCCGGTTACTATGCTTTTGGACAGTAGACGGATTTTTTAGAAAATTGGAGGCCCCATGTTAGAGGATCATGTTGTTGAAGCGCTGACTTTTGATGACCTGCTGCTTGTCCCGGCGGCGTCGAACATCCTGCCGCGGGATGTGGATACCTCATCTCTGTTGACTAACAACATCACGCTCAATATTCCGTTCATCAGCGCGGCCATGGATACGGTAACGGAGTCCAGAACGGCGATCTGCCTGGCCCAGGAAGGCGGGATGGGCATTATCCACAGGAACATGAGTATTGAGAGAGAGGCGATTGAAGTCGATAAGGTCAAAAAATCGGAAAGCGGGATGATTGTCG
>JAHIMW010000046.1 GCA_018896355.1 Pseudomonadota bacterium
ACGGCCCGGATTCTGTTCTTCAACTTCCGCGACTACGCCGCCCGCTGGGAGGAGATCGCCGCCGTCTTCACCAAGGAGGCCGTCCTCAAAGGGGCCTTCGACCGCTACGCCGAATCGACCCGGCTGAAGAAGGGCACCGCCGGCGTGGACGAGGCCTTTCTCCGGGAGATCGAATCCTGGCGGGATCTTCTCGCCCGGACCATCGCGCTCCGAAACCCCGCCCTGAGCCAGCGGGAGCTGAACACGGCTGTGACGCTGACGATCAACCGGATCATCTTTCTCCGGATCTGCGAGGACCGGGGGATCGAGCCCTACGGCCAGCTCCAGGGTCTCCTGAACGGCCCCGGCGTTTACAAGCGTCTCATCGAGATCTTCCAGCGGGCCGACGACCGGTACAACTCCGGCCTGTTTCACTTCCGGCAGGAGCAGGGGCGCACCGCGCCGCCGGATCGACTCACGCTGGACCTCGCCATCGACGACAGGGCGCTGAAGGAGATCTTCCAGGGGCTATACTACCCCGATTCCCCGTATGAATTCTCGGTTCTCCCCGCCGACATCCTCGGCCGGGTCTATGAGCAGTTCCTCGGCAAGGTGATCCGCCTCACCGCCGGCCACCAGGCGAAGGTGGAGGACAAGCCGGAGGTGAAGAAGGCGGGCGGCGTCTTCTACACCCCGAAATACATCGTCGATTATATCGTCGAGGGAACGGTGGGCCGCCTCCTCGACGGCCGGACAATCGCCCAGGCCGACAGGCTTCGGATCATCGATCCCGCCTGCGGCTCCGGCTCGTTCCTGATCCAGGCCTACCAGCGCCTTCTCGACGGCTACCGGGACCGCTACGTGGCGGGCGGTCTGGAGAGGCGGGCAAAGGGGCGGCGGCCGGTCCTCTATCAGGCCGCCGGCGGCGAATGGCGATTGACCACCGCGGAACGCAAGCGGATTCTGCTGAACAACATCTACGGCGTGGACATCGACCCCCAGGCCGTCGAGGTGACGAAGCTCTCGCTGCTCCTCAAGGTCCTGGAGGGGGAGAGCGGGGAGACCCTCACGAACCAGATCAAGCTCTTCCACGAGCGCGCCCTCCCCGACCTCTCCGGGAACATCCGCTGCGGCAACTCGCTGATCGGACCGGACTTCTACAACGGCGCGCAGTTCATGCTGCTGGGCGACGAGGATCAGTACCGAATCAACTGCTTCGACTGGGAAAAGGAGTTTCCGGAGATCTTCAAAATGTCTGCTCCCTCCCCCTCGACGGGGGAGGTTTCGGGTGGGGGTGAACCGAGAGGCGGCTTTGACGCTGTCATCGGCAACCCGCCGTACATTCGCATCCAGACGATGAAGGAGTGGGCGCCGCTGGAGGTGGAATTCTACAAGGCCGCCTTTGCCGCCGCCGGGAAGGGGAACTACGACATCTACGTGGTCTTCGTCGAAAAGGGCCTCGGTCTTCTGAACGCGAAGGGGCGGCTGGGCTTCATCCTGCCGCACAAGTTCTTCAACGCGCAGTATGGCGAGGCCCTGCGCGGTCTTCTGGCGGAGGGGAAACACCTGAGCGGGGTCGTCCACTTCGGCGACGCCCAGGTCTTCGCCGGGGCGACGACCTACACCTGCCTGCTGTTCTTGGAGAAGGCGGGCGCCGCCGCCTGCCGGTTCACGAAGGTGGACGATCTGGATGCCTGGCAGAAGACCGGTCAGGGGACCGAAGGCGCCATCCCCGCCGCCAACGTCACCGCCGCCGAGTGGAACTTCACCGTCGGCCGCGGCGCCGACCTCTTCGAAAAACTCCGCCGGATGCCGGTGAAATTGGGCGATATCTCGTCAATTTTTGTTGGGCTTCAAACCAGCGCGGACACGGTCTTTCTCTTCAAAAATTCTTCCGGAAAGATTCAAAATACCTCAAGGGTTTATTCGAAAGCACTCGACAAAGAAATTGAAATTGAAATAGATCTCCTAAAGCCCGTTATCCGTAGCGGAAACATCGGACGATATTGGGCTATGCCAAATGCGCAAGTCTTATTTCCTTACGAGATGATCAAAGGAAAAGCCATTCTCATCCCTGAGGCGGACCTGAAGAAACGCTATCCAAAAACATGGGGATACCTTTTTGAAAATAGGCAGCTTTTGTCAGGACGGGAGCATGGTAAATTTAAAGATACGGGTTGGTATCAACTCTATCCGAAGAATCTCAATGTTTGGGAACGACCTAAAATAATGATCCCCTACATGATTACCAATTTAGCTGCCTACTATGACAAGGATAATGCATATTTTGTCAATGTAACGACTGGAGGTTTTGGCATCACAGTTGAGGAGAAGAGTGGAAGCCAAAAGTATCATACTGGTCTGCTCAACAGCCGTCTTCTGAATTGGTTTCTGAAGAACGTGAGCACAACTTTCCACGGTGGATATTACGCAGCAAACAAACAATTCCTTGTACAGCTCCCCATCCGCACCATCGACTTCGCCGACACGGCGGACCGGGGGCGCCACGACCGGATGGTCGCCCTGGTCGAAGAGATGCTCGCCCTCCACCGGAGGCTGGCCGCCGCCCGGACGGACCACGAACAGACGAACCTCAAGCGCCAGATCGATGCCACGGACAGCCGGATCGACCGCCTCGTTTACGACCTCTACAGCCTGACGGAGGAGGAAATCCGGATCGTGGAAGAAAAAATTGCTACCAAGGGGGAGATTCGTTATAATCCTCATCGTGGGAAGGAGTAATGAAGTTCGGAGAAATATAAGGAGAGGTGAAAAAATGCTTTCGGCAAAGGAACAGATAACCAGCATTATCGAAGCCCAACCCGACGACTGTACGTTTGACGACATCTTACGTGAATTGAAATTTGCACGCATGGTGGAACGGGGCCTCGACGATTCCCGGGAAAACCGGACAATCGGCAACGAAGAGATGAAACGAAGAATCCGGCTATGGCAGAAATAAAATGGACGGCCGAAGCCGAACAATGGTTGCGGGATATTTTCGCCTATATTTCCGCAGACAAGCCGGAAGCCGCCCGCCGGGTTGTTGAAGGCATATATGAAAAAGCGCAGTTGCTGCAAAGGTTTCCGGAAATCGGGTACCGCTACGATTGTTATCCTGATTTGAATATCCGTATTTTCCTCTATGGCCATTATCGAATCGCCTATCTCATCAAGCCGGAGGGGAATATCGACATCCTCGGCGTATTTCATGGGGCTCTCGAAATCGATCGTTACCTGTTTTAGTCGGGCGATTGTTAACCTCTCCGTTATCCCCTGATCGACCTGCTTGTCTATGACGTCTACGGTCTCACGGAAGAGGAAATCCGGATCATCAAGAAGGATTGACAAAAACCGCCGACCGTCAGATCGACCAACGGGTCTATGAGTTCTACAATCTAAAGGAGGGAAACCATGAGATGGATCAAATGGATCGCGGCTGCGGCGGTTGTCCTCATTCTGGCGGTCGTTCTGTCGTTCCCCCGCCTGAACGATTTTCAGAGAGGAGGGAGAGTGACCATTGCCGGCCTCAAAGCGGAGGTCCGGGTGGTCCGGGACGAAAACGGGATGGCCTACATCCATGCGGCCGATGAGAACGACCTCATCCGGGCGCAGGGGTTTGTCACCGCCCAGGACCGGCTCTTTTCGATGCAGTTGACGCGGCTTTTCGCCACCGGGCGGATCGCCGAGCTTGCCGGCGAGAAGGGGAAAAAGAGCGACATCCTGATGCGGACCATCGGTTTCGTGCGTCAAGCGAGGAAGCATGAGAAGCTCCTCGACGAGCGGACTAAGGGGCTCTTCCAGAATTACGTCGACGGCGTCAACGCCTTTATCGCCGCGGGGAAGGATCTCCCCCTGGAGTTCCGTCTTGCCGGGATCAAGGCCGAACCCTGGACGATCGCCGATTCGCTGGCGATCGTCTACTATATGGGGTGGAACTCCGCGGCGAATCTCAAGACCGAGGCGATCGCCCAGATGCTGGCGGAGAAACTGGGCGAGCCGCGGGCGCGGGAGATCTTCCCCGTCAACATCAACCCGGACGACGCCATCCCCGCGGTGAAACCGAAAAGGGCCGACTCGGCGGTCCGGCCCCGCCTTAACCTCGCCGGCGATGCGCAGATGACGGATCTCCTCCGGGAGACGGAAGGTTCCTTGCGCATCGGGAGCAACAACTGGGTCATGGGAGGCTCCCTCTCCCAGGGCGGCAAGCCGATCCTCGCCAATGACCCACACCTCGACCCGCGGATCCTCCCCGGTCCGTGGTATCCGACGGGGCTGATCACGCCGCAGGTGCGGGCGGTCGGGGTGACGGTGGCCGGCGTCCCGGGGATGGTGATCGGGCGGACCGACCGGATCGCCGTCGGCGTGACCAACGCCTACGGGGACGCCCAGGACCTCTATGTCGAGACGATCGACCCGGCCAATCCTGCGAACTACCTCGAGGGGAGAAGATCGGTTCCCTTCGAGACGGTCGGCGAAACGCTACGGATCAGGGACGGCAAGGCCCCCGGCGGCTTTCGCGAAGAGCGGATCGCGATCCGCCTGACGCGGCGGGGGCCGGTGGTCACCGGCATTCTTCCCGACCTGAAGAGCCAACGGGTGGTCACCGTCCGCTGGTCCCCCTTTGAGACGATGCAGCCGTCGCTCGGCCTGGACCGGCTCCTCACGGCCCGTTCCGCGGACGATGTCCGGGCGGCTATCGGCGAGATCACGACGGTGATGCTCAATTTCGTTTTTGCCGACGTCGACGGCCGGATCGGCTGGCAGACTTCGGGGCGTCTGCGCATCCGCAGCCGCGGCGACGGGACCCTCCCCCACGTCGTGACGGATGATCGGGACAACTGGTCGGGGTGGATCCCCTTTGAGAAGATGCCGGGGAGCGATGACCCACCGCGGGGGTGGGTGGGGACCTGCAACCATTTCACCGTTCGGGGCGACTACCCCTATTACTACAGCTCGCACGCCTCCCCCTCCTACCGCTACCGGCGCCTTTCCGAAATCCT
>JAHIMW010000047.1 GCA_018896355.1 Pseudomonadota bacterium
GGGCTCTTCTCCGTGGGGGACGAAAGCGTTCGCATAGGGTCGGGTAAACTCCTCCGGATCCCGAAGGGTGCGCCGATGGGAATTCGGAACGAATCGATGAATCCGCTGGTTTTTCTCGTGATCAAGACACCGCTGGCGGATGAGCCGGAACGGGACTCCGTTCTGGCAGGGAAGCCGGGCGCGTTTGTCAATCTGATCGATTTTGCGCCGCCGAAGCCGGGGAAGGAGGAGACCTTCCGTGAGTGGTTCCACAACTCCAGCCGGATCTTCGCAAAGCATCCTGGATTCATCTCCCGGACGCTCCTCGGGCCGATCGATGGCGGCAGCCGTTACGCGGCCGTGGTCGAGCATGAATCGAAGGAGACCTTCATGGACATGCACCTGAGCGACGACCGGGAAGAACTCTTCCAACAGGTGGAGCCCCTCGTTCTCGGCCCGTCCACGCCGCACTTCTACGAGACGCTCCTGTCGTATCGGAAATAAAGGAACCGTGAGGCGTTATGAGAATTGAACTCATTTTCGGCGTGTGGTAAGGTCTCCCGTGGAAAAATATCCGCCCGCGGAAGGGTGGTCATCGAAGAGGGAGACTTTATGGATGCAGCGGCGTTGATCCGGAAGGCGAAGGCGGAGGGACGGACCGCCCTCACCGAGGCGGAGTCCAAGGAGCTTCTGAGACAATTCGGCGTTCCGGTTGTGAAGGAGTCGATTGCGGCCACACCGGAGGAGGCCGTGGCAAAGGCGGAAGAGATCGGGTTTCCTGTTGTGTTGAAGGGGCTCGGAACAAAGCTGACGCACAAGACGGAAAGGGGGCTCGTCCATCTGAATCTCAAGGACGCCGGGGACGTAAGGCAGGCGGCGGCGGAGGTGGCCGGGTCGGCGGGGGCGGATCTGGAGGGGTATCTGATTCAGCCGATGCTCTCCGGTCGCCGGGAGTTTGTCGCCGGTCTCTTCCTCGACGCCCAGTTCGGACCGGTCGTCATGTTCGGCCTCGGCGGTATCTTCACCGAGGCGTTGAACGATGTGGCCTTCCGCATCGCGCCCGTCGATGAGAAAGAGGCCGGAGGGATGATCGATGAACTCCGTTCGCGGGAGCTCCTCGGGCCGTTCCGCGGCGAACCGGCGGCGGTTCGGGAACAGCTTGTCCGAACCCTGACGGGACTCTCCCGCCTCGGCATGGAGCTTCCGGACGTAACCGAGGCGGACGTCAATCCGCTCATCGTCGGCCCGGATGGCCGGGTTACGGCCGTGGACGCCCTGATCGTCCTGGGCGAGCGGCCGGCGGCAAAGGACGCCCCTCCGCCGATAGACCCGCGGGCGATCGTGAAGCTCTTCTACCCCCGTTCCATCGCCTTCGTCGGGGCCTCCGGGACGCTTGGAAAGTGGGGGTACAGGCTTTTCTGCAATGTAACCGCGGGGGGGTTCGCGGGGCAGATCTACCTCGTCAATCCCAAGGGAGGCCGGATCGCCGGCCGGCAAGCCTTCAAATCGGTGGCGGAGATTCCGGGGCCGGTGGATCTGGCCGTGGTGACCATCCCGGCGCCGAAGGTCCTGGAGCTGATTCCCCAGTTCAAAGAAAAGATGATCAAAAACATGCTCCTGATCACCTCCGGGTTTGCCGAAACCGGCGCGGAGGGGCGGCGCCGGGAGGAGGAACTGGTCCGTGAGTCGCGCGCGGCCGGTATTCTGATCCTGGGTCCCAACACAATGGGAATCTGCAATCCCCACGACAACCTCTTCTGCTGCGGATCGAGCGTCCGTCCCCGGCCCGGGGCGACCGCCATCGTTTCCCAGTCGGGGAACCTCGGGGTGCAGCTCATGGGCTTCGCCGAACACGAAGGGGTTGGCATCCGCGCCTTCAGCGGTTCGGGCAACGAGGCGATGATCACGATCGAGGATTACATGGAGGTGTTCGAGGTCGACGAGTTGACACAGACGGTTGTCCTCTACCTGGAGAGTGTCAAGAACGGCCGTCGTTTCTTCGAATCCGCCCGCCGTGTGGGCCGGAAGAAGCCCGTCGTGTTGCTCAAGGGTGGCCGCACGCAGGCGGGGAACCGCGCCGCGGCGAGCCACACGGGGGCGCTCGCCGCGAACAACAGGGTTTTCGACGCCGCAGCCCGCCAGGCCGGAATCGTCGTCGTGGAGCAGCCGATGGAGCTGCTGGACCTGTCGGCGGCCTTCTCCTCCCTCCCCTTCCCCCGCGGCAACCGGGTCGCCCTGATGACCCTGGGCGGCGGCTGGGGGGTCGTCGCCTCCGACCTCTGCGTGGAGTACGGTCTGGCGATCCCTGATCTCTCCCCGGAGCTGATCGCGCGGATCGACAACATCCTCCCCCCTTACTGGAGCCGCTCCAATCCCATCGATCTGGTGGGCGAAGTCGGCCCCCATATCCCGCTGCAGGTGATGGAGGAGCTCATGGAGTGGGACGGGTGTGATGCGGTGATCCATCTGGGCATCCTGGGGATGAGGGCTTCTCTGACACAGATGATCACCTCGATCCGCACCGTCGATCCGGTGATGGACAAAAAAACGCTGGAAGCCATTCCCGGGGTGCTTGCCGAGTTCGAGAAAAACTTCATGGGGCATGCGGCACACCTCATGGAGAAGCACGGCAAGCCGGTCCTCGGGGTGAATCTTCTTCCCGACGAGAGCGCACGCACGATCACGGAAATCGCTGGGTGCTGCTACAAGGGGGTGTCCTTCCTGTCGCCGGAGCGGGCCGTCAAGGCGCTGGCCCGGATGAACGCGTACCGTCAGTGGCGGGAGCGGGAGGAAACATAGGGGCGTCATCCGCCCCGGTACGAATGGGCATCCTTCCGGAGCCGAAAGGGGCAGCTCTTGATTATTTCTTGACAGCCCAAACGAAGCCCTACTATCCTTGCCCATACAGTCATTGATATTAGCGACTTGACCTTAAAGGCTCCTCGGGTGCTAACAGCCTATTCATTCAAAACGACATATAAAGAAAGGAGTATTACCATGAGAACCAAGCAAGATTACATCAAAGGGCTGGCCAAGATGAAACGGAACCTTTACTACGACGGCCAGTTGATCGACAGGACGGATGAACTGCAGATGGATTGCCTCAATACCATCGGCACGACGTATGATGAAGCGGCCAAGCCGGAGAATCAGGAGCTCTGCACGGCGATTTCTCACCTCACGGGGGAGAGAATTAACCGTTTTACTCATATCCATCAGAACAAGGAAGACCTGCACAGGAAGCAGGATATGACTCGGATGCTCTGTCAGAAGGTCGGCGGCTGCATCCAGCGCTGCATGGGGATCGACGGCGCCAATGCGATCTACAATGTCTCCTATGAGGCGGACAAGCTGAACAATGGCGCAACTCAGTACCATGAGAACTTCAAGAAGTGGCTCACCCGCTTCCAGACGGAGGATCTGATCGGTTGCTGCGCCCAGACGGACGTAAAGGGCGACCGGATGCTGCGGCCTGCCGATCAGCCCAATCCCGGCGCGTATGTGCGGATCAAGGAGCGGCTGAAGGACGGCATCGTGGTTGAGGGCTGCAAGGTGCATATCTCCGAAGCCTCCGTGGCCGATGAAGTCCTGGTTCTGCCCACCCGCGCATTGCGCGCCGTGGACAAGGATTACGCGGTGGGTTTCGCCGTTCCCGGAGACTGGGAGGGGCTGAAGCAGGTCGTTACGATCCATAATTTGAGGCCGAGAGATCATTACCAGCGCGGGTTTGTGCCGGGTGCAACCGATTCCTATATGATCTTTGAGAATTGCTTTGTGCCCTGGGAAAGGGTCTTCCTGGCCGGAGAATATCAGCACGGCGGCGTGCTGGCCCTGCTGTTCGCGCTGTTCCACCGCCATTCCTATTCAGGCTGCAAGCCCGCGATCGGCGACGTGATTATGGGGACGGCCGCCCTTGCCGCCGAGGTGAACAACATTCACAAACAATCCCATGTCCGGGAAAAGCTGGCGGAGCTCATCATGACCACCGAATTGGGTTACGCCGCGGGATATACCGCATCCGATCTGGGAAAACCGGAGGTCTACATACCGGGTATCGGTTTCGTGCCCTACGGTCCGGGCTCGTACATTCCCAATTCGATTTACTGCAACGTCGGTCGTTGCCTGTCGGGCGAGGCAGTCTGGCGCGAGGCGGAGATCCTTTGCGACATTGCGGGCGGTGTTGTGGCCACGTTCCCCCACGATAAGGATTTCAAGAATCCGGAAACGGGGGAGGCGCTCCTCAAGTATACCAAACGGAACCCGAACATGTCGGCCGAGGATCAGGCCCAGTTTTGGAGATATCTGGGCGATGCGCTCTGCTCGGCGACAGGCGGCATACACAACATCGGCAGCTACCACGGCGGCGGTTCGCCGATTATGGAGCAGATCGCCATCACGACACAATACGATATCGAATCCCGGAAGACGCTGGTGAAATATATCGCCGGCATGAGCGGCGGAGATCGCGACGTCCTCAGCAAGAAGATAACAACGGCAAAGTAAAGTTCGCCCCCTCCACCCTCAACGGGGAGAGGGAAAGTAAATATCGAATATTTTAGGAGAATGAAACGATGTTTGATCTGTCCAAATTTTCACTGAAAGGAAAAGTCGCTGTCGTTACCGGCGGCGGCCGCGGTATCGGCCAGGCGATAGCGTTCGGTTTCGCCAGAAGCGGGGCCAACGTGGTCGTCACCAGCCGCAAGGCGCAGGATCTGGAAGCGACGGCGGCGGAAATCAAGGCCTTCGGCGGCGAGGCGTTTCCGCTCCCGGCTCACTTGGGTAAGATGGATGAGATCCAAAAAATGGTCAACACCGTGATGGATCGGTTCGGCCGGATCGATATCCTTGTCAACAATGCCGGCGCCAGCCCAGCCATGGGCTCCGTCCTCGAATCCGACGAGCGCCTCTGGGATACGGTCATGAACCTGAACTTGAAGGGGGTTTATTTCGTCAGCCAGGCCGTGGCCAGGATTATGAAAAAGCAGGGTGGCGGGAAAATCATCAATATTGCCTCAGTCGACGGGTTCAATCCTGAGCCCGGCGTGAGCGTCTATTCCGTCTCCAAGGCCGGCGTGCGGATGATTACGAGGGCTTTTGCCAGCGAGCTGGCCCCCTTGAATATCCAGGTCAACACCATCGCTCCGGGACCCATCAGCACCAAGATGATGAATTCCCACTGGGCGCACCTCGCGCCGGACGAGGCCGAAAAGGCGAAGGCGGCACTGGAAAAGATGCTGCCCACGGGCCGCATAGGCCAGCCCGATGAGATCGTCGGCGCCGCCCTCTACCTTGCTTCCGAAGCGTCCAACTATACTACGGGAGCGGAAATCGTTATCGACGGCGGTTTACTGCTGCTGGGGCTAAAATAGGGTTTCTCCCCAGCCGCGTTTCCGGTCATCCTCCTCTTGATTGTCCCGCATTTTGTTATTGATATCAAGACGGAGGGACTCGAAGGCATCGTTGTCGAGCGTCGCCGGAACAGGGATCGGTTCATCCCAGCGGACCCAGACCGTGCTGAAGGGTTTCGGGATGAGGATGCGGTCCCAGCTCTTGAGGATCCAGGCGCGGTTCACCGAAATATAGACCGGGATGATCGGAGCGCCGGAGAGCTGGGCCATCCGGATGATGCCCGCCTTGATGAGACCCCGGGGGCCTTGCGGACCGTCCACCGCATGAACGGCCAGCGGATGAACCGAAAGCTCCGCGACCATCGCGGCAAGCGCCTCGCGCCCGCCGCGGGAGCTCGAACCGCGGACAGGTCGGAAGTTCAGCCGCCGGGCGACATCTGCGATCAAATCCCCATCCCGGCTTTGGCTGATCATTGCGGCCGGCTTGAATTCCCTGAAGCGCCGCGCGTAACTGACGACAAGCAGGATTCGCTGGTGCCAGACGGCGATGATTCCCTTTCCTTCCCGATGGAGATGATCAAACAGCTCCTCTTCATGGAAGATCCGGATCCGGACCATCAGCAGGTAGATGCGGATAATCCAGTAGGCGATCGGGATCAGGCCGTGGCGGATGGCGAATGTGGATAGTTCTTTGACCATAATGGTTAAGGATGCTTCCGGATTCGGCGGCGGATGCCGTCATTGCCCTCTGGCGAAAAGCGTCCGGCTTGCCGGGCCTACCGGGCAATTCCCTTCGGGGGATCTATATCATCATTGCAGTTCCCGTGAAAAGACAAAATCATCACAGAAAATAAACATGCAACGAAACTCCGGCAGGGGTAAAGCTTGGCCGGCATATGGAAGGTCCTCCAACGAACGAAGGCGCTCCCGAAGGCACACCTTGGTCCATTGGAGGATAATGATGGGCTTGCTAATGTTTTTTACGCTCTATCCCTCTTTCCCCTTGACTTCTTCCGGGACCTTGGGCGGTTTCACGTTTTCCGGCATGGGCTCCACGCCGTACTTCCACTTCAGGAACTGCTCGCCGGTCGACGGATAGAGGGCGTAGGTCAGCAGATCTTCATCGGTCTTGGCAAGATCGCCAATCTTCTTTTTGTCTTCTGCAAGTTCCGGGTCCAGGTAATCGGCGGGTCTCCCGGTGATCGGGGTCTGGCCGCGTTTGTAGTGCTTCAAGGCCATTTTCTGAATCTCGGGATCAATCGGGGTCGGGGTCTCGCCGTAGAGCCCGTAGACCAGGTCCTTAAACTGATTGGTCACCATCTTGTACCGACCTTGGATTACGTTCATGACGGCCTGTACGCCGACGATCTGGGAAGTGGGGGTGACCAAGGGCGGCGTTCCCGCTTCCTTTCTCGTCCTCGGGATCTCAGCATAAACCTCATCCAGTCGATCCAACGCATTCATCTCGTTGAGTTGGCTGACGAGGTTGGAGATCATGCCGCCGGGGATCTGGTGCGCTAGCACGCCCGCATCAATGAGGGAGAGCTTGTTTGCCATGAGGTACTTCTGATATTTGGGAGCGATCCTTTCGAGATGTTCGCCCAGGCCGATCAGTTTGTGCACATCCATGCCGGTGTCACGCTTCGTCCCCTGGAGGGTGACGACGAGCGGTTCGATAGCGGGCATCGAGCTCCGGAGGGCATAGGGGGCAAGACAGGTATCGACGATATCGACGCCCGCTTCGATTGCCTTCAGGTAGGACATGGAAGCCATGCCGCTGGTATAATGGGTGTGAAGGTGGAGAGGAAGCTTGGTGATCTTCTTCAACTCGGCGATGAGATCGTAGATGTCATACGGCGAGACGATTCCTGCCATATCCTTGATGCAGATGCTATCGGCCCCCATTGCCTCGATAGCTTTACATTTTTTTACGAAATATGCCAGATTGAAGACGTCGCCGCCGAGACGGGGTTGGGTCAGAGAGTAGCATATTGCACCCTGAAAGTGCTTTCCGTTGGCCTTGATCCTCTCCACACAGGTCTCGAAATTTCTGAGATCGTTCAGCGCGTCGAACACCCGGAAAATGTCGATGCCGACTTCGCAGGATTTGTCGACGAAGGCGCGGACGACATCATCCGCGTAATTGCGGTAGCCGACCAGATTTTGCCCACGGAGCAGCATCGTAAAGGGGGTTTTCTTGATATACTTCTTCAGGGTCTTTGGCCTTTCCCAGGGGTCCTCACCGAGGAAGCGGTGCATCGAGTCAAAAGTTGCGCCTCCCCAGACTTCCATTGCCCAAAAACCCATCTCGTCCATCTGTTCGGCGATGGGGAGCATGTCCTCCGTGCGCATACGGGTCGCGTATATGGACTGATGACCATCACGTAATGTATTGTCCTGGATCTTAACGGGATGAACAGGCCCATCCTTCATAATGTCTGCCATCTTTCTCCTCCTTTTGCATCTTGACGATATCAAACCCGTCACATGAGCAACAACGTTGTTGCGCTTTGGACAGCGCACATATCGTGCCGCATTCAACAGTTGTCCAGTTTAATGTATGAGCGTATAGAGCAATAATGGTGCCAAAGCAAATCGCAAGCTGGTTGCATGATGGCAGGTATTACCGTAAAAGCAAGGGAAAATTAAAACCGATGCGATAAAGAATATTTGAGACCTTTGAAAAATACCCTCGCATTGTCATTCCCGCGGAAGCGGGAATCCAGAAGGTCTTGAAAGGACTGGATTCCTGCTTCCGCAGGAATGACGGTTTGCCAGGTTTCGGGAGAAATTAAAAGGTCTCTATTTGCAATGGGTCAGGTTATTTGCTGACTTTCCGGCGCCCGGTGAAAAAGGCAATGAATCGGTCCGAAAAAAGGGGGAAAGTGGGGAATGAGTGCGGAATCAGCACGGCATGGCAGCGTTCAGGGCAGGGAAACCACTTGCTACTTCAATTTCAGAAAGTATGTGCATGAATGACACGGCGTGCAATAAAAGCACGCACCTTTTCGTTAGCAATATGTTACGTAGATCGGGTTGGAAAAAATCCAGGGACGATAGCGGCCAAAGGCCTTCAGGTCGGCTTCGATCCGATAAACGCCGCAATCGTTAAGCGTCAAGGAAAGTTCCTTCCCGTAAGCTTCATTGAAGAGTTTTCCGTTTCTTATCAGGCGGATGCGTGCCAGGTGGGGAAAAGAGACCCGGAGTTCCGCTGAATGGTGGAGAATGAAGTCATCTCCCATCGTCGCTTTTCTCCCCTCCTCCATCAGGATCAGCGAGAATCCGTTTGCCGGTCGGAAATGGTCGAGAGAAATGTAGGCCCGCCCCCTTTTCAAGGCGTTAAGAAGGGTGAGGATATCGGACCGGCTGTCACCGCAGAGGGGTTTTTCGGTGAGAATGTGCGTCCGGATGAGATGAAACACCCTGGAGAAGGGAAAAATGGAAAAAGGAATTCCCAGGAGACGTTTCCGGCTGTTGTGGTTGTCCAGTTCGCCGATTCCTGCGATCCGGCGCATTTGTGTCATGCGATCCCAGCGTTCGAGGGTAGCCGGGGCGGGACCGCGGAGAAAATAGGCCGGGAATGCGTAACTCAGGATGGCCCGAAAATAGTCGGTAAGGCTGTTCTGCCAGTCCGTCATGAAATCCCAGATTCCCATGCCCGTGTAACCTGTGACGGACCAGTCGTTCCAGGGGTAATGTTTCACGTGAAACAATGCGCTCCCTTGGTGATCCGGGTGGGCGATGAAGCCAATTCCTCCATGAGTCATCACGCGGTCGATGTATTCCTGCGCAGGCAGATCCGGTTCCCTTTCCGCGCACGCAATCGGCTCTTTCAGGCCAAAGGCAAGGTAGTGGTTGAAACGGGGTGCAATCTCCTCGCCTACAATGAGAAGAGTGCCGTCATGCCATCCTTCGTGTCCGTCGTCACGAGCCTGCATCGTCGAATGGTCCGTCAGCAGGAGGAAGTCAAGCCCTTTTTGTTGCGCCGCCGCGATGATCTCCGCAATCGGGGTGCGGCCGTCAAAGGAATAGGCGGAATGCAGGTGGATTACACCCGTGTAGTCGTTCATCTGCATCGCGTCACCGCCGGGCATCTCAACAGATCATCTCCTCCGAATTTATCACGGCCAACGGGCATTTTGCGCATTCCGGTCTCTTTCTGCAGAAGGTTTTTGCCGCAACAACGATCAGGGCGTGAAACTGGTTGAACAGCTCCACGCTGTTCGGGAGAGAAGCCATCACCAGGGACTGGATTCCATCATAATCGGCTGCCTCATCGATCAGACCATGGCGGAGGAGAATTCGCCGGGTATAGGCATCGCTGACGAAAATTGGCTTTTGACAGGCGTAGAGAAGGATGCTGTCGGCGGTTTCCGGTCCAACGCCCCGGACGGCCAAGAGCTTCTCGCGGAGAACGGGCAGCCTTTCGGCCTTCATGGCCGTAACGTTTCCGGAATAGTCGTCCATGAAAAACCGGACAAGCGCCTTCAACCTTGCAGCCTTCAGATGATAATAACCGGACGCCCGGATGATCTCGGCCAGATCATCTTCCGGTATTCGTGAAAGCGCTGCGGGAGTGAGAAGCCGCCTCTTCCGCAACGCCTTGATGGCCGTTTCGACGTTGGTCCAGGCGGTGTTCTGTGTCAGGATCGCGCCAACCATGACCTCGAAGGGGTTGGCCGCGGGCCACCAGTGAAGATCGCCGAAATATCCGTCGAGCAGTTTATAGATCTTCAGCAGTTCTTCACGGTGGTCCATCCGGGTACCTGATGATCCTTTTCTATTTGATCAACGGTACGAAAAAGGTCGATTTCCCTCGCTTGATGAGAAGGAGAATACTGCCCTTTTCTCCCGCTTTTGCGATCTCCCGCTGATACTCCTTCAGGGTTGCGATCTTGGCCTTGTTCACCTGAAGAATGAGGTCCTGCATCTGAATGCCGACCTCATCCGCAACGCTGCCCTCCTGGACATCGACGACGATGAGGCCCTTTTTGATCGAAAGACCGAGTTGCTTCGCGATCTCCGGTGTTATCTCCTGGACAGTCATGCCGAACGCCTCACCAGAGCGCTGAGCGGCTGCCATCTCCGATTTTTCCGTTCTTTCGGCAATCGTCAGGGAGAGACTTTTTTCCTGACCGTCCCGAATGATCTTGATCTTTACGGATTCGCCGACGTGGAAACCGGCGATCATCACCAGCAGTTCGTGCGTATCTTTAATCGGTTTCCCATTGATCTCAATTACGACATCTCCCGATTTGAGCCCGGCCTTGTCGGCGGGATCCCCTTTGAAGACATCAGAAATCAGGGCGCCCGTCCGGTCTTTGAGCTTCATGCTTTTTGCGATGTCCTCACTGATGTCCTGTACCGAAACCCCAAGCCACCCCCGGGTAACCTTTCCCTTGGCCTTCAGATCCGGAAGAATGGCCTTGGCCATGTTTATCGGGATGGCGAAGCCAATTCCCTGCCCCTGGGCGACGATGGCCGTATTGATGCCGATCACTTTTCCTTCCATGTTGAAGAGCGGCCCGCCGCTGTTTCCCGGATTGATGGAGGCGTCGGTCTGAATAAAATTGTCGTAGGGCCCCGCGCCGATCACCCGGCCTTTTGCGCTTACGATGCCTGCTGTTACCGTCTGCTCCAGACCGAAAGGGTTGCCGATGGCCAGAACCCAGTCACCGACCCTTAGTTTTTCGGAATCACCTGTTTCCGCGACGGGCAAGCTGTCGCCGGACTTGATTTTGATGAGGGCGATGTCGGTCTTTGCGTCTTTCCCGATAACTTTCGCCTCGTACTCCTTGCCGTCGGAAAGCTTCACAATGATTTTGTCCGCCTGTTCGACGACATGGTTGTTGGTGAAGATATAGCCGTCATTGCTGATAATGAACCCCGAACCGAGGCTCTTCTGCTTGAATTGCCGCTGTGGCATGTCGCCAAAAAAACGTTCAAAGAAATCATCCCTGCCGAAATTACGATCGAAAGGCGATCCCTGGCCGAAAGGGGAACGGAATCCTCCTCCGCGGACCGTCTTGGTCGTACTGATATTTACGACGGCCGGCTTCAGTTTTTCGGCAAGATCCGCAAAGGATAAGGGCGCCCGCGACACTTCGCCGGGAAAGACAGCGGATGCGACCTGCACATCCGGTCCCGGAGCTGACGGCGCAAAGGAGGAGCGGAGAACCTCCACGATTGAGACGACGAAAAAACCGATCAAAAAAGCCAAGAGAAACATGATAAAGGTTTTGCGTCCCCTGTTTTCCGTTTTCATTTTCTACCTCCCAACAAGTCACAATGGATTGTTTGCCTGCGGCGATTCAATTCATATTTGAAACCACCGCGCGTAATATAAACGTCAAATGAATTTTGTCAATGTTTTCTGGTCTGACAAAGCCGGAAATCATGAACGACTTGCTCATTTCAGTACTGTACATCTCTATAACAATTACAGAAAAAAAGAAAGCCATCCGTATAAAACCCCCGTTCAATCCCCTTTGCATGCGTGCAAGGCTTGTGTTAATATATTGTCAGTTCACACCATCTGCGTGCAGTTTTTTGCTATTTCTGGAATGATGGGTGCCATGATCACGATCATCGAAAATATTGGAAAAGTCTCCCTGAGCAAGATCCTCCCGCTGCGGGGCACACTTCAATTTGCCACCCGGGTCTTTCTTAATCTTTTCGACCGGCGGACGTACAACAGCGCGTCGCGCATGGTTTTCATCCATCAGTTCTACTTCACCTCGGTCCAGATCCTGCCGCTGTTTCTCTTCGTGGCGGTGATCTTTGGTTTCCTGATCAACGGCATGGCCTTTCAAGTGGTCAAGAACTTGGGACTGAGCGAATACTTTGGAAGGCTGCTGATGGGTTTCGTCGTCACGGAACTGTCGCCCTTCGTGACGGTGCTGCTGATCGCGCTCCGCTCCAGTTCCGCGATCAACGCCGAGATCGCCGTGATGAAGGTCAACCGGGAGCTGAATACCCTGGAAAGTTTCCGGATCGATCTTATCCACTATCTTTTCATCCCGCGGATCCTCAACGGGATGCTTTCCATGGTCCTCCTTACCAGCCTTTTTGCGCTGGTGGTTCTCTTCATCGGGCTGCTCGTCTCCAGCCTGGTCTTCGGAACGAGCGTGGACGCCTATATTGATACCCTGCTTCATTCCGCCGATCTCCTGGATATCGTCATCCTGCTGATCAAGTGCGCGACCTTCGGATTTTTCATCACGATGATCCCGATCCGACTCGGCTTGAATGCCTCGCAGGATCTGACGAGCATTCCTGTTGCGGTGTTAAACGGCATGGTCAAGGTCTTTCTGGCCATCGTAACCATCGAGGTGCTGTCATCGATCGTAAGATTCATCTGAGGCTCTTCGAAAATGAAGAGGCCCTGGAAAAGGCATTGGAGGGTTTCCTGGCGGATCACAAGTCGCATCTGGGAATGGTTTCCCTGGAGGTCCCCCTGATATCCAATCTGCCCGTGTGGAGCAACATCGCCCTGATCCGGCAATACCACGAGAACATGCCTTGGGAAGAGGCGAAGACGCAGGCGCTGGATCTTCTGCAACGTTTCGGCATGGCCGCAGCCGCCGAGAAACGGAATCCGTCCCTCACCGCGGAGGAGCGCTTCTGCATCATGCTCATCCGGGCGGCGATGGTCCGCGACGCCGTTGTCGTTCTGGACAGGCCCTTCCGGATCTTTCCGGACCTGCCGGATGGGCGATTTTTCACGGATTCCCTCAGAAAGGTCGATGATTTGGTTGCAGAAGCCCATATTTTTGACTATAATTGGGAAAAAGAACGCTACGGGGCAACGGATGACGCTGAAGATTGAATTCAAGGTAGGTCTCTTCATCACGATCACGTCCATGCTGATCATGGCCTCGATCGGGTATGTGGCCTACAAAAAGGGGATGTTCTCCAAAGTCTATACCTACACCCTCTCCTCACAGACAGGCGAAAACCTGACGGAGGGGATGCCGGTCGCCGTCTGGGGCTTCACGATCGGCCGGGTCAGTTCGCTGGAATTGAACGATCAGGGCACCGTCCTCATCCGGATCAAGATCCCGGAGCGCCATAACCGGATGATCCGGGCGGACAGCAAGTTCATTCTTGACAAGCCGCTGATCGGTTCATCGCGGATTATCGTCAAGACGACCAACCTCAACGGTCTCCCCCTCTCGCCGCGAACAATTCCGGAGATCACGGAATCGAATGACATCAATGAGCTGATCAAACGGGCGCAGCCGATTATCGACAAGGCGGACCGGATTATGGCCAACGTTGAAGGTATCACCGCGAATCTCGCCGATCCGAAAGGCAACGTGAACCAAATTCTGCGGGACGCGGAGACGCTTGTTTCCCGTTTCTCCAAGAGGGATTCCCTTCTGGAGATGGCCGTCGGTGATCCGGAAAGCGTCAAATCGATCCATGAGGCCTTGAAGAAGCTCCGGGACATA
>JAHIMW010000048.1 GCA_018896355.1 Pseudomonadota bacterium
AGGCCGTTCAGCGGCTGGTTCTTCTCGTTGATTCCGTCCAGCGCATAGCCAACGTTGTTCCGGAAATAGCCGCAGAGATCCCCCGAAAAACCCCTTTGGGCCGCATACTCGAAGTTCTTTTGGCTGGTGCCGATCGCCGCGCAGAGGGGCGCCCAGTTTTCCGGGAAGACCGGGGTGATCCCCATCGCGTAGAAAAGCTCGATCAGGCCGTTCATCGGCGGGATCCAGATCACCGGGCGTCCCTCGGCCTTGGCCCGGTGCCCTTCCGCATAGAAATCGGTGATGATCTGTCGGAGCGCGGTGTTCGCCTGGAGCCGCTTCCGGGTTTTCTTCTCTTCCATTACCCTGCCTCCAGCATTTCAAAAAAACCTTCCAGCCGGGTCTGAATCTGTCCGGTCAGTCCTTCCCCATCCAATTCCAGTTGCAACTGGGGGATCCCTTCTTCTGCCAGCACGTTTTTCAGGAAGGGATGATCCGCCAGATGAGGTTCGCAGAACTTCTGGTGCATGAAGATGACGGCGTTCACATTAAAGGCGGAGATCGTCTTCCGAATATACTCCTTCCGCGCGGGGAAATCGGCCCGCGAACTGCAGGGCGGGCGATCGAGATAATAGCGGACCAGCTCCGACAGGGGGTCTTCCCGCGGCAGAACTTTGTCCTGCACCAGCCGATAGCCCAGGCAGGTGTCATCCGCAACGATGTCCCCTCCGAGCTCTTCGATCCGCGCCAGGATATCGCAATCGGAGACAACGCTGCCGGAGATCATGATCCGGTGGTTCGCCCTTTTTCCGGGGTTCAGCGGGAGATTCGACAGGTACTCGTCGAAAAAGGGGAGAATCGTTTCGATCGGCAGCTGCTGCAGCGCCAGATTCATCTGATGCAAATCCGGGTAGCGGACGGTCGCGCCTTTTTGATTTGCCCGGTAGATCGCACCGATCCGCTCCCGGGCTGTGTCATAGAGGTGGATCGACGCGTGAAGGCGCTTGGCCGAGAACCGTTTCCCGGTATAATCCTCAAGGGCCGCAATCAGCGCCTTGAATTCCGTGATGCCGTACGCGACGGCCTCCTCCGTGTTCATGTAGGGAGGGCTCAGCAGGAACGAGAAGGCCGGTTTCAGGTTCCTGCACCAGATGTTGAACAAGCCGCACGTCGCGTCACAAGTATAGGAGTGGATCACCCCATCCAGAAAATCGTAGTGGCCGGCCAGACCCATCGCCATAATATTCCTGGCCGGTGGACAGATATAGGTCGGCAGCAGCGCATCCGCCCGTTCATGGTTCTTGCCATCGCCCCAAAGTCGGACCGGCAGGATGTCGAAGGCGTGCAGAATCTCCACAGGCACATAGGAGCATAGCGTTCCGAAGACCGGGCGTCCCGTTTTCTCTTTCTCTTCCCGGGCAATTTCTTTATGGTTGCGAACCAGCTCGTTTAATTCCCGGTTCATGTTCCTCCTTTTTCTCCTAATTGTCTGGCCGGGATCAAACTCATGCACCGTTCGGCCAGGGCTGCGATTGTCAGGCTCGGATTGACGCCCACGTTTGCCGAAACTGCCGCACCATCCGCGACGTACAGGCCGGGATACCCGAACACCTGGTGATCCTTGTCAATCACGCCGGTCTCGCGTGAATGGCCCATGTGACAGCCGCCCAGGATATGGGCCGTGAAGGAGAGATTGGCCAGACTCTCCAAGAGCACGTTGGCCGGTTCGCCCTCCGCGTGACGGGCAAAGGCGCGGGCGGCCGCGTTTGCGACGGGTATGTAGGCAGGCACGCCTTTTCCGGGGATCGCCGCGGATTGCAGAGATTTGCAAAAAAGCGAAAGCGGCCCCCTCCCGTAGCGAAAGGCAAGCTGGTTGTCCAGATGCTGCATCACGGTCAGCACGCTGATCCGCTTGTTCCAGTTTCCGGCGCGCCAAGACAGGGTCGAGCGAAGCGGATGCAGCAGGAAGGATGCGAGCGTTTTCAATGCCCGCATCCCCGGCCGAAGGTCGTCCACCAGCGGGCCGGCTTGCCACTTCATGAAGGTGTAACCGGCAGGAAAGCGATTCTGGGTGATGTGGGTGTGGGCATCGGCGTAAAAGTCCGAAGAGATGGCCGTCCCCTTGGTCAGATCGGTGGCCGGATCGCGCGACAGGATGGCGACGATCGCTTCGCTGTTTGTTCGCACCACCCGTCCCAGTTGCGGCGAGATCTCCGGAAGCGTTCCGAATTCGTCCCGGCAGCGAAAGAGCAGCGTCAGGGTGCCCAGGACGCCTGCGGCAAGGATCACCTTGTCTGCGGTAAGGGGCGCATACTCCTGCCCGTTGAGCGGGTTGACCATCTCCACCCGATAGCCTCCGGCCGAGAGAGGCTTGACGAGAGTGACCTGGTGTTCCGGCATGATTTCGGCGCCGAGACGTTCCGCCAGATGGAGATAGTTCAAATCCAGGCTGTTTTTTGATCCGTGGGGGCAACCGGTAAGGCACTCGCCGCATTGCTTGCAACCGGTCCGCTCCGGCCCTTGGCCGTTGAAGAACGGATCAGGCCGGGTCACTTCCGGCTCGCCGAAATAGATACCCAGCGGCACCGGACCAAAGGTGTCTCCCGCGTCCATGGTCTCTGCCGTTCGTTTCAGCCAGTCATCCATCTGACCGAGGCAGGGGTTGATGGTGCAGCCCAGCATTCGCTTGACCATTTCATAGTGGGGTTTCAGTTCCGCTCCCCAATCGACGCCCAGCTCGCTCCAGACCGAATCGGCAAAGAAGGCCGATTTGGGTTCGACGAGCACCGCCGCGTAGACCAGACTGCCCCCGCCGACGCCGATGCCGGCTACGATGCCCACATGCCGGAAGATGGTTTGAGAGAAAAACCCCTGCCATCCAAGGGGGGGGAGCCAGAAGAGCTTTCTGATGCTCTTGGCAGCCCCTTCCATGTCGGCGCGGCTTACACGACGACCCTGTTCCAGCACGGCAACCCGGTATCCCTTCTCGGCCAATCGCAGTGCGGATACGGCGCCGCCGAAGCCGCTGCCCACGACGAGATAGTCATAGTCCATGGATATTCTCCCGGTAGTGCAACAGAAACGGAAACGCGACTTGGGGGGCCCAGTCGAGGGTGGCCAGCGTCATGCCGAGCAACGTCGTCGGGTCCAACCGGCGCACTTCATCAACGATCCACGGCCAGGGAAAAGGCGAGCCGGCGGGGTAGGATATGGTGATCCCCTCTTTCCCGTCCAGGCGTGACGGGGCGGAACCGACGACCATCGGCAGGACGCGCATGAAAGATCCGCGGCGCCGGAGGATGTTATCGCCATGACCCTGTCCATCGAACGCCTTGCCCCACCAGCCGGATAGACCGCCGAGCGCGAGGCTGAGCGGCGCGGTCTTGCGCAGCCATGCCGGTCCGACGAATTCCGCCTGGTAAACGCCTGCAAGTGCGGCAGGCTCGGGCGGAATGAGCGTCTTAAAGAGCGGCAGGAATGAACCCAGTGTTTGCCGATTCAGTTGCTGGGGTTGAATATTATTGCTCACCGGATTCTTCCTCTCCTGTTTTGATGGTCAGGTAGCGACAACGTAGCCCTGTCCCCTACCCGGCCGAAATCATCTTGCGGAGCTCCCGTTTCAACACCTTTCCGATGGGGCTGAGCGGCAGTTGATCCATGAACTCGATCACCCTGGGAACTTTGTAAGAGGCCACTTTTCCCTTCATGTAGGCGATAATCTGCTGCTTCATCTTTTCATTTTTCTCCCGTCCCGCCTTGAGGACGATGGCGCTGGCCACAATCTCGGAGCCGGGACGCTTGGGATCCGGCAGGCCGACGGTGGCGGCGCTCTCCACATCCGGGTGCCGGACCAGAACCTCGTCAACCACCCGTGTGAAGACCTTGAAACCGGAAACGTTCACCATATCCTTGACCCGATCGACGATGGTGAAGTATCCGTCCTGGTCCATTTCGGCGATATCGCCGGTATAAAGCCACCCATCCCGGACGGTGTGGGCCGTCTCTTCGGGCTGGTTGTGGTATCCTTGGAATACCTGAGGTCCTCTGGCCACAATCTCTCCTGCTTCTCCCAAAGGAACCACCTGCCCCGACTCCGGATCCACAAGCCTTACCTCGGTGTCGCTCAGCGGAATCCCCACGGACCCCACCTTCTTTTGGCCGTGATGGGGAAGCGAAGTGATCAGTGTCGTCGCCTCGGTCAACCCATATCCCTCGATGAGCTTGTTGCCGACCAGTGCTTCAAATTCATTGATGTTTTCAGCGGGGAACGGGGCCGATCCGCTGATGAAGTATTCGATTCCGGAAAAATCGAGGGCGCGGAATTCGGCCATTTTCATCAATTCGAGATAGATGGTAGGGACGGCCAGCATGGAAGTGGGCTTGTATTTTCGGATGGCCGATATCAGAGACTTGAGGTCTCGCGGGTTGAGCACCAGGATCAGGGAATTCCCCAGTGCGATGCAGCCCATGGCGATAAAGCAACCGGCCACGTGGAACATCGGATAAGGACAGAGCGTCGTATGTGCCCCAATGGTCAATCCCAGCCAGGTGTTGTTCTGCACCATGTGGTGAACCACATTCCGGTGGGTCAGGACGGCCCCTTTGGGACGCCCGGTCGTCCCCCCGGTGTACATCATGAAGCAGGGGGCTTCGGGGGGCACCTTTACTGTCGGCAAATGGCGAGGCATGGCCTTGAGCGCCTGCGAAAAACCAATCACCTTGATCCCCGGCAGGGAACCGACCCTTCCGGTGGGGATCTTCTTGAGCAGCTTCCCCAGAACCTTCTTGAGAGGGGGGAGAAAGTCGGCAATGGATGCGACCACGATGGTCTTAACCCCCGTCCTCCCGACGATCTTCCCCACCTTCTCGAAGAGGGCATCGAGGGTCAGAAGGATCTTGACCCCGGCGTCATTGATCTGTTGCTCGAGCTCATCAGGGCTCAGCAGCACGTTTGCGCCGGTATAGACGCAGCCTGCCTTCAGGATGCCGAGACAGGCGATGTAACAGGCGGGGATGTTGGGCAGATGGACGCCTACGGCATCTCCGGGCCGACAGCCGTTCTCCGCCAGAAAGTGGGCAAACTGGCTGGAAAGCGTGTCCAGGTCGCGGTAATTGATTCGGCTCCCCATGTAGTAGAGCGCGACCCTGTCCGGCGCCTTCTCAAAGGCTTCCCGGATGAATTCCGGGTAGGAAATGGCGGGATATTCCAGTGTCGGCGGCACCCCTTTGTCATAAAACTTCAGCCAAGGCTTCTGATCATAGATCTCTTTCACAGCAACCCTCCCTGGTCCATGGATAACCGATTGAGTGGAAGTTTGACCTCTTTTGCCGAGAGAAATGTGCGGCACTTTCCGCCGCTCAATTCCTTGTTCTTTGGTTCTTCGATAAGTCTACGATGAGTATTTGCTTTTTGCGAACTGAGGATAAGAAAAGCGGTCCTGTATGTCAAGGAGATTTTATCACAGTCCCGGGCCCTCCGGATATGCATCTACAGGGCCATGGGCGGCATCACCAGCGCGTATCCTTCGGCGACGAGCTCCTGCCGCTGGTTCGTCCAGGTGCACTTCATCCGGATCCATCTCCTCTTTTCGATCTTCTCCTCCACCTCCGCCGTGGCTGTGACCGTATCCCCGAAGAAGGTGGGGGCCCGGAAACGGCAAAGAACTTCCAGCGCGACGGTGCCGAGCCCCGGGAGCTTCATCCCCAGGACCGGCGCGATCAGGCTCTGCGGCAGCGCGCCGTGGGCGATGCGCGTCTTGAACGGGGTGAGCTTGGCGAATTCTTCGTTTGTGTGCATCGGGTTGAAATCGCCGGAGATGCCGGCGAAGAGATAGACGTCCGTTTCGGTGATCGTCTTGGTGAACGATGCGGACATCCCGACCTCTAATTGGTCGTACGTATAGCCCAGTTCGATTCCTTGCAGTTGCGACATGGCGTTACCTCCCCTTTCGGAAAGAAACGTAACAGATATTGATTGACATGTCAATCAATATCTGTTACGGGATGGCCATGGACAAACCGGACCGCGAACGGATCATCATCGACGCCGCGCTGAAGGTCTTCAGCCGGAAGGGGTACGCCGACACCCGCATGGCGGACATCGCCCGCGAGGCGGAGATGTCCTACGGGCTGGTCTACCATTATTTCGAAAACAAGGAAAAACTCTTTGACGCCATCGTGGAGGAGTGGTGGACGGGTTTCTACAACAAGTTGGAGGCGCTGAAGAAGAGCCTTATGCCCACCGATGAAAAGCTCATCGGAATTATCCGCTACCTCCTCAGCGTCTACGCAAACGAGCCGAATCAGATCTCCATTTTTATTACCGAGGTTTCCCGGGGATTTGTCTATCATGCCCACAGCAAGGGCCGGGACAAATTCAACGGGCTTTTCGCCCTCTGCCGGGAGATCATCCTGGAGGGACAGACGAATGGCTTTCTCCGCAGCGACATCCAGGCCCGTTACCTTACTTACGTCTTTCTCGGCGCCATCGACACCTTTCTGTCCGTGATGATCCTCGGGGAAGAGACGCTGACCCCGGGCAGGGAAAAGCGTATCATCGACGGCATCATCCAGGTGTTTCTACACGGGGCGGCAAAGGGATAATTTATGATGCTCAAGGGTCAGCTCCACACCCATACGACCTGTTCCGACGGAAACCTCACCCCGCAGGAGGTTGCCGACGTCTATACCGGTATGGGGTTTGATTTTCTTGCCTTCACCGATCATGACCACCTTCTGAAGGCATCTTACCGGGAGACGATCGCCGCCGTCCGTTCGGAGTTGCTGATCTTCTTCGGCGTCGAGCTGACCGTCCCATGCAGCAAGGGATACGTGCATGTGAGCCGGATCGAAGGAGAGCGGGAGCGCCTGCACATCTTCAACCACCCGGCCGATTGCGGTCTGCCGCTGCGGGAAACCCTTAGGTGCATCGCCGAGGTGGCGGAACGATTTCCGCTGGACACCGTCGAGGCGACGAGCCACGGCTTCCCGACCCCGTTGTTCGATATCCCCGGAATCGGCTACCCGAGGGTGGCGGCGGACGATTCTCATGATCGGTCGAGCTGCGGACGCGGCTGGGTCGAAGTCGACAGCGCCCGGGAGAAGGATGCGATCATCCTCGCGATTCGTGAGGGCCGTTTCCAAAACGGCCATGCCGGAAGGTCGGCCGCCTCCTCCGGAAACCGCGAGTCTTTGGTGCAGTTCGTATAAAGAGACGCCGTTACCCCCGACGGGGAAGGCGAAAAAGTTCATCAACATCAGGGAGGGAACAGTCATGGCAACCAAAAGGGTGGCGATCTGTGCCGTAGCCCAGCACAAGAACGACTCCGATCTCTGGCACAAGCGGTTTCAAGGGATGCTCCTCGACGTCCTGGAAGAGCTCCAGGCGCAGGCGGGATTCACCTTTGATGAGGAGACCGGGGTAAACACGATCGTGAGCTGCTCGGACGATTTCTTCGATGCGCGGACCATCTCCAACAACGGCGTGACCGACGTCCTCGGCGCCCAGTACCGAGGCGAGGAAAAGATGGCCCAGGAAGGGTTGAACGCCGTCGGCTACGCCCAGGCGGTCATCCTCTCCGGCTACGCCGACCTGGTCCTCGTGATGGGCCACTGCAAGGAATCCCAGTCGGAAAGCCGGCGCATGATCTCCAACATGGGGTTCGACCCCTTCTACGGCCGGGCGGTCGGGCTGGACAACCTGAACGCCGCCGCCCTCCAGGCGCGGGCCTACATGAAGAAGGCGGGGCTCACCGAGGAGCAGCTCGCCGGGATCGTCGTCCGGGCCAGACAGTTGGCCGCACGGAACCCCTACGCGAACGCCCGGGAGATCGTCGAGGCGGGAAAGGTCGTCGCCTCTCCGCAGCTCTGCGACCCCATCCGGCAGCTTCACGCCTATCCCGTCTCGGACGGCGCCGTGGGAATGCTGCTCGCCTCCGAAGAGAGGGCGGCGGAGTTCACCGACAAGCCCGTCTGGATCGCCGGTTTTGCCAACTGTATGGACAGCTACTTCCTCGGCGACCGGGACCTCACCGCCAATTTCGCGCTGAAGCAGGCTGCCGGGCGGGCATACCGGAAGGCCGGGATCGCAGACCCAAGGAAAGAGCTCGACCTTGTGGAAGTGATGGACGCCTACGCCTACCAGCAACCCCTCTGGCTCGAGGGCCTGGGCTTGTGCGGCGATGGCGAAGGCGCCCGCTTCCTCGATCAGGGCGGCCAGGAGAAATATCGCGTCAACCTCTCCGGCGGAATGCTCGCCGGGAACCCCGTCATCATCGCCGGCCTCTACCGGGCGGCCGAGGCGGCCCTCCAGCTCAAGGGCGAGGCGGGGGAGCGGCAGGTCCCCGATCTCCATCGCGCCGTCGCCCATTCGACCACGGGGGCGGCAGGACAGTTCCACTCCGTCCTCATCCTGGAAAGATAAGGAGCAATCAGCCATGAAAATGCATGCAAAAAACAGAAATGTCGCAATTATCGGGATCGGCCAGACCTCTCTTTCCTCCCACAAGGAGGATCAGAACCAGGCGGAGATGGTCCACGAGGCCGTGAGAAACGCCCTCGCCGATGCGGGGCTCAAAATCGGGGATATCGACTGCATCGTCCACGGGAATATGGAACTCTTCGAGATGCAATTCGCCCCGGACCTCTGGCATTCCCTGGGAACCGGCGCCTACGGGAAGGACGAATACCGGATCACGACCGGCGGGACCACCGGCGCCACACTGGTCTGCGCCGCGGACAACCTCGTCGCCTCCGGTCTCTACGACACGGTCCTCGCGATCGGCATGGAGAAACTCCAGGAGGGGAACACCACCGGCGGCATCACCAACATGGCCGATCCGCTCTGGTTCCGGAACCTCCAGACCGGGGCGCTGACCGGCACCACCGCCCAGGAGATCATAGACGAGTTCGGCGAAGAGCGGGCGAAACGTGCCGCCATGCGCTACCGGATCATGATGGACAAGCACGCGATGCTCAACCAAAGGGCCCACCGCCGCCTCGGCCTGGAGTACAGCCAGATGGAGGACCTGATGGCCAACTCCCCGCCGCTCGTCGGCGAGCTTCGGCTCATCCACATGTGCTCCCAGTCCGATGGGGCGTGCGCGATGATCTTCACCTCGGAAGAAAAGGTGAAACAGGGGACGAAGAACCCCCCGGTCTGGATGCGCGACCACATCCAGGTCCACCGGGAAGAGACGATCCCCAACCTCTTCGGCTTCAACAAACCGGAGGTGACCCACCACCTGGCCGCGCGGAAACTCTTCGCCCGGAACGGCATCCAGGACCCGGTGGCCTACTTCGACGTGTTCGAAATGTACGATCCCTCGGCCTGGTGGGCGGTGGACTGGCTCCGAGAATTCTTCCTCCTTACGGGGGACGAGCATCTCCGGATGTTGGAGGCGGGGGATTTCGATATGGACGGGAGGATCCCGATCAATCCGTCGGGCGGGGTGATCGCCAGCAACCCCATCGGCGCCACCGCGATGCTTCGGCTGGCGGAGGCGGCCCTTCAGATCCGCGGCGACGCAGGCGGTCACCAAATCAAGAAAGAGGTGCGTCACGCCCTCGCCTCGGGCTTCGGCGGAACCTTCTGGTCGGTTCTGATGATCCTCGAAAAAGAACTGAATTGGCAGGAGGTGAACCATGACTGAATATTTCGGAACGACCGTAGCGGACATCTTCGCAACGATGCCGAAACGCTTCAAGCCGGAAGAGGCGAAAGAGGTGGACATCGCGATCGGCTATGAGGCAACCGGCGAAGGCGGCGGCAAATGGAAGGCCACGATCAAACACGGCACGCTGAAGGTGGAAACCGTGGAAGGGGAGCTCACCGGCTGCAAGACCACGATTCACACCGACGCGGAGACCTTCGTCGGCGTGACCCTGGGGAAGATCGCCGCCCTCGACGCCCTCTCCTCGCAGAAACTCCGCGTCGCCGGCGATCCCAAGTTCCTCATGCTCCTCCTCCCAAAGATCTTCACCCCCTATGCGGCGCCCGCAAAAAAGCCCGACGCGGTGACGGCGCGCGACATCATCGCCACGATCGCGGAGCGGTTCCGGCCGGAGAAGGCCGAAGGGGTCGCCATGACGATCGGCTACGATCTCGCCGGCGAGGGCGGCGGCAAATGGACCATCGTTATCCGGGAAGGGAAATGCGCCGTCCGGGAAGGTCTCGCCGATCCCCTCACGGTGAAGATGACGATGGAGGCAAAGACTTACGCGGGAATGATGGTCGGGACCATCGAGGCGGTCACCGCATTCACCTCCGGACAGGTGAAGATCGAGGGGGACATGGCCGCCGCCGGCGCCACGGCGAAATACTTCCTGAAATACGTCGTTCCCGGCGCAACGGAGGCGGAGGAGCTGATCTCGCTTCGGGTGATAAACTCGATCGAGCAGCGCTTCGCCACCGGCCCCGTCATGGGGCGCTGGTTCGCCGGCATCCGGGAGAAGAAGTTTCTCGCCAACCGCTGCCCGAAATGCGGCCGGACCCAGATCCCTCCCCGGGAGATCTGCGCCTGGTGCCGCGTCCGGGTCCATGAATTTGTCGAGGTCGGTCCGAAGGGGGTCGTGACCCACTTCGACATCGTCTATTTCGCGAGCCCCGATCCGCTCACCGGGGCCGTCCGGGACACCCCCTACGCCACCGCCTATGTGGTTTTCGACGGGGCGACCGAGCGGGAGGCGATTACGCTGGACCTGAAGCAGGAGGACATTCCCCGCCTGAAGGAGGGCGCCCGGGTGCGGCCCGTCTGGGCGGAGGTGACCACGGGAAGCTATCGTGATCTGATCGGCGTCGAGCTGGATGAAGAGGAGGGAAGTATATGACCATGCAAGAAGACCATAAGGATTGTTTCGTCCTGGAGGGGAAGATGGCCCTCCCCAACCAGAACTTCGCCGGAAGGCTGGGGTCGCGGTTCCTGATCGCCATCCGGGACCGGAAGAAGATCATGGGGCTGAAGTGCAACCCGTGCGGGAAGACCTTCGTCCCGCCACGCGAGTACTGCGAGAAATGCTGGACGAAGATCGCCGACAACTGGGTCGAGCTGGGGACGGAGGGGGAACTCGTCAACTTCACCGTCGTCCGCTACGGCGACCGGCACCTGCCGAAGAAGCCCCCCTACATTCTGGGACAGATCCGGCTCGACGGCGCGGATACGCCGCTTGTGCACATTGTCGAGGGGATCGATCCCCGGGATGTCGAGAGCGGCATCCGCGTGAAGGCGGTATTCGCCGAAAAGACGACGAATACCATTATGGACATCGACCATTTCGAACCGGTTTAAGAAGAGAAAGGAGACAAACCATGGCCAAGGATGCAACCCCCGTGATCATTTGCGCGGCCCTGACAGGCGCCGCCACCATGAAGAACAACAACCCCTCGGTCCCCTACACGATCGCCGAATTCGCCGAGGAGGCGCATAAATGCCGCGAGGCGGGGGCCGCGATGGTCCACGTCCACGCCCGGACCGATGACGGCCAGTCCACCCATGAAATCGACCGGGTGCAGGCCGTCTACGACGCGATCAAGGCGAAGAGCCCCGAATTGCTCATCTGTCTCTCCTCCGCCGTGGGGGTCTTCAAGACGCCTGAAGAGCGCCTCGCCCAGATCATCGCCGTCAAGCCGGAGATGGCCTCTTACAATACCAACAGCATGAATTTCAGCATCATCGACCGGAACACAGGGATGATCTTCTTCGATTATATCTTCGACAACACCTTCACGATGCTGCAGGACTTCGGCAGGGCCTTTGAAGAGAACAAGGTCAAGCCGGAAATCGAGTGTTATGACGTCGGCGGCCTCGACAACACCATGATCATCGCCAAGCAGGGCTTCTTCACGCAGCCAATGAATTTCAACTTTGTCTGGGGCGTCACGGGCGGCCAGCGATTCCGGCCCGAGATGATGATCGCCATGAAAAACGCCCTGCCGCCAGGTTCCAATTTCACCACGTGCGCTGTCGGCGTGGAGCAGTTTCCCGCCAACATGATGTCCTGCATCCTGGGCGGGAACATGCGTGTGGGGATGGAGGACAACACGCGAATGCCGAACGGCGATCTTGCCAAGGGAAGCTACGAACAGGTCGAATGGGCCGTCCGGGTCGCCGAGAACCTGAACCGGAAACCGGCGACGCCGGCGGAAGCGCGCCAGATCATGGGCATCCGGGCAGCGTGAGCCATTGTCACGCGGCGAGACAATCATCCCCGGGCTGAAATAGGGGGAAGATGCTTTTCCCGGGAACGGCCGAGGCCGGCCGAACCCGCCGGAAGGAGGGAATCATGGATTTCGCGATCAGCGACGAACAGCGGATGTTCCGGGATACCGTCTACCGGTTCGCCCGGGAGGAGATCGCGCCCCTGTGCGAAGAGGCCGATCTGAAAAGTGAATTCAGTTTCGAGATCTGGAGGAAATTCGGCGAGATGGGACTTCTCGGCCTTCCCGTGCCGGAAAAGTACGGCGGGTCGGGGGCGGATTTCGTCACCAGTTGCCTGGCCGGAGAGGCGGTCGGCCATGCCGGCGTCGACGGCGGCCACACCCTCGCCTGGGGCGCCCACACTTACCTGTGCGCGGCCAACATCATGCAGCACGGCACGGAGGCGCAGAAGGAGAAGTATCTGCCGAAACTCGCCACCGGTGAATGGATCGGCTGCATGGGGCTCACCGAACCGGGCTGCGGCTCGGACGCTGCGGCGATCACCACGACGGCGGTCCGGAAGGGGGACAAATACATCCTGAACGGATCGAAGACCTTCATCACGAACGCCCCCCTCTCCGAGATCTTCATCATCTTCGCGACCCTCGACAAGGCGAAGAAGCACAAGGGGATCACGACCTTCATCGTGGAGCGGGGCTTCCCGGGGATCTCCACCGGAAAGCCGATGCACAAACTGGGCTGCCGCGCCTCCGAGACCTCGGAGGTCTTTCTCGAGGAGTGCGAGGTCCCCGTCGAGAACTGTCTGGGGGGCGAGGGAAACGGCTGGCTGATCGCACTGGGCGGCGTCGAGTGGGACCGGAGCACCCTGGTCGCCCCCTTCCTCGGCGGCCATATCTTCATGCTGGAAAGCTGCGCACGCTATGCGAACCAGCGGCGGGCCTTCAACCGGCCGATCCGGGACTTCCAGTCCATCCAGAACCGGATCGCCGACATGAGGGTCTACCTTGAGGCGGCAAGGCTCGCCGTTTACCGGATCGCCGCATCGAAGGACAGCGGCGTCGCATTAAATCCGCTCACGGCCGCCGTGAACAAGATGTACCTCGGCGACCGGGGATTCGAGATGTCGTCGGAGGCGGTCGATCTCTTCGGCGGGTACGGCTACATCCACGAGTATCCCGTGGAGAGGATCCTCCGGGACACGAAGCTGGGCCAACTGGGCGGGGGCACATCCGACATCATGCGGATGATCGTCGCCCGGTTCATGATGATGTAAGGAGATCTGGTTTGAAATCATGATCCCTCCGCGCGCGGGATCTTTTTTCGACCCTGCACCTCCTCGCTTCGCTGCCGGGAAAAACTCGCGCCTAAAGGAGCTCAGACAGTTTTCCCGGCGGGCGTTGCGCTGCGGGGGCAAGGGTACCCCGAAAAAATTTCCAATGCGCGCTTCCGGGATCAGATTTCAAAGTTGCGCAAAGATCTTGTGAGGAGACAAAACCATGGACTATGAGCTTTCAGAGGGCCATAGGAGGCTGCAGGCGGAGATGGGGAAGTTCTGCCGGGAGGAGATCGCTCCGGGCGCCGCCCTCTTCGACGAGGCCCCTCCGGAAGAGGCCGCCGCCCGGATGAGAATCAACCTGAAAAAGCTTGCCGGTGCCGGCTTTCTGAATCTCCTGTTGGGAGAAGACCTGCTCGGTTCCTGCGTCGCCGGCGAAGAGCTGGCCCGGGTCTGCCCCTCGACCTATCTTGCGGCCGTCTCCTCGGCGACCACTTTCGGGAGGGCCGTGAAGCGTTTCGGCACGGATGCCCAGCAGGAACGGTATCTGCCACACCTCGCTGCGGGCGAGAGGATCGGCGCATTTGGCTGCACAGAGAGGGAGGCGGGATCGGACCTCGCCGGGATGCAAACCGCCGCGGAGAGCAAGGAGGGCCGCTGGATCCTGAACGGAGAGAAGGACCTTGTAACGAACGCACCGCTCGCCGATTTCTTCCTGGTTCTCGCCTGGACCGACCGGGAAGCGGGTCTGGAACGGGGGACGACCCTTTTTCTGATCGACCGCGAAGCAACAGGAGTGACGATCGGCAGACCGTTGGAAACGATGGGCCTCCGCGGCGCGCCGACCGCCGGGATCCGCCTGGAGAACTGCGGCGTGACGGATGAGGCCCTCCTCGGCGGAACCGCCGGCGCCGGCTGGGGCCGGATGCAGGCCCTCCTGGAAGAGATCAAACTCGCCCTCTCCGTCCTCTGCGTTGGCGTCGGTATGGCCTGCATGGAGGAGTCGACGCGCCACGCGAAGGCGAAAAAGGCGTTCGGAAAACCGATCGGCCTGTTTGAAGGGGTCGGGGCAAAGCTCGCCACCATGTTCACGCTTAACGACATCGGCCGGATGATGATCGGCCGGGCCGCCTGGGCGATGGAGCAGAAGGAGCCGGAAGGCCCCGTCCTCGCCTCCTGCGCGAAGCTCTTCACGAGCGAGGCGGCCGGAAGGATCGCCGACCTGGCAATGCAGGTCCACGGCGGACACGGTTATCTAAAGGGCGCCGTCGTGGAGCGTCTCTACCGCGACGCCCGGTTCGCGGAACTCGCCTACGGCACCTCGGAGATGCAACGCGCCTTCATCGCCAAAGAGAGTCTGGACCGGTTCCGCGCCGCCTGAACGGCGTCGCCGCGGCGGGATAATGAGTCTTCCCTCCCCCTCGATGGGGGAGGGTCAGGGTGGGGGTGCAAAGGGGAGATTTCCTTTTTTCGAGTGCATCTGAAATAACGGCAGGACGGAGAAAGTGCCCGCATGTACGAAGAATATTTCACCGAGGAACATGAGATTTTCCGGACTACGGTCCGAAAATTCGTCGAGAGGGAGATCAAACCCCACATCGACCGCTGGGAGGATGAGGAGCTCTTCCCCGTGGAGCTCTACAAACGCTGCGCCGAAGAGGGTTTTCTCGGCCTCGGCTACCCCGAGGCCTACGGGGGAACCCCCTGCGACCGGTTCATGTCGATCGTCTTCACCGAGGAGATGATCCGCTCGGGTTCGGTGGGGCTGGTGGCCGGCCTCGGCAGCCACACGATCGGCATGCCGCCGGTCGTCCACCTTGGAACGGAGGAGCAGAAACAGCGGTTTCTCGTCCCGGTGCTGAAAGGGGAGAAGATTGCGGCGCTCGGGATCACGGAGCCGAACGCCGGCTCCGACGTCGCGAACATCCGGACTCGGGCGGTCCGCGACGGGGACCATTACATCGTCAACGGCGCCAAGACCTTTATCACGAGCGGCTGCAGGGCGAATTTCATCACCACGGCCGTCCGGACCGGCGAGGCGGGTTACAAAGGGGTCAGCCTGCTTGTGATCGACAGCGCCACGCCCGGATTTTCTGTCGCGAAGAAGCTCCGGAAGATGGGGTGGAACGCCTCCGACACGGCGGAGCTCTCCTACGTCGACTGCCGGGTGCCCGCGGAAAACCTCCTCGGCGACGAGGGTCAGGGGTTTTACGGCATCATGGCCAATTTCCAGAACGAACGCCTTGCGATGGCCGTCATGGCCCACGCCGTCGCGGCGCTGGCGCTCGAAGAATCGATCCGATACGCGAAGAGCCGGGAGGCCTTCGGCCGGACCCTCTCCGGCTTTCAGGTGACCCGCCACAAGCTCGTCGATATGGCGACACAGGTGGAGGTCGCCCGGGAGTTCAACTACCGGGTCGCCTCCCGGATGGAGGCGGGGAAGGATGCCGTGAAGGAGGTGTCGATGGCGAAGAACTTCGCCTGCCAGGTGTGCGACAAGGTGGTCTACGACGCCGTCCAACTCCACGGCGGCTACGGCTGCGCCCGGGAGTATCTGGTCGAGCGGCTCTACCGCGACTCACGAATCCTCAGCATCGGCGGCGGCACGACGGAGATCATGAAGGAGATCATCGGCAAGGTGGCGCAGTTCTGACCGCTATTGGCTCCCCTTTTTGAATTTCTCTTCTCCCTGTCATTGCGAGGAGCGCAGCGACGCGGCAATCCCCGAACTTATCGAATATTTATGGGATTGCTTCGCTTTGCTCGCAATGACAAAAAGGGCTTTTTACTTAATCCTCCAATTGCGTCATTTTACTTCCCTTCCGCGAAACAAAGATGTGGGAGAACGCGGACTCCCCGTTGGAGCCGTGCCAATGCTTTTCGCCGGCGGGTATCAGCACGATATCCCCCACGGTGACGACCCTCTCCTCGTTTTCGGTGGCGACAACGCCCCTTCCCGCGGTGATGATCAGGATCTGCTCGCAATCATGGGTATGGAATTTGTTCCGGACGCCTTTCCCGAAATGGACGACGTTGACCACATTCTCCAGGCTGTCGGGCAGAAGCACCTGCTTGGCGACCTCCGGACCGGTAAACAACGGATTGAGATAGGTTTCCTTTGCAACTTCCTCGATTCTGACTACCTTCATCGTATCCTCCTTGCAGGCATTTTTGGTATCCGATACCGGGGTTAATGGTTGCGAAATAACCGCAGAAATCACGACTGAGAAACTATGCAATCAGGAGGAAGAAGTCAACGGGGATTTAAGGACCCGGCAGATGCGGGAATGCCGCCCACCTGTTTCTTCCATACATCGAAAGCAATGCCTAATCAAATCAAATATCAAATGCATTCAGCAACCTCACAAGATGCTTTGCTTCAAGACGAAGCATTTTCAGTATATCCCCATCGCACATCCTCCGGCCAGCGTTCCTCCCAGTTCGCGGCACTGTTCCAGGAGTTCTTCCGTGATGTCTCCCTTGGCGATGACAGGGGTAAAAACACTCTTGAATTTATAACCCAGGGCGATTCGCTCAATGGCGCGGAGCGCACCGGATCCGTCGTTTCCCGCGCTGATGAAGACGACGTAAGGCTTACGGAAGACCTTATCCTGCGCTCCATTGTAAGTGCGGTCAAAGAAATCCTTGATCATGCCGGACATATAGCCGAAGTTCTCCGGTGTCCCGATTGCCAGGCCGCTGCAGGCCAGAAGATCATCGAGGGTCGCTTCACCGGCTTTCTTCAGGATGACTTCCGTGTGTTCGATGGCTTTCGCGCCATCGGCGACGGCCTTCGCCATCTTCTCCGTTTGGCCGGTCTGTGAATGGTAAACAACGAGTATCCGGGTCATATGATCTTTCGGTGGAAAAGATCGTAAAGGTTTATGCCGTCGATAAGATATTATTTTTAAACGGTCGGAGTATATGACACGGGGTTTTTTGTGTCAATGCAATAACGGCTTTATCGCCGCCGCCTTTTTACCGAGAGACAGCAGCGGAAATGGGTCTTCCCGTCGAAGAGGAAGCCCTGACCATGGTGCTGTCCGATGGTTCTCTCCGGTCTGATTATATCCATCCAAATGCCGCAGGATACCGTAGGCTGGCCGAGTCGATTGCATCCCTATTAAAGAAGAGCGGTGCGGTCGAGTAGAGGAGCAATATCAATATGGGAAAGATAGAATCTGAAAAACAAAACCTCGAAGAGATGATTCCCATAGTTATTCTGCCGGACGGGTATCGGGGAAAAATTCTACTCGTTTTAATTATCCGGGGAGAGACAAGCATGGTAGCACTTCGTTCAGGGGATTTATGGCACAGGGAGATTCTTCGGAACACACGTGCGGAGATGATCAGGAGCGGACTTACGGACGTGCAGGTGGAAGAGATAGGGGGTGCTTACCTGCGCTTCGAGGCGGATGGGTCGATACGGATATGGGGAGGCAGCGACGATTTTGGGGCCTGTGATTTGGACTTTGCAGCGGCACTCGTGAGAACTGCAAGGCCGAGTTGCACGGTGGTCGTCTCGACGGGAGAAGTGGCGTGACTCACGAGGGTAAACAATGCATTGGACTTTTCTGTGCTTTTGGTGATAATTGGTTGAAGAAACCGGTCTACTCGACTCAAATATCAAAAAACATAAGGAGGAAAACGCCATGGATAAACCTACGATTTTGGATAAGACGTTTCATGTCATCATGAAGCGCATGGTGGAAACGGGCCAGGCGCCGTTTTATACGGAACTGGCATCCTCTCTCGGTCTTGCCGTCGAAGAGGGAAGAAAGACCCTTCACGACCTTTTCAACTCAGGCATCGCCGGATGGCTGTATCCAAGGACCGACCAGATCGTCTCATTTGCACCCTTCAACAACCTCCCCACCCATTACCGCATCACCATCGACGAACAGCAGAAATGGTTCGGCCAGTGAGGATTCGAATCGCTGGCGGTCTGCTGGCTCTTCCCTGGCAAGACGGTAACAGTGGATTTCCCCTGTCTGGACTGTGGTGAACCTCTTCAAGTCGTGCTCCAGGACGGCCGGATCCTGAATGAAGAAGCATCCGGATACATGACATATGTGTCCGTTCCGTTTTGGAAATGGTTTGAAGACGTCGGATATGCCTGAGCGACCATGAACCTCTTCCGGTCGGAAGGGCATGTTCGCAATTGGGCCTCCTTCGCCGAAGACAGCGACGAAGGAATTACGCCGCTCCCCGATATGATGCGGCTTTTCTCAGGCCCCTACTTCAAACGGCGGCTTGATCAGGATTATGTCTCACACATGTTCGAGTACGCCCGTGAGATGGGCCAAACCATGAAGGAGATCGGTAAGACCGGTCCGTTCTGGAGACGGCAGAAAAAGTGACCGGTCGATTTTGCGCCGGGGGTATACAGAAGGTCATTTACCGGTATCTGGCCTGCGGCGACCTCCACAAGGGCTTTGCCATCTCTAATTATACCGGTAACTTCCTCTTTAGGCTGACAAATTTCCAGGATTTAGTCTTTTTTAAATGGAAATCATGATAATCAAAATCAAAACATACAGGCAGTAGACTGTGTTCCATCCCGTACACCGGAGGGACGAATGTTCATAGAATTCATAGCCGCGCATTTGGGACTTCTGTACGAACTCAGTGGCGTAATCCTTATCCTCGTCACGGTCATCGCGGTTTCGGGTGCCTTGATTTCGCGATTTGATTGCCTTTTCACTGTTCAACACACTGGAGAGCATCGCCAAATCGCTATCCAGTATCACCTTTGCACCACGAATCAGCAGAATTGTTCTCGATGGTCTCAACTGGAATAAGTGACCTCCTTTTTCCTCCAGTCTTTAAGGTCACAACTGGTGATCTTAAAACGCCAAACTGTGTTTCACTGCGATAAAAATTTGGCTCTGCTATGATGCTCCGTCAGGCGGGAAAGAGCCAATGCCGGAACTGCTCGTCGCCTCCGGAGGTGATCGCCGCCATCCGTTCGGAGAGTCTCTGCGTGAGCGGTCCGGGAACCTGATTCAGAATCCGGTCTCCCACCTGCCGAACCGGGAGAAGCTTGGTCGACGTGCCCGAGAAAAAGATCTCATCCGCCTCATCGAGCGCCCCCGGTTTCAGAAGTCCGGTGAAGATTTCAATCCCCATTGTCCCGGCAACCTCTAACAGGGTTTTGCGGGTGATGCTCTGCAGAACCGTCCCCAGGGCCGATGTCAGAAGACGGCCTTCGCGGACCAGAAAGAGCGATTCGGTCCCCCCCTCGGCGATAAATCCCTGCGTATCGAGCAGGATCGCATAATCGAACCCCTTCTCCCGCGACTCCATCCGGGCCACCATCCCGTTGACATAGTTGGCCGCCACCTTCGCTTCGATCGGAACGGTCCGGGGGTCGAGTCGCCGCCACCGCGAGACACAGGCGGTCACGCCCCGGGGTGCGGATTCCGGCGGCTGACCGAGCGCCTCTTCCGCAGAAAACAGACAGACGGCCACCTGAAATTTCCGCCGGGGGGGGAGAATCATGAAGGAGATCTCGGGGTAGAAACCGTACATCTTCAGGAAACCGCTCTTCAGCGCGCTTCTCTTCACCAGCGTCAGGACGGCCTCCTGCAACGCGCCCTGCGTGAGGGGCGGTTCCATCTCGAGCAGGGACGCCGATTTCCAAAAACGGGACAGGTACTCGTCGAGACGGAAAACGGCCGGTCCTGCCGGCGTGTCGTGGAATCCGATCACCTCGAAGATCGCCGAACCTCTCCCGAAACTGTGCGACATGACATGGACGTTCGCCTCGTCCCAGCGGCGATACTCCCCGTTGAAATAGACCTCTCGTTCGTTCAACATTCTATTTCCTCCTCAACATATTACGGGGACAGATTTGAAATCTGTCCCCACCTTGCATTTCTGTGGAAAAGTGTGGCATTTTTTCAGATTTCTGCTATCCATAGGCGCGCCGTGACGGGACCGACTCGCCCGACGCCGCGCACCTTATCAGAAGCACGGGAGGATTACAACCCTTTGGACCTTCGTTCGCATCGAAAAAACAGACCCCTGATCACGCTGGAGCGTGTCACGCTGCG
>JAHIMW010000049.1 GCA_018896355.1 Pseudomonadota bacterium
CGTCTTCCGGTCCACGCCGTAGAAGACGCCGCGGTAGAGCTTCCCCGAGAAACTGGCCGGACTCCCGTGCGAAAGGTGACCCCCATGGGAGAGGTTCATACCGAGGATCGTGTCCCCCGGCTGAAGCGCCGTGAAATAGACCGCCATATTGGCCTGAACGCCCGCGTGGGGCTGGACGTTGGCGTGTTCCGCCCCGAAGAGTTGCTTGCTCCGTTCAATGGCCAGCCTCTCCACGACGTCGACAAACTCGCATCCCCCGTAGTATCGCCGGCCCGGATAGCCCTCGGCGTACTTGTTCGTCATGACGCTTCCCTGGGCCTCCAGAACGGCCTCGCTGACGAAGTTTTCCGAGGCGATCATCTCCAACTTCCCCGCCTGTCGCCGGGTTTCCTGGCGGATCGCCTCCGCGACCTCCGGGTCGGCCTGCATCAGATAAGACATGAGTTCCTTTTACCTTTCGTTCAAATCGATCTCGCGGATCTTGTCGAGACGCCCCTGATGGCGCCCCCCTTCGAACGGGGTCGAGAGCCAGGTCCGGACGATCCTTTTCGCCGTCTCCGGGTCCGTTTTTCTTCCCGCGAGAACCAGAATGTTGGCGTCGTTGTGCATCCGGCTCAGGCGCGCCGTCTCCTCGTCGAGGCAGAGAGCGGCCCGGACGCCGGGGAAGCGATTGGCGACAATGGACATTCCCACACCGGACCCGCAGATGAGAATCCCCCTCCGGAAAAGGCCGGCGGAAACCGCCCCGGCCGCCTTTGCGCCGAAATCGGGGTAATCCGCGGCCCGATCGCTGTCCGTTCCGACGTCGGTAACGGCGAACCCCATCTCCGCAAGGAAGGGTTTAAGCGACTCTTTCAGCGAAAAGCCCCCATGGTCCGCGCCGATGATGATTTCCTCTGCCGTCATTCCTATCCCTCAAATTTCCGGAGGATCAGGACGGCATTCACCCCGCCGAAGCCGAAGGTGTTGGACATCGCCGTCCGGATCTCCTTCTTCCTCGCCTGATGGGGGACGTAGTCCAGGTCACAGGCGGGGTCCGGGTGGTCCAGGTTGATCGTCGGGGGAAGCACCCCCTCGCCGATCGCCTTCAGGCAGAGGATCGCCTCCACCGCTCCGGCCGCGCCGAGCATGTGGCCCGTCATCGATTTGGTCGAACTGACGGCGAGCCGCTGCGCGTGTTCCGCGAAGAGCGTCTTGATGGCCTCCGTCTCGCAGGCGTCGTTCAGAGGCGTGGAGGTCCCGTGGGCGTTGATGTAGTCGATTTCCTCGGCGTCCATTACCGCATCCTGCAGCGCGGCCTTCATGCAGCGGGCGGCGCCCTCATGCCCCGGCGGCGGGGCGGCCATGTGAAAGGCGTCGCTTGTGACGCCGTAACCTGCGAGTTCGCCCTGGATCCGGGCGCCCCGCTCCAGCGCATGCGGCAGGGCCTCGAGGATGACGACCCCTGAACCCTCGCTGATCACGAAGCCGTCGCGGTCGCGGTCGAAAGGGCGGCTTGCCTTTTGGGGTTCGTTGTTGCGCCGGGAGAGCGCCCGCATCGCATTGAATCCGGCGACGCAGAGCGGGGTGACCGCCGCGTCCACCCCTCCGGCGATCATCACATCGGCGTAACCGTCGGCGATGATCCGGGCGGCGTCCCCGATCGCGCAGGTTCCCGAAGCGCAGGCCGTCACGGTGCAGTTGATCGGCCCCTTCGCCCGGAATCGAATCGAGACATGGCCTGCCGCGAGGTTGGCCAGGGCGGCGGGGATGGTAAACGGGGACATCTTTCGGGGCCCCCCCTGGAAGATCGCCTCTTTTTCCTTCTCAATCGTGGCCAGCCCACCGATCGCGGAGCCGATGATCACGCCGGTCCGTTCCGCCCCTTCCTCTCCGATTATCAGCCCGGCATCGGCCACGGCCATTTCGGCGGCGGCCAGGGCGTAGACGATGAAATCATCGACACGCCGCCGCTCTTTCTTGGTTACGTACCGAAGCGGGTCGAACCCCTTGACTTCACCGGCGATCTTTGTCTCGAAGGCCGTAGAGTCAAAACGGGTTATGGGCGCGACGCCGGATCTTCCGCGGCAGATCCCTTCCCAGGTCTCTGCGACGGTGTTGCCGAGCGGTGTGACGGCGCCCATGCCTGTTATAACGACCCTTCTTTTCAACAGTTCCCCCTTTTTGTGCCGCGTCGGATCGCCGGCCGGCGACGGAGCCTTCGCGGCGGACGGCACAGGCTGACGGATGCTACTCATGCCATGCGACGCCCTTGTTCCGGAGGTAATCCAGGACATCCTTGATCGAGCGGATCTGCTGGAGTTCGTTGTCGGCGATCTGAATGTCGAAGGTTTCCTCCATCTCCATGATCAGTTCGACGAGGTCGAGGGAATCGGCCCCCAGATCGTCGATAAACGAGGCCTCGGGAACGCACTCCTCCCGTGTAACATCCAATTGCTCCACGATAATGCCGATGACTTTTTCTTCCAGTGTCATGAAAACTCCCTCCTTATAGAATAACCCCTGCCGCGGCAGGGATCCGAATACATTTTCCGATGCATGGGTTTATTCTCCCGTTCCGGAATCACGATATCAACAATTTTTTTCGGGTACATCACCATTCAACGCCGCCGCGGTCATTTCCAGCGATGCCTCGTCTTCGACGTTGAGGAGACGGAACCGCCGGTCGATCCGCCGGATCAGTCCGGAAAGGATCCTTTTGGGGCCGATCTCCACGATGGTGTCGACGCCCATCTCTGCCATCCTTGCGATCGTCTCCCGCCACCGGACGGGGGAGGTGATCTGACGGACGAGGAGCTCCTGCGTCCGTTCCCGCGAGTGGAGTTGCAAGGGGTCGCAGTTGGGAATCACGGGGGGCTCGCAATCCCCAAACGCGATTTCTCCGAGAGCGGTCGCGAACCGTTCGGCAGCCCCTCGCAGCAGACGGCAGTGGCAGGGGACGCTGATCGGAAGAAGGACCGCCCGGACGCCCTCTCTGGTTCCCGCCGCCTCGATCACCTCCGAGACGGCCCCCGTGTGCCCGGAGATGACGATCTGGCCGGGGGCATTTTCGATGGAGACGGCCACGGCATGATCTTCAGCGTCGCGTTCACGGCACAACGCCTCCACCTCCTCCCGCGGGAGGCCGAGAATGGCCGCCATCGCGCCTTCGCCAACAGGGACGGCCTCCTGATGGAGCTGCGCCCTCCGGTGAACAACGGAAAGGCAATCACGCAGGCCGACAGCGCCGGCCGCATGCAGGGCGGTATACTCCCCGAGACTGTGACCCGCCATGACAAGGGGTTTCACCGCCACCCGTTCGGAAAAGGCCCGCCAGGCTGCAATCTCCACCGTGAGGACGGCGATCTGCGTGTTTACCGTCAGATCGAGGAGTTCCTGAGGCCCTGTGAAACAAAGTGACACCATGTCCGTACCGAGGACATTCCCGGCCTCGGCAAACAGATCTCTCACGCTCTGATGTCCGCGGTACAGATCCTGACCCATCCCGGGGTGTTGCGACCCCTGCCCCGGAAAGACGAGAGCGAATCTACCCATGTGTATTCCCTCTTCCGGTGGTTCAGGATGCCTTTTCGATCGGGACGATCTCCCTGCCCCTGTAGGTGCCGCAGTTGGGGCAGACATGGTGGGGCAGCTTGGGCTCATGGCATTGCGGACATGCGGAAACCGTGACCGGCTTCAGAAAATCGTGAGCCCTTCTCATGTTTTTTCTGGATTTTGAATGTCTCTTGATTGGATTTGGCATAATGTGTAACCCCTCTTTCCTTAAGGTTGAGCCTTGAATTGTTTCAAAATGGCAAGCCGTTCATCGAGGAGTTCGCCCCGACAATCGCAACTTGCCGCGTTCAGGTTGGCGCCGCAATGGGGACAAAGCCCCCGGCAGGACTCCGCGCAGAGCGGTTTGAACGGGATCTGCAGCAGGATCTGTTCGAAGACCGCCGCGTCCAGATCGATTGCATCCTCCTCGTAGTAGGCGAAATCGAGATCCGTTGCGCTCAGCTCCACATCCTCCTGCGGCAGGGAAGGGGGAGGGGCGAACGTATAATGCAATGAAGATTGGAGCGACAAACGGGTCGTTTCCAGACAGCGGCTGCAGGGCATCTCCGCGGCGATCGCAACGCTCCCTTCGATAAAGACGTTTTCCTTCATCCTCCGGATGGCGCAGGCGACGTCTACCCGGTCCAGGACGAAACCACCCGACCCCGTCTCCGGCAGGCGCTGCTGGAACCATTCTCCGTTCCTTTCGAACCGGAGGTTTATCCCCTCTTCGGGGATGTTGCTGACGTTGATCTTCAAAAAATATCCCTTTCCCGCTGTTGAAAACGGTTCCTTCCCCAAACGGAAAGCTGCCGAATAAAGCGTTGAAGTAAATTCTAAATCGGCTGAATTGTCAAGCATAATTTCGTGGTCGTTGGCGATTGGGGGCGGCTCTGGCTTCCAAATCCGCCTTGACAAAAGACCGGATGTGGACCTATATGGCGTAGCGTTTTAAGTGATGATCAACCCGGTTTTCAGACATACGAGTTCCGGCGGCTAATTTCCATCAGGTGATGAAGATGATGAATGATAAGGTTAGAACGCGTTTTGCCCCGTCGCCGACCGGCTTCCTCCATATCGGCGGCGCCCGGACGGCCCTGTTCAACTGGCTCTATACGCGGCGGTGCGGAGGCACGTTCGTCCTCAGGGTCGAAGATACCGATCAGGCGCGCTCGACGGACGAATCGACACGGGCCATCCTGGACGCGATGACCTGGCTCGGTTTGAACTGGGACGAGGGACCTTACTTCCAGGCGGAGCGGGTGGGCATCCACCGGGAGATGGTGCAGAAGCTGATCGACGAGGGGAAGGCCTACTACTGCACCTGTTCGCCCGGGGCGCTGGAGGCCAAGCGGAAGAAGGCCCTCGCCGAGGGGAGGAAGCCCAAATACGACGGAACTTGCCGGGACAGGGGGTTGATTCGATCGCCGGAGTCGGTTGTGCGGTTCCGCTGCCCGGATGTGGGCGTGACCGTCATGCGCGACCTGATCAAGGGGGCCATCTCCTTCAGCAACGAGGAGTTGGACGACCTGATTATCGAACGGGCCGACGGGTATCCGACCTACAACTTCGCGGTCGTCGTAGATGACGCCCAGATGGGGATCACCCATGTCATCCGGGGGGACGACCACGTGAACAATACCCCGAAGCAGATGCTGATCTACGAGGCGTTGGGGTGCGAGGTGCCGCTGTTCGGCCATGTCCCGATGATCCTGGGTTCCGACAAGGCGAGACTCAGCAAGCGCCACGGGGCGACGTCGGTGATGGCCTATCAGGAGATGGGGTATTTGCCCGAGGCGCTGGTGAACTACCTGGTCCGGCTCGGCTGGTCGCACGGCGACCAGGAGATCTTCACGATGGAGGAGCTCATCCGCGCATTTTCGCTGGAGGCAGTGGGAAAATCGGCGGCCATCTTCAATCCGGAGAAGCTTCTTTGGCTGAACCAGCATTACATCACGACCTGCCCGGCCGAAAAACTGGTGGAGGTGGCGACCCCTTTTTGGGAGAGGAAGGGTTTCGATGTCTCGGACAGCGGGTTTGTCGCACAGGCGGCGGAGAACCTCCGGACGCGGTCGAAGACCCTCGTGGAGATGGCCGATTCCGGTTCCTTCTTCTTCCGGGAAGAGGTGGATTACGATCCTGAGGCGGCGGCGAAATTCCTGACGCCTGAATATGCCGGCCACCTGGAGTCTGTTGTCGAACGGATTCCCGACATTGCGGATTACTCGAAGGATGGGCTGGAGGTCTTTCTCCGGGCCCTGGCCGAGGAGCGGGGGACGAAGCTCAAATGGATCGCACAGGCGCTCCGCGTCGCCCTGACGGGGAAGACCGTGAGTCCCGGGATCGACGAGGTAATGGTCACACTGGGGAAGGAACGGGTGATTCGGAAAATCCGGCGGGCGATCGATCGGATCAAGGCCCGCGGTTGATTTTGGCCTTGACAATTTTGCTATCATTCAGTAGAAAAGATCCCTCCTGCGAGAAGTTGGTGTAGGAGTAGTTTTGCTGGTCGAGCATGCGGATGATGTCCTTCAGGGTTTAATATCCGTTCCCATTCATGGTCCCATCGTCTAGTGGTTAGGACGCTGGCCTCTCACGCCGGAAACCGGGGTTCAAGCCCCCGTGGGACTACCAAAACAAATACAAGGGGTTCGGTATCGTTGCCGACCCCTTTTTTTATGCGTGTCAAATCCATTTCCAACCTACAGACAAAAAAGAACCCCCCAGGGTTAAACCCCGGAAGATAAACCTCCTCGTCTTTGCCACCCTTGGCGGAGGAGATCCGAAGGTTTTTCGTATTATCTGCAGATAAATTCTCTTGCTATATCAAACCGTCTTGGATAGTATTACCAGCAAATAAAAACTTATGCAGGTAATTTTATCCATGGAACCAAACATCGGTAATACAGACAAGGCGGCCGTACAGAGGGCCAAGGATCTGCTCCGCTCGCAAAGCGGCGCCTTTCGCACTGGGGAGGCGATCAAGGCGGGCATCCATCCCCGGATCCTTTACGCTATGCGCGATCAGGGGGCTGTAGAGCGGCTGGGGCGCGGGATGTATCGCTTTGCCGACATGCCGGCGATGGGAAACCCGGATCTCGCAACCGTCGCCCTGAAGGTCCCGAAGGGTGTGATCTGTCTCATTTCCGCCCTCTCCTGGCATGAGATGACGTCTGAGATTCCCCATGAGATCTATCTCGCCCTGCCGCGCGGCGCCGAACCGCCCCGCCTGGAGTATCCGCCGCTCAGGATCTTCTGGTTCCAGGGCCACGCATTCGAAGAAGGGGTGGAGGAGCATGACATGGACGGCATCCAGGTGCGGATCTACAGCCCGGAGAAGACCCTTGTCGACTGCTTCAAATACCGCAACAAGATAGGCCTCGATGTCGTCCTGGAGGCCCTGAAGCTCTATCGGCAGCGCAAACGGTTCAAGGCGGACACGCTCGTGCATTTTACCCGGATATGCCGCGTGGAAAAGGTTATGCGCCCTTATCTGGAGGCAACGCTATGACGAACCCCCGTCCCCGGAACATTGCTGCTTCCGTTCATCAACGCCTACTCGACAAGTCAAAAGAATCCGCCCGACCCTTCAACGAGCTTTTCCAATACTACGCGATCGAGCGTTTTTTGTACCGACTTTCCCGGTCATCCCACGCGGGGAAATTCATTCTCAAAGGGGCGCTGATGCTCCTGGTGTGGGAAGCGCGCGCCGCTCGCTCCACAATGGACATCGACATGCTGGGAAGGATGAAAAACAACCCTGAAGCCGTTATCGACATGGTCCGGGAGATATGCCGTCAGGAGGTGAAGCCGGATGGGGTTGTTTTCGATCCGGACAGTGTTCGGGGAGAGCGAATCACTGAGGACGCCGACTACGAAGGGGTGCGTGTCCGCTTCCACGGGGCGCTGGATACCGCGCGGATCGCCATTCAGCTTGATGTTGGGTTCGGCGACGTTGTGGTTCCGCCTCCAAAGCTGATGACTTATCCCACCATTCTCGATCTGCCGGCGCCGCAGGTCCGTGGATACAGTCGGGAGAGCACGATTGCCGAGAAGTTCGAGGCGATGATCAGACATGGCGTTATGAACAGCCGCATGAAGGATTTCTGGGACATTCGACTCCTTTCCCGGCAGTTTAAGTTCGACGGCAAGACGCTGGCGGCTGCGATTGCGGAAACCTTCTCGAAGCGCCACACCGACATTCCGGCCGATCCGATCGCCTTTACCGAAACATTCATGAAGGACGAAACGAAAACGGTCCAATGGAAGGCCTTCCTCCGTAAGAATCGGATGACCGACGGTGCGGATACCTTCGCGGAGGCGGTTCATGCCGTTTCTGCTTTTCTCAAACCGGTCGTTGAGCATTTGGTAAATCATCAACCCCTCCCGCTGACGTGGAAAGCGCCGGGACCGTGGCAAGTGTAAAATCCCCGTCGCGATATTGAAGGCGATCCGATTAAGCCAATAGAAAGTCGCAAAGATGAAGATCTTTTCGACTTTCTATTGGGATTGACCGGAACGGCAAACCGATTCTTACGATAGAAACTTTCCACGGAAACCTATATCGAAGCATTTCCCCTGACTCCGCTTAATTCATCTGCCGCATATTGCGCGCGCAATTGGAGCAAAAAATCAAACCAGGCTGGCCGCTCCTTTTGAGGGCGGTGGTATCGCGCGTGTTCAATCAGCAATCCCGTCGCAGGGCATTCGTGATCGCCGACAGGCATTACGATATCGGCAATGATCTGTTCGAGTTGATGCTTGGCAAATCCATGGCCTACACGTGCGGCTACTGGCAGAGAGCCGCGGACCTGGACGCGGCGCAGGAAGCCAAATTCGATTTGATCTGCAGGAAGCTGGGATTGCATGAAGGGATGACGGTCCTGGATATCGGCTGCGGCTATGGCGGCTTCATGAAATACGCCGCCGAAAAATATGGAATCACGGCGACCGGGGTCACCGTTTCCAGGGAGCAGGCGGACCTGGGCAGGAAAATATGCGCGGGGCTCCCGGTTGAAATCAAGCTCCAAGACTATCGCGATTTGAGAGGGACATTCGATCGCATTGTCGCCGTGGGCGTCCTCGAGCATGTGGGCTACAAAAATTACCGGAATTTCATGCAGGTTGCCCGGCGCTGCCTGGCCGATGACGGCCTTTTTCTTCTGCATACCATCGGCAAAGAGCTTTCGACAACGACCACGGCGGACCCCTTCATGACCAAATATCTTTTTCCGGGAGGCAATATGCCGTCCATTGCGCAGATCGGCGCCGCCGTTGAAAAAAGCTTTGTCATGGAAGACTGGCACCTGATCGGCCCCGATTACGACAGGACGCTCATGGCCTGGTTTGAAAACTTCGACTCGGGCTGGGATCGATTGAAAGCGAAATACGGCGAGCGGTTCTACCGCTTATGGAAATACTACCTGCTTTACTGCGCTGGATCCTTTCGCGCCCGGCATGTTCAACTTTGGCAAATCGTTTTCTCGAAGCATGGCGTCCCCGGTGGCTATGAGGCTGTTCGGTGAGGTGCGATCATGAAGATAAAGCTCATATCGGCGGCGGTTCGGTCCCGTTCAAAGTGGTCCCAGATTATGACCCTTATGAAAAGAAGTTCTTTATGCAATCTCACGTGCTCCTCGCGGAAAACGAAGAACTGCTCTTACTGGCCGCAAAGGCGGGCTGCATCGGCGTCTTTGTGGGAATCGAGTCCGTGTCCGCCGATACCCTTTCCGAGGCGAACAAGGGCTTCAACAGGGTCGATCGCCTCAAGAACAACATCGCGCGTTTCCACGATCGCGGCATCATGGTGGACGGGGGGATCATCTTCGGCTTCGACACCGACACACCGGACGTTTTCGACAGGACCATCGACGTACTGGAAAAAATCAAGATCGACAGCGTCGCCGTCAACATTCTCATCCCTTATCCGGGGACCGAATTCTACAAGAAATTTGAAAGGGAAGGCCGGATCATCTGCACCGATTATACGAAATACACCGGCGGCACGGTCATCGTAAGGCCGAAGAACATGACCGTGGAGCAGCTCCAGGCGGGCTACAACAGGTTTACAAGGGATTATTACAAGATCATGGAAATCGTTTACCGGGCGCTCAAACAGCCCAATGCCGTGGCCAAGATCACCGGGCTTATTTCCAATGTGGGGCACAGGCTGAATTGCAGCCCCGGGAAATAGTCGCATGCCAGCCGATGGAGTCGAGCGCTGTGCCCCCGACGTGCCAGCCCTGTCTGTTGAAGTAATGTAGAGAGTATGCGGGGGTGCGCTCCCCATCCCTGAATAAGCCTTTGCATGGTGTCGTTGGGCCAGCCACCTATGGATATAAAATGCCGGTCTTTGTCCAAGTAAGAGTGAGAGATTCTCTAGAAACCAGCCACTGATCTTTTCGATACTCGCACGGAAACGCTTCAATATGTTCATCCCCGTTCTCAAGAAACTTTAGAAACCGTGCGATTCCTTCAGGCTCTTCGAATACAGGACACAGAATTGCGTGCAGAGACTGCGAAGTTCGAACAAACACCACAAACGCCCATGGGTGTGAGTCTTCGGATTTACACAAATAGACTACTCGGTCCACGACGCTGCCATGAATATCCGGCGCCGCTGGAAAAACAGGTCGTACCATATGGACAAACTGCCTGAAATGACCATCCGCGTTTCGAAGTACGTTGGCCTTATTGCTTCCTGCGTTCTTGAGGAAGAAATCTCCAAGTACAGTGTAACCAAGAAAATATCCACCAGCCGAAAACACATACCTGTACCCGATCATGTCGAAGAGCGTTAGGTGGGCTGCCTTGAGTAGAGAGACCATTGCTGCGAGCCTAACGTCTTTGTTGATTTCGATTTCCCATTTCATGTCTGGTGATACCAATAGCTCTGTTGGATGAATCTTAAGGCCAAGCCGTACCTGCTTGTCTGATCCCTGAATCAGAAGTTCACTGAAGTGGGGCGGAACTGTGCCTCGTGCAAAGAAGTGATCCACCGGTTTACCGTTTACGAGGATCTGTGGTGGATACTTTTTTGATAACTCCTTGCTGAGAAGCACCTTATCGGGCGTAACTCCTTCACGATATTGTATGCTGACAAAGTCAGATTCGAAAAAGGCCCCGAAAAAATGGTCAACATCCGCCCGTTGAACAGTCCAACGCCTAGAAGAGTTCGGAAAATCAGAGTTGACTATGTGCCCTTGGCAGATATCTACGTCTTCGTCACGAAACAAAAAAGGGCAGTAGAAATGGTTGAATGATGAGCCAGTGACCCCTTCGAAGTCGATATGCAGTTCATCAAGCTTACGCCGTATCTCGGAGCTACCCATTTTGCCTGCGTCCGCCTCAGTTCTGCGAGGTTTTCCACTTGTGGTTAATGGTTTTGTTTCTTTGTTCTAGCGAATCTCCAGAAGTGTTTTGTAGCTTGAGCTTGCGCCGCTTCCGGATTACCCGTCTGCATTTTAAAGGGAATCAGGTATCTATCCGCTATACGGTCCGCCCTGAGAATGGATGTGTTGAATTATACGTTATCAAAAAGCTCCATAACTTCATAAAAGATTTTCATGTCTAATCGGTGCATAGGTTTTGAAACAGCCGCTATAAATCCACGTTCAAATGCACTTTCCTGTTTTTTTCTATTATGTATTCCAAAAAAGGGCAGTATCTTTATTGCAACTTTTTTTCCAATAGTTCTGTTTGCAGCCCAGATATCTTGTGGTCTCGTTATTAATACATCTTCCTTTTCGCCGCATGGTTCTCCAATTATATGAAATTGTCTGCAAGTTATCGGCCGGACGGTATAAATGGCGCAAATGCTATCAACTAAAAATGGGCACTGAGTAGATGTCCGGTGATTGATTAACTGAGATTTTACTGTCTTTCTAACATCACCAATTAATTTTTCTGATGCATACCATGAGATGCCACATATTTCAATTCCGTTAATGTCAATTATGGGGGCCATGCAACATCTAAAACATCCTTTTTTACAGGCCAATTTCATCTTCCTTTTTATTTCTTCTTTCGGGATCTCCTTTTGTGCGAAATCATCTATTATTTATATGTAGTCTGATCGGCATCCTGCCTCTCTTCCCGTTCCCGGCGTTTCCTCGCTGACTCGGACCCCTCGAAACGGGACCTGATTCACGAAGACGTTCATTCGGCGCGATTTAACCCCTGCCCTTGC